>CATKXE010000027.1 GCA_949840465.1 uncultured Lachnospiraceae bacterium | reverse complement strand
ACATATGTATCGCCACCTCCAATGCATTGGACTATCTATTTCCCGACAGCCCCTTTTGTGGTTAGCCGCATAGCAGGGCACTTTACGTCCGGTTCAGGTGATCTTCCGGCTCAATCATCCAGGAGTTTCCTCCAGGCCATGACATCTATTTTCGTTCTTTTTCTATTTATCATTTACGGCAGCTTCCACAAAAAGGAGACTCGATAAGAGGTCTCTTTTTTGTAAATCTTTATTTCTATAACCAGCATTTTTATTTCCTCTGACGGTTGTTTCACGGCTCATTTTATGTTAAAATAAAAACGCTCTAAGGAAACATATCATAATTCATTACATAAGAAAGGAATCATAGTATGATACACGAGAATGATACCATTGGAGAGGTAAAAGACGAAGTCCTCTATCAGGTTGCCAAAGCGGCCTTTGAGGGGAACCTGCACAAGATCGAGGCGACACTGCCTTACGAGATCCTGCCCGGCAACAAACCAAAATTCCGCTGCTGTATCCACAAAGAGCGTGAGATTGTCCGGGAGCGAATCATGCTTGCGAAAAATATCAATCCGGCAGACGGCGAGCCCTGCCACAATACGGTAAAGATTCTCCCGTCAGCCTGTGAGAACTGCCCTATCACCCGTTTTACGGTGACAGATAACTGCCAGAAGTGCATGGGGAAAAAATGTATGCAGGCATGCCGTTTCGGCGCGATTTCCATTGCCCGGGACAGAGCTTATATCAATCCTGAAAAATGTAAGGAATGCGGCCAGTGCTATGATGCGTGCCCGTACAACGCAATCGTGGACATCATGCGCCCCTGCCGCCGCGCCTGCCCGGTGGACGCAATTCAGGCGGACGAGGACGGAAGGGTCTGGATCGATGATGAGAAATGTATCCGCTGCGGCTCCTGCATCAGCAAATGCCCGTTCGGGGCAATCTCAGACAGTTCCCGTATGATCGAGGTCATTGACTATCTGAAAGGCGATCGGCCGGTCTATGCACTGGTAGCCCCTGCTGCGGAGGGACAGTTCGGCATGGATATCACGATGGAGTCCATCCGGAAAGCAGCAAAGAAAATGGGATTTAAAGATATGGTAGACGTGGCCATCGGAGCAGATTTTGTATCTGATTCCGAAGCAAAAGAATGGGCGGAAGCGCATGAGGCCGGCAAAAAGATGACTACCTCCTGCTGCCCGGCTTTTGTCCATCTGATCCGCCGTCATTTCCCGGAACTTTCCGACCATATTTCTACCACGGTTTCACCGATGGCGGCAACGGCAAGGCTTGTAAAAGCGATGCATCCGGGCGCAGTCTGTATCTTTATCGGACCATGTATCGCGAAAAAGAGCGAGGCAGGGCAGGATCAGGATCGGGAAGGAGAAAATGCAGATCTGGTTCTTACCTTTGAAGAATTTCAGGCAATGCTCCGGGCGAAAAAAATCAAGTTAGAGCCCGCCACCTTAGAAGAGGCACAGAACGGCAGTATCCATGCAAAAGGCTACTCGAATTCCGGCGGTGTGACAAAGGCCGTAAAACAGGCGTATATGGAACATGGCGGAAGCACTGGCTTAAATGTACGTCAGTGTAACGGAGCCGCGGAATGCCGCAAGGCTCTTATGCTCTTAAAGGCAGGAAAGCTTCCGGAAGATTTCATTGAGGGAATGGCCTGTGTGGGCGGCTGCGTAGCCGGTCCCGGCAATATTCTGGAGGAAAAGGCATTTAAGAGAGAGCGTGACAAGCAGCTCAAAAAAGCAGATGACCGCGGCGTGACAGACACCGTTGCAGAATACAGCCAATATGATTTTTCCATGCATCGGCATAATGTAAGCGAATAGATCTGTCATGGATACACTTTGGGTATAATCCTGCAAACATGCTTTTTTACATACTCACATAGGATGCCTGCCTGTGCTTCAGGCCGCATCCTGTGTGGCTTACCATTCGCTTATAAAGTCAAATTCCCGCAAAGCGACGAGCCAAATGGACATCCCGGTATTGTCCATTTGGCTCGTCGCTTTGCGGGAATAAAAAATATATCATGACAGTTCCTTAGAATGCGCTTCCAAAAAACAGCCCTCTTCATGAGAATAAATCACTCCCACTGCCTGCAGATAGGAATAAATGATCGTAGTCCCGACAAATTTCATTCCCCGTTTTTTCAGATCCGCAGATACTGTGTCCGAAAGCTCTGAGCGCGTCCGGTCATTTTCATACACCACTTTCCCCTCTGTCCAATGCCAGATATAATTGGAAAAACTTTGAAACTCCTCCTGAATCCTTCGGAATATTTTTGCATTGGATACCGCTGCCTCAATCTTTCGTCTGTTGCGGATGATCCCCTGATTATCCATCAGCTTTTCCTGATATTCTGCATCATATGAACAGACTTTTTCCAGATCAAAATTGTCGAATGCTTTTCGGAAATTATCCTGCTTATTCAGCACGCACTCCCATGACAAGCCGGCCTGAAACGATTCGAGTATCAGCATTTCGAATAATTTGTGGTCGTCATACACGGGAACTCCCCATTCTTCATCGTGGTATCGAATATATTTTTCATTTTTAGGATTTGCCCATCGGCATCTGATTTTTCCATCTGCCCATTCCATACGTCTCTTCCCCTTTTTTAATCATGATTATAACACGCTTGCGGGTATCTGTTCAACCCACATCCACCGTATGCGCGATATAGGTCAGATGATCCCCGAGACGTTCCAGATTCGACACCAGATTGATGTACACCCCGCTGGACTCGGGTCTGCATTCGCCCGAATTCAGCCGCTCAATATGCCGGTTAAGCAGTTTTTTTCGGAGAGCATCAATCTCGTTTTCCACCTCATCGACCTGCAGCAGCAGTTCCCCCTCTTTTTCCAGGACAAGCCGCCTTGTAAGAGAATAGAGTTCTTCCACGCGCCCTGCCATGTCATCAATCTCTGCCTTCACATTACCGGAAAAATGAAGGTCATGCTTAACTGTCCTCTGCGTATATTTCGTAAAATTATCCGCAATCTCGGCTATCCTCATAATGTCCCCCACATTATTGTGCAGGCTGGATATGCTCTTTTCCTCAGAGAGCTTGCTCTGGGCGGACAGCCGGATCAGGTAGTTTACCAGTGAATGATAGATACGGTTAGCCTGATTGATCTTTTCCTGGGCAGGCTCGATCATGCCCTTATCCCTCGTGTAGAACGACCGGTAAGCCGTCCGAAAAGAATCCATCGCGGCGTCGGATAATAAAACCATTTCCTTTTCCAACTGCGAAATCGCGATGGAAGCGGAAGACAGCATTCTTTCATCAAGGTATGTAAACCGGGCGTCCACCCTCTTCTCCCTGATCATGATTTCCGATATTCTGACGAACAGATTGCAAAACGGCAGAAAAAGCAACGTGCATGCGACATTAAAAAATGTATGGAACATTGCGATCTCTGTGGCCGCAGACCCAAACCATTTGCGGAATGTGGCGTTCATGAAATCAGGCCAGCACATCAACAGGATAAAAAATATAACAGAGCCAAAGGTATTGAACATCAAGTGGATCAGCCCCGCCCTTTTTGCATTTGCCCCGGAAGTCAGAGAGGACATCAGAGCCGTCACACAGGAACCGATGTTCGTACCAAGGATGATATATAGCACCTCATTGCCTCCGGTACCAATCGTCAGGCCGGCCACCGACATGGCAATAATCACCGAGGTAGTGGCAGAACTGGATTGAACCAGCGCTGTGAGGAAAATGCCGATCCCGAAGAGCAGGAACGGATTTCTCACAGACACGAAAATATTTTGTATTGCCTCATGATAGGTTTTCATAGAGTCCGACATCAGGGACAGGCCTGTAAAAACCAGGCCGAGTCCCGCCAGGATCAGGCCGGTCTTCTGTAGATTATCACTTTTACAGACCATGTTCATCATAATCCCGGCAAATACGCAGACCTGAATGTACGTAGTAACCGGAAATGCGCTGAGCGCCGCAATCTGGGCGGTGATCGTGGTTCCGATATTTGCACCCATGATCATGGCCGCCGCCTGATACAGATTCATGATTCCCACATTGACAAACCCCACGATCAGCACGGTAGTCACCCCGGAACTCTGTATAAGCGCCGTGGACGCGGCGCCGATCCCTACGTTCACAAGCCGCTTGTCCGCCGTTTTTTCAAACAAATCCTTAATCTTCCCTGTGGCCAACTGCTCAATATTAGAGGTCAGCAGGTGCACTCCGACCAAAAATACACCCGTTCCGGCAAGCAGCCTGACCGTAAACATCATCAACTCCGCAAATGTCATCTCATTCCCTCACTTTAAAATATACAGAAAATAGGCTCCATATCCTGCCAGCATCGCAGCGCCGTGCCAGCGCTTCAGTTGTTTTCCCCTGATGCAGCACAAAAGCAGAAACACGGCCGCAGCCCCGGCAACCATACAGTCAGACCGGAAGCCTTCTGCAAACGGCACCGGTGTGACCAGAGCGGAAATTCCCACCACAAATAAAATATTGAAAATGCAGCTTCCCACGATATTTCCGATGGCGATATCTGAATTTCCTTTTCCGGCGGCGGATACAGAGGTAAACAGTTCCGGCAGGGAAGTCCCCAGAGCCACGATGGTCAGCCCGATAAACCGCTCGCTCATCCCGAGGAGCCTTGCAATAGCGGATGCCGCATCTACTGCCACAGCGCTTCCCGCCACCACGGTCACCAGCCCGGCGATGGTCAGAAAAATAATCTGCCATAATCTCTTTTGCCCCGGCTCCTCTGCATCCCCGTCAATCCCCCCCTTGTCCGGCTCTTTTTTTGCCATAGCCAGAAGATAGGCCAGATACACGATAAAAAGTCCCGCCTGGACAATCCCGTCTATCAGACTCACGGTTCCGTCCAGCCCCTGTGCAAAAAGTATGGCGGTGATTCCTATGAGAAAGGGCATCTCATAATGGATCGTGGACTTTCCTACCGGCAATACAGCTACCACAGACGATAGCCCGAGTATGACCAGGATATTCAGGATATTGCTTCCCACAACATTTCCGATCGTGATATCCGCGCTGCCCTTCAATGCCGCGGAAATACTCACCGCCGCCTCCGGCATGCTCGTCCCCATTGCAACGATCGTAAGGCCGATCACCAACTGCGGGATCTTAAATCTCGCCGCCAGTCCCGAGGCATTGTCCACAAACAGATCCGCCCCTTTGACCAGCATCGTGAACCCTGCCGCCAACAATAACACCTGTAACAACATTTCCATCAGAATCCCTCCTTCCTATTCCAGGCGTGCTCAAAAAATCCTGAAAAGACGCCTCTGACAAACGCAGAATATCTTTACAGGCGTTCCTGGGAAACACCTGACATGGCAAAGCGCAAAAAAGCGAGGCTCTGCCGTTGTCCTTAACAGCAAAGTCTCGCTATTTCATTACAGAGCCGGATTCTGAAATCGTATTGACGGCTAAGTAAACACAGAAATCTCTGTGCAAGCTACTCCCTTTGTTTCGTTTAGTATATAGTTTCTGGCAGGAATTGTCAATCTGTTTTTTCCGGCCAGAACCATAAATTTAAAAGAAAGTTCGTTCACACCGCGTCTTTTTCAGAACCCTTCAATCCCCCTCTTCCTGCGCAGTTCATACCGTTTTTTCCCTCCAAGCCATTCTGCGCGCTCCGACTCAGACTCGATTTTTAATCCCGGCACTTCCACCGGGTTTCCGTTCTCATCCACCGCTACCATGACAATATACGCCCTGTTGATGCTCCTGCGGTTCCCTTTATAATCCTCCACATAGGTATCCACACGGATCTCCATGGACGTGCGCCCTACATAAGTCAATCTGCCTATCAGAACGACCATGTCGTCCTGATAGGCTCCTGCTTTAAAATTCAGGTTGTCAATGGAAGCTGTGGTCACCATTTTTCCCGAGTGGCGCCTGCTGACAATTCCTGCCATCTCATCAATCCACTGCATCAGATAACCGCCGAACAGCCTGCCCTGCGGGTTGATGTGCTGGGAACGGATGATATAGACCTGCTCTGTCTTCGAATCCTGAACTCTTTTCTCTGTATCCGAATGGCTTGCATTCATAACTTTGGTTTTATCCTGCATGATCTTCCTCACCTTCTCCGTGCTGATTCCGTTATTATAACAAAAGGTATTTTTCATGTAAAGCCTTAAAACCGCCCCATACGGTTTCTGATACAGGCAACGGAGAAGGTGGCGACCCCTGACGAAAGCTATTTTATCAGAAGTTCTATTGTTCCGAACATCCCCGCCGGTTCCATGACCTCACGCTCCGGCCCAAATGGGCTGAAGGCTTTTCTCGCATCACGGGCCGGGGTATTGGCAACCTCTACCAGGATGGTATTGTCCCCCTCCCGGCAAAGTTTACTGATGTCCCATCTATAAGAGGGCGTCAGCTTTTTTCCTGCGGAAATCCCGTTTACATACAATTCCGCCGCCCATAAACATATTCCGGCCTGAAGATACATTGAGAAATGCCGGGCAGGGAAACCGTTTTTTCATAGCGCATGACTCCGGAAAACTCCGGAGAGACAGCCGATATCGGAATCAGGGTATCCATCTGTTCTGCTTCCGGAAAATCCGGGTATTGGACGGCGGCTGCCTTTGACACGTTCCAGCCTTTCGAAATATCCCAAACCGTAAAATCCGGTTCTTCCGCCCCGGCACATGTGTTCACATCTGCCGGGGCGGGTTCTTTAACGAATCCATCCAGATTGCCAACCAGGAGAATCTTGCTTTCATAAGGAGCCAGTTTCACCTTTACCTTGCCATCTCTACAGACAGCCGGATACAGACAGTTGTCCAAAGCATCATATTCCGCCATATCGCCCGGAACCGGAATGGTGGCCTCTACGTCTACGGTTTTACTTAAATCAGTATTAAAGAAACAATAGATCTCCTGTTCCCTGCTGTAATGGTATGTAAGAAGGTTTTCCGCCTTACCCTCCACTTTCAAATCATAAATTCCCAGCCCATGTATAAAATCAGCCAGATCAAACAGCGCTGCAACATGTACTCCCTCCAGTTTCTCCTCTGAAGAACCGATGATTTCCTCCGGAATGCTGTTGACAAAGATAACCGGGACTCTGGCCTCCCGCGCCTCTCTCAGAACTGCGGCTTCTTTTGCCTCTATATAGGAAGTCTGGGGTACAACGATTGCTTTCATAGTACGTCCATTCACCGTCAGAATGCCGTCTTCCATCTGTACGCCGTAATATTCTCTGTCATCGAACACGTCCAGCGGAATAATCTCGAAGTCAATCTGGCGCTGAATCAGTTGCTGCGCGGGCGCCTGCAGCTTCATGCACTCATTCATCCAATCATGTTCCCCCGGATAAAGCAGCGCCACCTGAGGTACATTTCTGCCGCCATTTAGCAGATTGCACATCCGGTTTGTATATTTCATGAGTTCCGCAAAATACGGATACTGAGGATGATTGCCTCTCGCATAGAAATGCGGCGGACAGTCCATATCCGGATAATCGGCCATGGAAAATGCATGGGGAACCAGATAGTTCACACCCTGGAACAACAGAAAATCCGTCAGCCATTTCATGCTTTTCACTCCGAAATTCCAGCCGTATGCCCCATATGCCTCACACATCAGCCTTCCCTGCTTTGCAGGATCCACCGCCGCTGCGGAGGCTCCCATTTTGGCTAAGGCAAAATGATAGAACTGGCCCTGGCTGTCACTCGTAACACCATGGCGCATGCCGTAAGGATTTCCCGGGATAATCTGTCCTCCGATATCATCGATCCCGGCCATATGCTGCCCTTTCATCGCGCGGAAATAATGGCCGCTTCCCATGCCCAGGCGGCTGTGCTCGTCAAAGTCCTCGATAACATGCCCGATGTATTCCACCCCGTGCGCGCTGCACCATTCTCCTAACTGGCAGGAGAAGTTTTTGGAATACATCTGCGACACCAGATCCATATAGCGGTAGCGATTTTCAAGAACCACTCCCCGATCGCTGCCGTCAAGCCACAAATACGGAAACTTCTGTTTCCAGCCAGGATTTTTGCGTTCCATCAATGTTTCCAGTTCATCCCCCCAGGGCAGCGGCATTTTCCTGCGTCCAATCGCGTTTCCCGGCTGGTAGCCGCCTACGTTGTAAAAACCCGGCTCGTCAGAGAAAAATCCCGCGATCGTCTTGCCGAACTCATCCCCATAATGGTCATAGTGGGGCTCATAAACCGCCTCGATCAAAGCCGCGACAGAGGCCTGATCCACATAATTGATATACTCATTATTGGAGCCAAAATCATAGGTTGTAAAGGAAATACAGATTCTCCACACTCCCTCCGGGATATCCCAGATGAGCCACCCGTCTTTCACTTTGTCTGTCAGATCCAGAATCTCACTGTCAATGACGTCCCCCTCAATAAGCCTGGCCGCCGTCACGCTGATCAGCTCCTGTTTGTCAATCAGCGGCTTATTGGACGGCTTGCCAAAATCCATCCATGTAAACTGTTTTGTCATCATCAGGCTGATATCCAGGCTGGCGCACACAACCGGCCCCACACAGTCCGTATATTGCATCATGGCATACTTTCTGGCCCGTTCTGGATATTTTGCAGGAATCAGGCCGTTTGCCTGCCCTGTGGGGAAATGCGCGTCGTCCAGGATCCAGATTTTCATCCCCCTCTTTTTCGCTTCATCCAGCACGATATCAAAATCGTGCCACCAGCCCGGCCCCCCAAAATCCGGGTGTGGGCGGGATTCCAGGCAAACCGCGCGTATCCCGCAGCCAGCAATTTTTTCCATTTCTGTACGAAGTACTTCTTCGCTCTGATCTCGCAGCCAGAGAAACGGCAAAATATAATTTTCACCTTCTCCGGCAAGAATTTTCTTTAAATCTGCCATCTTATTCTTCTCCTGGTGATATCTCAATCAGCAGACCACATTCTTTTTGCAGATCTGCATAAGCAACAAGCGGACGTCCGTCAGGCCATTTCACGTCCAGATAAGGCGGCCTTCCGGATATCTCTTCCGCTTCTCCTACAACAGTTTCAAAACGATCCTCGGAATCAAACTTCAGATGGTGCAGCCCAGGCCCATGTTTTTTCAGCCAGTCTGCGTAGATTCCGTCACCTGTAGGCTCAATCAGCTCAATCTCATAACCATCCCCATGAAACATCGCTGTTTTAATCTTCAGGCCTCTGCCGCCGCTTACATTCATCCTGTCGAAGAATTCTCCGGCATTTTGAATTTCCCATGGCCCGACTCCCAGACGGCTCTCATAAACAGCGGCCGACTGCTCTACATTTTCGACTACAATGCCGAGATGAATAATTTTTCCCAGTTTCATTGCTTTAATCCTCTGTCAGAACTTGTGTTTACTCTGTTTCCTGCGCACGGTACTCCGTAGGAGTCATCCCGTATATTTTTTTGAATTTATGGGTAAAATGACTGGCGTCATAACAGCCCACCTCCACCCCGATCTCTGTAAGGCTAAGCCGGGTTTCCCTCAAGAGTTTTGCCGCATTTTTCATCTTTTCCTCATTGACAAGCGCGGTAAATGTCTTACCGGTATACTTACTCAGGATCTGGCTCATATACGCCCTGCTGTATCCGAAGAAATCCGCCGTCTGGGACAGTGTAATGGAACGGTAATTGACCGCAATATAGCCCATCAGCGCAACGATCCGGTTTTCCTGCATATGGCAGATGGGGTCGGAGACGATTGCCATCAGTTCATAATGGCGCAGGATATGGATAAACATCTGCCTGACCAGCAGCGATACGCTCTCTTTATAGAGATAATCCTTTTTCCGCCGCTCTTTTACCATATGGAGTACCATCTCATGCAGCCGCTCGTCCTGTCCGGTGGGATAGATGATATACGGGCTTACTTTTCTTTCGTATAAAACGCTTTCAAAGAATTCGGACAGAATCGGGCTCCGCTGCATCATATTAAGAAAAGAGGCGTCAAACAATTTCTGGCTCATCATGATATTCACCAGCACCGCGTCGTCCTCATATACAGATATTGCATGCATGGCATTGGGAGCCAGGATACACAGATCCCCTGTCTTCATCTCAAAGGCCTGATTTTCCACAAAATGCATACATCGTCCGCTGTATACGTAAACCAGTTCGATGTATTCATGGTTATGCAGGATCGGGTAACTATAACGGCCATGCTGCACGATTTCCACATACCCCAAATCCGGGCTGGCACTGATATCCATGACAGTATTTTCATATGCATTATTGAAAACCGTGCTGTGATATGCCTCCATTTCCCTGTAAAGCGTTTTCTTATCCGCGTCAAGCTGCAGATAACGCTCATAGGTCATAGGCTGTTCCAGAAATTCATGGCCGTCTTTTTCATAGATTTTTTTGAATGCCTTTTCCAACTGTGTCATTTGAAATATTGTATCAAGTTCCATATTTTCTCCTCGAATCCATCTGGAAAACAGTGATTGTATATATTGTTCCATGCGAGTATAACACAGTCGGGCCGGTATTTTCTATGAAACCGTTATTTTTTATTCTCCACGTTTTTCCAATTCTTCCCGGATTTCTGCAACGCGTTTCTCCGTCAGTTTATATCCAAACAGGGGCAGGACAGAGATAACGCCGCAGATTGCCGGAATAATATTTACCACAAAATTAATCCCCGTGATGGCAGAAGCCGTCTGCTCCGCATTCGGTACATATCCCACAAGGGCGAGGCACTGCACGCCGGCCACGCCGCAGATTGCGGTAGAGCATTTTACAGCCAGGGTAAGGAAAGAAGCCGCAAGGCCTTCCTGGCGCATCCCCAGTTTCCATGCGCCATATTCAATACAGTCAGAAACCATCCCATAGCTGAGGGCGCCCGAAGAATTACACAGGCCGCACATAAAGCTTAAGACCATCAGCAGCGGAGTACTTGTTGCGCCGAAGAAATAAATCCCCACAAAACCCGCGATCATGAATCCTGAGAGAATCAGCATATAATTTTTCTTTCCAAAGGTCTTCGTCGCAAATGGAATCAGGAATGTTCCAATCAACTGGGCAACCGTCATGGTCGTAAATACAAGAGAAATTACCATATAGTTTCCGACCACATAAATAATGTAGTATGTCAGCAGGCTCATACGGGCGGTCACACAGATTGCCCCAAACAGGGTGGAGATCACGATTCTCAGAAGCTGGTCGTTCTTTGCAAGCTCTTTCAGGTTGCTGAGAAAGCCCGCGCTTTTCTGTGCTGCCTGGGTATGCGCCCCGTGAAGCTTGTCTGTATAGGTTTCTTTACAAATCACGGCCTCTGTCAGGAAACACGGAATCATCACTATGGATAACACGGCTGCCGTCCAGAAATACCCCTGTCCGTTCGGCGCGTCACTGTGTCCAAAAAACAGGATCATCGGCATTACTACTGCGGAAAGAACGATACTGATGACTCCGGATCCAATGCCGCGGGCCGTGGAAAGATTCATACGCACCTGAGAATCAATCGCAATGACATTCACAATCGCTGCATGGGCAGTTCCCAGAACCGTATATATCATGCCTGTGCCGATATAACAAACCAGGCATAGAATGACTTTCGCGGCTCCCTGTACCGGCCATACGGTAAAGGTGAGCAGATTAAAGATTGCCAGAAACGGCGGTGCAAACATCAGATACGGGCGGAATTTTCCCCAGCGGGTGTCTGTCTTGTCCGCGATATTTCCCATAATCGGATCGTTCACCGCATCCCACACACGGGCAATCAACATGATCAGGGAAATTGCAGAAGCCGACAGGCCAACAATATCTGTATAGAAAATCGTCAGATAATTATTGATCATGTACCAGCTGAGCTGCTGGCCAACTTCGCCGATACCGTAGCCAAACGCCAGCTTCGGGCTTGTTTTTCTTTCTGGATTACATTCTCAGAACTCATAAGTTGTCTCCTCCTTTTTGTAACTATTTTTTCTTTTGACAATAACAGTATATAAAAATCCCCTGTTTTTTGATTGTAAGATTATCACAGAACGTTTTGTATATTTTATAGAAATTTGTATACTTTTCATAGGTCATAATCTATCACGACTTTGATTGCCCCGGATTTCGGATCGGCCGCAAACCGAAATGCCTCCACCGCATCCCTGTGGGCAAAATGGTGCGTCACAATCTGCGGAGCCGCTGTTCTGTGCGTATTAATATTATGAAAGGCCTCCACCAGATCCGCCTGCTCAAATCCGCAGGACCCCTTAAGCGTCAGTTGGGAGGAAAGGAGTACTGCCGCGCTGATCTCGATATCCGTCTTATACACCGCGACTACCGCAATCCTTGCCTTCTCCTTTGCAAGCCCGATGATCTGGCCAATGATGGGACGTGCGCCCGCGCAATCAATAAATGCGTCTACATCTGGATTCGTCATGCCAAAGGGATTGACTGCCCTGCCAAAATGGCTCTGCAGGAACTCCTTCAATTCTCCCCTATCAGGATGGTATGTAACCGCCCCCATCCCCTCGGCCAGTTTCAGGCGTTCCTGATTCATATCTACTACAACAGGCTTCTGGCATCCCACTGCCAGAACCGCGTTCAACGTACACAGGCCGATGGTCCCGGCGCCGAAAATCACCACATTTTCATGGGGCTTCACGTCAATACAATTTTTTCCATGGGTACCCACTGCCAGGGGTTCTGTCACAACAGCCTCGTCAAAGCTGACGTCATCGGCCAGCTTCATCAGGTTATAGCCATATGCAGCGTCCTCCACCAGTACATACTCGGAAAATGCCCCCGCGATGTCACATCCCAGCATACCGTTTTTCTTACAGACAGTCGGATTTACAAATACACGTTCCCCCGGATGCACGTCTTTTACATCTTCACCGACTTTTTCAACTGTCCCCGCCATCTCGTGCCCAAACTGCCCGTCATGCCCGAACTGCCCCTTGTACAGGATTCCCACTTTCATGCCGTCTGCCAGATAGGCAGTCAAATCCGAGCCGCAGATACCGGCGCGGGCAACCCTGACAAGAACGTCCTTCTTCCCGGGTTCGGGAATCGGACGCTCCTCCATTTCTAATTTTCCAGTCCCATAGTAAATCAGTGCTTTCATGAAATAATCTCTCCTTTCATATCATATGGTATCGCCGGTTTTCCGGGCTGAAGGTTTTTATAACATTCTACGATAAGCCCCAATTCTTCCCTCAGATCCAGATATGAGAAATCCATAACTCCATGGATTGCCTCCCCCCTCACCCATGGATCCTTTCCGTTTTTCTCTTTCCATCCGGCCAGAAGCCGTTCATAAGGTGTTGCCGTATCAAATGCCACATGATGGATTCCCGGGCCGTGTTCGTCAAGCCATTTTTTATAGTTTGTGTCTGCGATCGGCTCAATGAGTTCCAGTTCCAGCCCATAGATTGAAAGCATCGCCGTTTTAATAATCGGCCCTTTTTGGGTAAGTGTCCGGCCGTCAATCTTCAGGTCGTCAAAAGGCGGAAAACGGTTATCCATGGTCGAAACCTCCCATGGGCCAATCCCGATTGCCTCGTAGTTCGCTACTGCTTCATCTACATTTCTCACAATGACGCCAATCTGCATCAGTCTTTTAAACTCCGGTGTATTCATTGATTTTCCCTTCTTCCTTTCATGCTCATAATTCCATCCGGTGAGTTCCGCAGTTCAATACTTTGTCCTGCCCGCCTGTACGGACTTTGGCCGTAACATTCGGCGGGAGCTCCAGGCACAGGATTGTATGCCCTTCCTCCCTCTTCCACTCTATTCTGCAGTTTCCCCATATCGTCTCATAACTTCCCTTTGCCCAGGCCAGCCCGCAATCGATATCCGGTGCAATCTCCAGCGTACCACGCCCCGGGTCTTTGCTCTGGATCCCCAGAATATCATGGAATAAATATTCTCCCACACATCCGAATGCAAAATGGTTCATGGAACAGTCGGACGGCGTGCCGTCAGGGGCATATCCATTCCAGTATTCCCACATCGTGGTGGCTCCCATCTTTACTTCATACAGCCAGGAAGGGCACGCATCCCTGAAAAGCAGCGTGTTTGCCAGTTCCCTTAATCCGTTTTCCTTTAATACCGGGAGCAGGTAAGCTACAGAGAGGAATCCCGTATCCAGAAGATCCTGATTCTCATGTATCAGCTCTTCAAGCCTCCTGACAGCACGCGGCCTTAGTTCTTCCGGTATCGCATCTGCCTTTAAGGCAAGGACATAAACCCCCTGATAATCTTTTGTCAGAGTTCCGTCCTCATTGAGATACTCCGTTGCAAAGGCTTGCCGTACCTTTTCATTCAATTCCTGATAATGCCGGCACAATTCTTGTTCTCCCAGCAAGCCGCATATTTTTGCGGTTATGTCTGTCGTAAGCATGAGCATCAATGTGGCCACCACATATCCCGTCTGTGCCACCACTTCAAAGATCGGCCTCCCGGACATCTGGACAGACGGCATCAGCCAGTCCCCATACTGGAAGCCGGTATTCCACAGATACTTCTGGACTGCTTTGCGCCTGTCGTCCATCCCATCATAATCTGCCGGGAGTTCTGCCGCCAGTGCTTCTACAGAAGCCATATAGTTTTGAATCATTTCAAAATTTTCTTCCAGGATCTGGATATCCCCATAAGCTTCATAGAGCCTCCATGGAATGATCACAGCCGCGTCAGACCAACCTGCCGAGGACACTCCTTTGATTCCCGGCGGCTTCATAATATCGTGTGATTTCATGCAGGGGGTGATATGCGGAATCTGACCGTCCGGAAGCTGCTCATTTCTTATATCTGCCAGCCAGTGCCTTAAGAATTCCTCGATGTCGTATTCATAACAGCCTGTCGGTGCAAATACCTGCATGTCCCCCAGCCATCCGGTCCGCTCTCTCTGGGGGCAGTCAGTCGGAATACTGATCATATTTCCAAGCTGTGACCTGCAGATGATTTCCTGCAGTTTGTTCAGCCGGTCGTCCGAACAGGTAAATTCTCCTGTCTTTCGCAGCGGAGTGCCGATTACATGGATCCGATAATGCCCTTCATCGGCATCCTTTGTGCCATTCACACGTACATACCGGAAACCATGGAATGTAAACTCCGGCTTATAGGTTACAGCGCCATCGGCACAGGCAACATAGAAGTCCATCTGATCTTTGTTCTGTCCGATAATGTTCTGGATATAGTTCCCGTCCCTGTCGAGCGTTTCACTATGCTCCATCGATATGGTATCCCCGGCTTTCAAATCCAACTCAAATGACACATATCCTACAATATTTTCTCCTGCATCCAGAAGCATGTCCCCGTTCGGGGCGAACAGGATTTCAGGCCGGATCGTCCTGATTTCTTTGATTCCGGAAATGGTCTGCATGGCCAACGTTGCATATCCGTAATCTCTGACAACTGCCGCCTTCCAGGTATGATCCATTTGAAAATCCGCCCGGTTCCACCCTTCCTGTACATTATGAGAATCATAATATTCTCCGATATACAGATCTGCATAGCGAATCGCACCCTCAGACCATCTCACTCCTTCATCCGTAGCAACCACCGTCCGGCTGCCGTCCTTATTCTCCATATTGAGCTGTCCCAGTATGGCATTTTCCGTGCCGAACTGCTGACCGATTCCCAGGGCGCTGATTTTTCCGGTATACCACCCGTCCGCCAATCCGAACGCCATAACATTTTTTCCCGCCTGAAGCAGATCTGTCACTTCATAGCACTGATAATCGATATGCTTCTCATAGGAAGTGTACCCGGGTGCAAAAAGATCCGACACCTTCCTTCCGTTGATATAAAGTGTGTAAATGCCGCGCGCTGCCGCATAGGCAAGTGCCTGCGCCGGAACCTCCGGCAAATCAAATTCCTTCCTGAAATAGGTTACCGCATCCAGCTTATCCAGAGAATTCCCCGGAATTTTTCCTTTTGCGACGGGCTCGATTGGTTCCAGGCTGTCTGTCAGCGGTTTTCTGACTCTGTCAGGTTCTAACCATTTTGCACTCCAGGAACGGATTTTTGTATAAATTTTTCCTCCCTGATATTCTGCCGTGCCGCCGGCTGCCCCCTGAACCCTTACATCCCACGTATAAATACTCTCATCCTTCAAAGCTTTATCACATACAATATTATGCCGGCTGCCGCCTTCGATTTCCCCGCTGTCCCAGTAGATTCCGCCGCAGGCGTCTTTTACCCGGACTTCAAACCGAACCTGGTCTTCATCTCCTTCCAGAATCCATGAAAATTCCGGCTTTTCCAGAGGCCGGGCATGGCCGCTTAAAATATTTAACATGACCGCGCTCCTTTCTCTTTTTATTTATAAGTATTTTATAAAATCAGCGGGATTTTTGATTGTAAGAAATTTATAAATGGACTTGTAAAGTTGTTCTAACCGAATGCTGAAAATAAAAGGCATGTAAAAATCACAGGTGTTTTAAATGAAGATGACATCCACGGCCATCATTTTGATATGAAGTATGTTCTTCGAAAATTTGCGGAACATTACCCGTAGATTTGTGAAAATATCAAGAACAGAATCTTTTGGGAAGAAAACGGCAGAGATTTTTGATATCATTGTCTAAAAACTGCCATCCGAAATTCGATCGGATGGCAGTTTTTTTCAGTCAAATACTTTCTACACGGCTTTATTCTGACAACACTTTCTTCACGGCTTTTTTCCAGCCCCCGTACTTTTTATTTCTAAGCCCTTCGTCCATCTGGGGAGCATATTTTTTTCGTTTTAACTGAGCAAAAACAGACGCATCCCAGATGCCAAGCGCCATCCCTGCCGCATAGGCGGGCCCCATTCCTGACAGTTCGTCGGAATCCGGCACCTGTACGTCAATCCCGGCAATATCGCTCTGGAACTGCATGAGATAGGCATTTTTCGTAGGGCCGCCGTCCACGCGCAGCTCATGGACTTTTACATGGGAGTCCTCGCTCATGGCCTCGATCACATCCTGAATCTGGTAGGCGATACATTCCAGGCCTGCCCTTACGACTTCCGCCCGCCCGGTGGTCCGTGTCATCCCGGTCAGCATCGCGGTGGCGCGGCTGTCCCAATAGGGCGCTCCCAATCCGGAAAACGCGGGAACCAGATATAACGGGTCGTCTGCCGCCGCCTGCTGCGCTAACCCCTGCGTCTCCTCCGGGCTTTCGATCATTTTCAGATCGTCTTTGAGCCAGGTGATGACTGCCCCTGTATAGTTGAGATTGCCTTCCAGCACATACTTGACTTTTCCGTCCATGCTCCATGCGAGGGAGGTCACCACCCCATGGGTGCTTAAGACCGGCTCTTCCCCGATATTCATCATGATGGAAGATCCTGTCCCATAGGTGGATTTCATCATCCCCTTCGTCAGGCATCCCTGTCCGAAGAGCGCGCCGTGGGAGTCTCCCAGCACACCGTGGATGGGGACTGCCGCAGGAAGAAGCCCTTCAAAATCTGTCTCCCCGAAACAGGAGTTGGAATCACATACCTCTGGCAGGTTTTTCGGGTCAATCCCAAACAGGGCGCAGATTTCCTCATCCCATTTCAAATCGAAAATGTTAAAAAGCTGGGTTCGGGACGCATTGGAGTAATCGGTCTTGTAGGACTTCCCCCCGGTCAGCTTGTAGACCACCCAACTATCAACCGTGCCGTGGCAGAGTTCTCTTTTGTCCGCCAAATCTTTAGCGCCTTCTACATTCTTCAGGATCCATGCAATCTTAGACGCCGGGAAATAGGGGGAAAGGTTCATCCCGGTCTTCTGGCGGATTTCCTCCGCCTTCCCCGATAAGGCAACCTGATCGCAGATATCCGCTGCCCGGGCGCACTGCCACACCACCGCCTGGCCCACAGGCTCCCCGGTAGAACGGTTCCATGCAAGAGACGTCTCCCGTTGGTTGCTGATCCCCACACCGGCCACTTTGCTTTTATCGATCCCCGCCTCTGTTAACAATGTTCCGGTCACTTCTATAATATTGCGGTAAATTTCCATAGGGTCATGGGAAACCCAGCCTTTCTCGTTGATAAGCTGTTCATGAACCCGGTCTGCGCGCCGGATCAGACTGCCGGAAAAATCAAACAATAAGGCTTTGGTTCCCTGGGTACTCTGGTCTATGCTGATAATATATTGTTCTGACATTTTTCACCATCCTTTTTCTCATACAGGCACAGCCTGTGCGCCGGACGCCCAGACTGTGCCCATACCCATACTATGTACTATGCATCCTTTCTCCTGCTCAAGAATGCCTTCCCCTTTTATATCCGCAGCAGTTCTTCGGCTTTCTTTGCAATCCCTTCCCCGGTGAGTCCATAATGGTCAAACACTTCTTTGGATGTCCCGGTGATCACCGGAGCGTCGGGCAATGCCATGTTCACGACTTTTCTGGGGCATTGGCTTCCTACCACCTGGCTTACCATGGAGCCCAGCCCCCCGAAGGGCGCGTGTTCTTCCACCGTGATCACTGCCTTCGCGCCGGACGCCGCTTTTACGATGGTTTCTTTATCCAGCGGCTTGATGCAGTACATATCGATCACCGTGGCATGGATACCCTTTGTTTCCAGAATCTTTGCCGCGTCCGCTGCCGGCTTTACCATTTCCCCACAGGCAATAATGGCAATATCCGCCCCCTCGGACAGCACGGTTGCCTTATCCATCTCAAAGGGGACATTTCCCTCTTCATACACATCTTCCACCGGATTTCTTCCCACTCGGATATAAGCCGGTTTTTCGTCTTTTAGCAGAGATTTGAAAAGATGCTCCGTCTGGAGGCGGTCACTGGGAATATAGACCCGCATATTGGGGATGGAGCACATCGCCGCAATATCCTGCGCGGAATGGTGGCTCATGCCCAGAGCTCCGTAGCTCACGCCGCCGCTGATCCCGATCAATTTTACATTGGTGTTGGAGTAAGCCACATCCACCTTGCACTGCTCATAGCTCCTTGTGCTTAAAAAACTGGCCGGAGACGCCGCATAAGGCTTCTTCCCGCATTTTGCCAGCCCTGCGGAAATACTGACCAGATTCTGTTCCGCAATCCCGACTTCCACAAACTGCTTTGGATGGGTTTCCGCAAATTTTGTCAATGATGCACTTCCTCTGGAATCGCTGCAGAGTGCCACGATCTCTTTATCTTCTTTTGCCGCCTCGACCAACACGTCGCAGATGACCTGCCTGTTTGCTATTTTATTCATGAAGCAGTGCCTCCTTCCTCTCTCTTAAATCTTTTTTTATCTGCGCCAGTTCTTCCGCATTGGGAACCTTATGGTGCCAGGGCGCTTTATTTTCCATGACCGGGGAACCTTTTCCCTTGACCGTATTGGCGATCAGCACGGTGGGTTTCCCTTTGACCGTCTTCGCTTCTTCAAACGCATCCTTTAACTGTGAAATGTTATTTCCGTCCGTCACGTCGATCACATGCCAGCCGAATGCACGGAACCTTTCATGCAGGTCGTCATGAGCCATCACGTCTTCTGTATTTCCCGAAATCTGCAGCCGGTTACGATCCACCACCGCGCACAGATTATCCAGCTTATAGTGGCTGGCCGCCATAGCGCCTTCCCATACAGAGCCTTCCGCCAGTTCCCCGTCCCCCATGACGGTATAAGTCCGGTATTCCTGCCCGTTCATCTTTGCCGCCAATGCCATGCCCACGCAGACCGGGAGCCCGTGCCCTAAAGAGCCGGAATTCATCTCAATGCCCGGCAGCTTGTTGTTGGGATGTCCGATGTATTGGGAGCCGAATTTGCTGAATTGTCCAATGACTTCCTGAATCGGGAAAAATCCTTTTTCCGCCAGTACCGCGTAATATGCCTCCATGGAGTGCCCCTTGCTCATGACAAATTTATCCCGGTCAGGGTCGTCCATATTCTCCGGGCTGATGTTCATCTGCTCGAAATAAAGTTCCGTCAGGATTTCCATGACGCTCATGTCGCCGCCGATATGCCCGGCCTTTCCCTCTACAATGATATCAATCGTATTTTCCCGCAGTTCGTAAGCCAATGCTTTCAGATTGCTCATAATGTAACATCCTCTCCTCTCAGATATGCTTTTACGTCTTCCTCGATCGGATCATACAGATCCGGCGTGATTCCCATATATTTACATGCTTCATACAACACCGGCACGACGTTTTCATGGATCCCTACACAGTGGTGGATGTACGGCCCTTCCACGATCTTTGCCTCCAGACGTTTGATGTTGTCCACTTCCACCCAGAGATAGGTCCCCATCCCCCTGGGGCCGTCGATCCCTTTGGCATTTCCCAGAAGGAGGGAATATTCTCCATGGTCGCCGTCAAATCTTACCAGCGTCACTTTCCCGTGCCGTGCCTCCGCGGTGATGCTGCCCGGATGGTCAAATGCCAGCGGGTATGTAATCTTCGGCGTCTCTTTTGCCACAGAGACAGGCCATGGCCCGCAGTGCTGCAAAAGCTCCCCGTTTGCCACATCCGGATGGCGGATGGTCCAGTCTGCAAAGAAGCTTCTTTTCTCTCCTAAGCCTGCCGCCTCTGTAATCAGGGCGGTCACTGCTCCGTGGATGTCTGTCTCGCAGACCACCGGGATTCCTTCCTCATTCATGAGCGCGTTTGCCGCGCAGGGCATAATGCCGATCTCCGACTGGAGCTGGTTCCAACACTGGATTGCCGCCGCCTGGCAGCCATATTTGCTCACCAGACGCTTCATCGCCACCTTCAGAGCCGCTACATTTTCCAATTCCTTGTCCTTAACACAGATTTCCATATTTTCCCGGCAATATTTGATGACTTCCGCAACCTCGCTGCCCTCTTCTTTTGCCTTTTTCATCTCATCCGTCAGCTCCGGCATGGGAATCGGCGTGAGCTGGATGTTGAATTTCTCCAGAAGTTCCCCTTCATTGCACATGGTGGACCAAAACTCATAGGGTCTGGTGGATATCTGTAAAATACGGATGTTCCGGAACGTCTTTACCACATTACAGACCGCCATAAAATCCCGAATCCCTCTCTCAAAGACCGGATCGTTTAAGCGGCAGTTGGTCATATAGGTAAAGGGCACGTTGAACCGGCGAAGTACTTTTCCGGTTGCAAATAATCCGCACTGGGTGTCCCGAAGCCTGGTGCCGTCTTCTTCCGGCCGTTCGTCCAGCGGCCCCCACAAGAGTACCGGCACGTCCAGATCCTTTGCCAGCCTTGCACATTCAAATTCTGTGCCGAAATTACAGTGCGGCAGGAAAAGGCCGTCGATTTTTTCCCGTTTAAACTTTTCTGCAATCTGAATGCGGTCTTCGTCATTGTAGAGCAGACCCTCTTCGTTGATGTCCGTGATGTCCACGAAATCAATGCCCAGTTCTTTTAAACGATCCGCCGTCAGCCCGCGGTATTTTATTGCGTCCGGGGCGCTGAAAATGCTTCGCCTGGTAGGCGCGTAACCTAGCTTGATCTTTACCATGTGTTTTTCCTCCGTTTCTTGAATCCGCCTGCGCACAGGTCTGAGACCTTGCGGCAGCATTTTTATGAACTTTTCTTGTTCCTAATCATAGGACAATATTTTCTAAATTACATCTTAAAATTCAGTATTTTTAACTAAATTTTTACTAAATTCCAGGATGAAAAATAAGGCCGGGAACCTGTTGTCTGATTCCCGGTCAGCGGTTTCAAGCAGGTCAAAATTAAGATGATTTTGAAAGTTCTTTCTTGCATTATATCTCCAAAACAGGCATAATAAATATGGATTCAACGCCCCCTGCAAGGAGAAAACAAATGAGAATAACAGCCAAAGAACTTGCCGCAAAACTGAATTTGTCTGCCGCCGCAGTAAGCATTGCCTTAAACGGTAAGCCCGGCGTGAGTACGGAAACAAGAAAGCTGGTACTGGAAGCCGCTGAAAAATATGGTTATGATTTTACAAGGATCTCCGAAAAGAAACGGACTTCCGGCACCGTGTATTTCTGCATTTATAAAAAACACGGCGCTGTTGTAGGGGACACCCCGTTTTTTTCTGAGGTATCGGAGGGAATCTCCGAGGGATGCAAAAGGGAAGAATACCGGCTGAAGATTACGTATTTATATGAAGACGGGGAACTTGCCCGGGAGATTGAGGAAATCCAGTTTTCGGACTGTGTGGGGATGATCCTTCTGGGCACAGAGATGACCGGCGAGGACTACAAACACTTTTCCCACCTTCCCTTTCCGGTCATCCTGCTGGATACCTCCATGGAAGGCGTATCCTGCGACTGCGTCCTGATGGACAATGTACTGGGGGCGTTCCAGGCTGCAAGCTTCCTGATCAAGCATACCGGGATACAGCCGGGATACCTGCATTCTTTCTATCCCATCAGCAATTTCAACGAGCGGGAGGAAGGATTTTTCAAGGCTGTCCATACCCATGGCATGTCCGCTTCGGGTTCCATTGTCCACCACCTTCCGCCGTCTGTGGACGGAGCATATACAGATATGATGGAACTGCTGAAAAAAGGACTGCCCATTACATCCGCTTATTTTGCAGACAATGACTGGATCGCTATCGGGGCTGTAAAAGCGTTCAAAAAAATGGGATACCGGATACCGGAGGATGTGTCGATCATCGGGTTTGACGATGTCCCGTTCTGCACGGTAATTGAGCCTTCGCTGACTACTATCCATGTGCATAAGCATTCTATGGGAGAGATTGCCGTCTCGCGCCTGATGAAAAGGCTCCATGAACCCAATACGCCGCCCGCGAAGATCCGGCTTGGCACGGAGCTGGTTCTGAGACACTCTGTGCGCAGATAATGGAACTGATTTTCCTTGAGATGGAAAGCCTCATACCCATGGTAGATGGAAAGCGGCTTCGCCCGAAACAGCACAATAGATGGCTAAAAATACATAAACCTATAAAAAAGCTGCCAAATATAATCTGACAGCTTTTTTATAGGTTTATGATTTTACAAATAATGGAAGTCCAGTAAAACCGACGGTTTTTTACAGAGCAGATAACGGGAATCGAACCCGCCTCTCCAGCTTGGGAAGCTAGCATTCTACCAATGAACTATATCTGCACAACTATAATTATAATACCCGGTTCCAAAAAAAGCAAGTAAAAATCTCAAAAAAATTAAAGATTAAAAACAAGGCATATCGCAGTTGAATTTTCTGAAAATATGGATATAAATCCAAAAGCTCAAGAATAATCTGCAATACTTCTCTGAGTCTGCAAGCTTCCCCGCCTGATTACGGCGGGGATCCTGTCGGGAAAGCATACAGGATCACTTCAGAGGGAACTGTCTGAACTATCCTGTACGCCGTTTTATGTAATTCCCTATGCTTCCAGAGAACGTTTCTTGGTGATCGTTACTTTCTCGTCATAGCATGTAAAGATCTGATCCACTTTTTCTTTATTCACCTTCGGGGTCGCCAGACTCACAACAGGCACTACCGCCAGACCTGCTAGCATTGCGATTGCCCCGGCGTTGATCGGGGAAGCAATATACCCGATGAACATATTGGATACCGTGATCCCCACGCCTGACACAAAGCTTGCCCACACCGCAGCCCTGGTCACGCCCTTCCAGTACAGGCCGTAAAGGAACGGCGCAAGGAACGCGCCTGCCAGCGCCCCCCAGGAGATTCCCATAAGCTGCGCGATAAAAGTAGGCGGATTCAGCGCGATCACAACAGAAACTACAATAAAGAATACAATCAATATCTGCATGGTCACGACCTGCTTTTTCTCATCCATATTTTTCAGCACACGGTCTTTCAGAAGATCCAGCGTCATGGTAGAGCTGGACGTCAAAACAAGAGAGGACAGG
Source organism: uncultured Lachnospiraceae bacterium (assembly GCA_949840465.1). Taxonomy (GTDB): domain Bacteria; phylum Bacillota; class Clostridia; order Lachnospirales; family Lachnospiraceae; genus Schaedlerella. Next base: position 13,339 of record CATKXE010000027.1, on the reverse strand, counting down.
GTGGACATGGATGCGGACAATACCAGCACCACCACCACTCCGATCAGGATATCCGGCAGGGTGGACAGCATATAAGGGATAATGCTGTCAAAAATCACCGCCCCCGTCTCTTCATTATAAATGGACGGATTGTCAAACAATCTTCCGAAACCGCCCAGAAAATAGCAGCCTCCGGATACCACCACCGCAAAGAGGGTAGAGATGACGGTTCCTGTATTGATGGACTTTTCATCCTTAATCGCATAGAACTTTCCAATCATCTGCGGCAGCCCCCAGGTTCCTAAAGAAGTCAGGATCACTACCCCCAGAAGGTTCATCGGATCCGGTCCGAAAAAGGAAGTAAACGCTCCCGGCTGTCCCTGAGTGACAGGTACATCACTTGGAATCTGCGCCATGGTCTGCAAAGCATTTAAAAATCCGCCTTTCCCGCTCAGGACTGCGCCGATCACCGCCACAATCCCCACCAGCATGATGATTCCCTGAATAAAGTCATTAATGGCTGTGGCCATATAACCGCCCAAAATCACATAAATTGCCGTAAATACTGCCATCACGACCACACAGATCGTATAAGGGATATTAAACGCCATCCCAAACAGACGGGACAGCCCGTTATACACAGAAGCCGTATAAGGGATCAAAAAAATAAATACGATCAGGGAAGCCGTTACTTTCAGCGCATCGCTTCCAAACCTCTCCCCAAAGAAATCCGGCATGGTCTTGGAGTTTAAATACTGTGTCATGACCTTCGTCCTTCTTCCTAACACCACCCATGCAAGAAGGCTTCCGATAACGGCATTGCCCAGGCCGATCCAGGTGGACGCAATTCCGTATTTCCATCCGAACTGCCCGGCATACCCCACGAATACCACCGCCGAAAAATAGGAGGTACCGTATGCAAACGCCGTCAGCCACGGCCCTACGGAACGGCCGCCCAGAACGAATCCGTCTACACTGGATGCATGCCTGCGGGAGTATAGCCCTACGGATACCATCACCGCAAAAAATACAAACAACAGAATCAGTTTCACTATCATATTCCTCATCCTCATTTCTTTTTAGAATCCCCGAAAATGCAATTCAATACGGTGAAATCGCTTTTTGAGGTACTTTCGTATATACCGCGCCGCAGCGGCATATCATTTCTTGCTAATCTGCTTTAAAGCGTAACACTTTAAAGTGTTAAAGCAGCTACGGCATAGTTTAACACGGAGTTTCCTCCGTGTCAATGATTTTCTAAAGCCTGTTTTAAAAATGTTTTGAAAAATCTACTTCATCTGCTCCACACGTTCCTGAATGGTCCTGTTGAAGTTTTCCACCTTCCGGCTGTAAGGCTCGCTCATGTATCTGGAACTGAGCATAAAATCAGCCGTTGCCAGATTATTTGCAATGGGGATGTCATATACCACCGCAATACGCAACAGCGCCTTCACATCCGGATCATGGGGCTGTGCTTCCAGCGGATCCCACAAAAAGATCATGAAATCAATCTTGCCCTCCACGATTTTCGCGCCGATCTGCTGGTCGCCTCCCAACGGGCCGCTGCAGTATCCTTTTACCGGCAGACCGGTCTTCTCTGCGATCAGCTTCGCGGTAGTTCCGGTTCCGCATAAAAAATGGCTCTTCAGAATATCTTTATTCGCATCACACCATTCCACCAGTTCAGCCTTTTTGCCGTCATGGGCAACCAATGCAATATTTTTGGCCTTTCCAATTTCCAATGTCACAAAATTATCATTCAACATTTCTATTACCTCCTTTGACATTGAGTTCCCTACTATATGTTCCCGAAGCGCCTGCACTGCAGACAGGGAACCTGTGCATATACCGGCGCTCTCTTCAGTCTATCTGCTCCATAGAGTCAAACCGGATCGAAGCCAGCGCCCCTATGAGCATGGTTACTATCATACTATAAATCAGGATGATTGGGAAGACCCAATTTAAATCTATAAGCATCCCCACTGCAGCCGCCGCGGCTATGCCGATACCGATAAGGAACATCTGAATGAAAAGGCGCAGCAGCTCCTGCACGGTTTTCCCAAGAAAATCTCCCACAATACACTGGACAACGACCTTGGTATACATCTTGTTGGCCTGAAGCACCATATAGATCAGGACGGCCTGCACCACAAGAATCGGCGGAATTTTCCACATCACCCCCATGGGAAGGCAAAATAAAAGCCCGTCCACCAGAGCCTTCACATGCTCCATCAAAGTTGCATACCACAATTTCCGAAAAGGCGTATCCGGTATCAAAAACAGATAAGGGCTTTTCAGCTCGGACTCCCATTTTCCCGCGACTCCTGAAAATACCAGCGTCATATACGCCAAAATCCCCAACATAAACATCTGCGGCACTCCGGTCTCCGCCGCATTTTCCCGAAGGGCAAATGCGAGGATCAACGACACCGCAAGTCCTAAAAGGGTCATCTTTGAAAATATAAAATAACGCTCCTTCTTATATTCCAAAAGCTGACGGTAAAATACCGCTTTTGCCCCGCTGGCCTGATAATCACCGGATATCCGGCGGAATTTTTTCTTCTTCTCCCCTATGCCGGTGACCATTTCTCCACTGTTTTTCTTCCTGCGCATTTCTGCATAATCATCTGCGAATTTTGCGGCGTCTTCAAAGTATTCGCCTTCACATTTCATTCTCCACGCGGCAAAAAACATGCCTGCCACAGTCAATACATAGAAAATTGAGCAGGCCACATTCAACTTATCTGCCCCCAGCAAGATCAGCCGGTAAGCAGCAATGTTCCATCCTACCACAGGAACCATCTGCAGGCCGGGCCAGTCAAAAAATGCAGAGGCTGTCTCCAATGTAAACCCGTTTTGATAAAAATACCATACAAAAAACAAGGACACTGCCGCAAGAAACACTTTGATTGCATTGCACAGCCCTTTTAATACGCCTCTCGGAAGGCTCTCGTTTGTATACAAGAATACCATAAGGCTCCCCTCCAGAAGCAGTTCCAACACGCTGCCCACTGCAAAAAACAGAACCATCCGCCATGGTTCCACCCCAAAAACCGTCAGTCCGGCCAATACAAACAGCAAGTTTACTACAACCGACATTATATAATTCATCCACGCACTGTACACAAGGATCAGCTTGGGGCCGATGGGGGCTGGAAATACAAAGTGCGCATGTCCCGGACGGAAAATGACGCCCTTTCTCGACGAATAACCGATAAAATTTGTCAGAAACACATAGATGGTCCAGATGGAGATCAGGATCACCAGACCCTGCACGGAATCAAACCGCAGTTCCATCGCCAGTCTACCCATCAAAAAGGCCACATAAACCATGTATACGCCCAAAAATATCATCAAAATCAAACTGACTGGTTTTTTCACGGCCCGCTTCACATTATTTACAAAAGACCGCCATGTGAGATACACTAATGCTTTCATGATTCGCCACCGCCTGTCATCTCAAAGAACAGATCGTCCAGATCCTTCTCCCCCACATCCGCTTTCCGGTAAGAGCCGATGATATGGCTTTTTTCCATCACAAACATAACATCCCATAGCTCTTCTACCATTTCCAGCATATGGGTGCTGATCAGCACGGTCACTCCCTGATCCCTCAATTCCAAAACTACCTTTTTCAGTTCCTTGATGGCCTGCGGATCCAGGCCTACCATCGGCTCATCCAGAAGCATCACTTTTGGCTTGATGGCAAGGGCACAGCAGATACTTACCTTCTGCATCATCCCTTTCGACAGTTCATTGCCCAGCTTCTCCCGCTTATCCTCCAATTCAAAGCGTTCCAGAAGGGCATGCGCCTCCTCGTCGGTAATGGAACTGCCATACGCCTTCCGAATATAGTCGATATGCTCCTGAACCGTCAATGCATCGAACATGGCAGGTATCTCCGGCACATAGCCAAATATCTTTTTTGCCTCCAACGTCCTGGAAGAAATTCCCTGAATCCCAATCCTTCCCTGATACCGCAAAAGTCCTGCAATACTTTTAATGATCGTAGATTTTCCCGCACCGTTTGGGCCAAGCAGGATCCCCACCTGTCCGTCCGGCACGAAAAAGCTGACCCGGTCAACCGCCAGATGCTTTCCATATGATTTGCTCAATTCCTGAATCTCCAGCATGGTATATATTCCTTTCTTTATCGGATTCAAAGAACTACAGGAAATAACCGGCTGATTTGCTTTTTGTTATCTGCTGTTTTTGTTCTTTCCTTCTCCTTGATGTTTTTCCAGATTACAGATTATCTCCGGCGTCTTCGTCATCATTAAAATCTGTTTCCTGCGCCATAGTATAGTATTTCATCAATGCCTGCGTCCCCAGCTCGCCCATCCCTTCTGCTTCCAGTTCCTCACAGTTGGCAAGCACCTGGCTTAACACGCCTAAGTCCAGACCGCTCATGTTGGATTCGATCAATGCCAGTTTCATATCTTTGATAAAATGCTTCATAAAAAATCCCGGCGCATAATCTTCTTGTATGATCTTCGGTCCAAGGCTGTCCAGCTGCCTGCTGCCTGCCGCACCGGATGACAGGGAGCGCAGGACGACATCCAGATCCAGATCCTTTTCTTTCGCATAGGCTAACGCTTCACATACGCCGGACAACGCGCCCGCAATCATGATCTGGTTCGCCAGCTTGCAGTGCTGCCCGCTGCCCGCCTTGCCCTGATAGTTGATATTGGTCCCCATTGCCTGAAATACAGGCAGGCAGGCTTCAAAATCCGCCTCGTCCCCGCCTACAAGAATGGAAAGAGTCCCTGCCTTTGCCCCTGTATCGCCTCCGGTCACCGGTGCATCCAGTACGTGGAAATCCTTTTCCTTTCCTGAACGGTAAATTTTTTGGGCAAGTTGTGGGCTGGTGGTCGTCATATCGATCAGGTACGTCCCTGCCCCTGCATGATCCAGGATATTTCCGGCATCAAAATACACCTCTTCCACATCCTGCGGGAAGCCTACGATAGTGATCACCGCGTCCCTTCCCTCCACGCAGTCTGCAATACTCTCGTGAAAAACCGCGCCCTCCTGAATCACGTCCTCTGCCTTTGCTTTTGTCCTTGCATAGATATGCAGATCATATCCTGCTTTCATTAAATTGCGCACCATGGATTTTCCCATAATGCCCACGCCTATAAAACCAATACTCTGAATCTGTCCCACTCTTTTTGTCCTCCGTTTTTTCCGATCATGTATGCCCAAAGGGCATCCCGTAATTTATGCCCTTTCAGGGCAGGCGGACTTCGTCCGATCATGTATGCCCAAAGGGCGCCCCGTAATTCATGCCCTGCGGGCAGGCGGACTTCGTCCGATCATGTATCAACATTTACTTCTTCTCGACCACTTCACCCTGCTTTTTATAGATGCTTCCTCCCGGCACAAACCCCCTCACAGAGGACAATGGATAAATATTCGTGTGCGCCCCTACCACGGTTCCCGGGTTGAGCACGCTTCCACAGCCCACTTCCACTTCGTCCCCTAACATGGCGCCGAATTTTTTCATCCCGGTCTCAATATTTCCCTTCGGCGACTTTACGACCACCAGCTTTTTGTCTGATTTTACATTGGAAGTAATGGATCCTGCCCCCATGTGGGATTTATATCCCAGGATAGAGTCTCCCACATAATTATAATGGGGAACCTGTACTTTGTTGAAAAGAACCACATTCTTTAATTCCGTAGAATTGCCCACCACGGCGCCTTCCCCCACAATAGCATTTCCGCGGATAAATGCGCAGTGGCGTACTTCTGCATCCTTCCCGATGATCGCCGGGCCGTTGATAAAAGCAGTGGGCGCAACCTTTGCGCTCTTCGCGATCCAAACATTCTCTCCACGCTTTTCATACTCCTCCTCTGGAAGCGAAGCCCCGAGTTCCAGGATAAATGCGCTGATCCCCGGAAGCACTTCCCAGGGATACGTTACCCCGTCAAACAATGGTTTTGCTATTGTCTCATCCAATGTATAAAGTTCCTGTACCGTCATTGCTTTCATTTTGATACCTCCTGTTTTTTCCCGGTCTTTTTATAAAAATGCGCCGCCTTATCGTAACAAGCCTCTAATTGAAACTGATTTTGCAGGTTTTTAACCCCGTCCGTGCGGCTGATGATAAAATGGCTCAATTTCTGCATGTATTCCTCCGGCGTGATATCCCCCTGAGCCACATAGGCCAGACCTTTTTCCCAGCTTGCGGTAAGCTCTGGATTGAGCAGGGATCTGATCGAATGATCCACCACGTCATACACCATTTCCCCCAACAGGGTGGGCGTGATGATCTGCGTCTTTTTATTCAGCGCCAAATATTGAATGTTCATTAGTTTTTTCAAAATCTCGGCACGGGTGGCACTGGTGCCGATTCCGCTTCCCTTGATCTGAGCGCGGAGTTCTTCATCTTCAATGAGCTGCCCTGCATTTTCCATGGCAAGAATCATGGAGCCGGAATTATACCGCTTGGGCGGGGATGTCTCCCCTTCCTTGATCTCTAACTTTTTCACCGGAAGTACCGCCCCTTTCCGAAGCCCCTGAACAGCCTGAAAGAGCGCGGCATCCATGTTCGGCATGTCCTGCGCGCTGTCTTTATCTTTCTCCGCCTTTTTTGCCTGTGGAATGCCCGCCACTTTGAGATAGCCTTCCTCCGCCAATACCTTAAAACCGGAAAAAAAGCTTTCTTCCTTTATTTTTGTCACGACCGACACCTTTTGATACACTGCAGGCGGATAAAAAATACTCAAAAAACGCCGTACAATACAATCGTAAATATTCCGCGACACAGGAGAAACGGACTGAAGCCCGGATAGCCCCTGCCCTGTAGGAACGATAGCATAATGATCCGTAATCTGTTTATCATTTACATACCGCGTCTTTGCAAGTCCTTTATGGCTCCCCAACTTCAAGATATCCTGCAGATAGGGAGCTGCCATAGAATATTTTGACAGCCCGTTCAGGTTCCGGTTGATTTCCTTTGCGGCTGCAGTGGACAATACACGGGCGTCTGTACGCGGATATGTCACCAGCTTTTTTTCATACAGTTCCTGAACGACCCGCAGCGTCTCATCCGGGCTGATCTTAAAACGCCTGGAACAGTCGTTTTGCAACTCTGCCAGGTTATAAAGCAATGGCGGATTCTTTTTTTCCTTTTTCTTCTCGATGGAAACCACCTGACATGACAAAGGCTCACTGCGTGACAGCCCTTCCCTGAGATATGCAGCCAATTCCTCTGCTTTTTTACGCTCCTTGAAGCCGTTTTCTTTGTACAGATCAAAGGAGCCGAACCAACGGGAGCCCTGTACGGCCCTCCATTCCCCCTCAAAAGTCCGGGGCATTACGTCAACCGTGCTAACAACCCGGTAAAAAGGGGTCTTCACAAATTCCCGGATTTCCCTTTCCCTGCGCACCGCCATGCCGAGGACGCAGGTCATCACCCGCCCCACGGAGATAGCGCCTGATTTTTCCTTATGAAGATATCTGGAAATGCTGTCCCCATATTTTAATGTCAGGAGACGGGAAAAATTAATCCCCATCAGATAGTCCTCTTTTGCACGCAGGTAGGCCGAAGCGCTCAGATTGTCATATTCCGACAGATCCCTGGCTTCCCGGATGCCCCGCAGGATTTCCTCCTCGGTCTGGGAATCAATCCATACGCGCCTGCGCTCTTTTCCCGTCACATGCGCCTCCTGCTCCACAAGCCGGTATATATATTCCCCTTCCCTCCCGGAATCGGTGCACACATAGATCCGCTCCACATCCTTCCGGTTCAGGAGGCCGCTGACGATGCGGAACTGCTTTTCCATCGCCGGGATGACCTCATACTTAAACTCCTTCGGAAGAAAAGGCAGAGTGTACAGACTCCACCTTTTCAATGCAGGATCGTATTCTCCGGGATAACTCATCGTGACCAGATGCCCGACGCACCAGGTCACGATGCCCTTTTCCCCTTCCAGATACCCGTCCATACGGCGGGCATTTAATTTTAAAGCCCTGGCAAATTCCTGCGCAACGCTTGGTTTCTCTGCTATGTATACTGCTTTCCCCATATATTTATGCTGCTGATTCCTCCTTCTATTACAGTGTCCAATCTATTGATATACACAAACATTGACATCTTCCGGAATATGAAGTGTTCCTTACTGCTCTTGTGTATGACGGAAACGATATGCGGTCATCGTATGATATGCCTCCTGTGCCCTGCACACAGGGCTTGGAAATTCTTCATGGTGGATGGAATCCGGAAAATACTGCGTCTCAAAGCAGACGCCGGAACGGCGCGGATACACGACTCCTTCTTTTCCGGGCTCCTGATCCAGAAAATTTCCTGTATATAACTGGACGCCCGGAAGGTCTGTGTACACTTCCATCACAATCCCGCTTTTGTCTCCCACCGCTTCCGCTACTTTAGCAAACTTCCCGCCATTATTCAATACCCAGTTGTGGTCATAGCCCTGTCCCAGACGGATGGCTTCATAGGAAGAATCAATGTCTGTACCGATCATGCGGCCGCTCCGAAAATCCATGGGAGTACCGCTCACATCCACGATCTCCCCTGTGGGAATCGACGCCTCGTCCGCCATGGTAAATGCATCGGCATCCAACGTGACCCTGTGAGAGAGGATATCTCCGCTGTCATGCCCGTTCAGGTTAAAATAGCTGTGGTTCGACATATTGATGATCGTATCCTGATCCGGAACCGCATCATAGGTAAAACGTAGTTCATTGTCCTCTGTCAGCTCACAGGTAACCTTCATATCCAGACTTCCCGGAAATCCCTGATCCCCGTTCGGGCTGTGCAGCAGGAACACAATGCAGCCATCCTCTGCCCGGCATACGTTCCAGAAACGCTTTCCATAAAAATCCGTACCGCTGTGCAGGTTATTTCCATTCTGATTCGGTGTCAGCCTGTATGTCACTCCTCCCAGTTCAAAAGAGGCTCCCTTAATCCGGTTAACATTGCGCCCTACCGGAATGCCTAAGGATTCTTCTCCGGCCTCGTATCCCGCCACGTCCCTGTATCCAAGCACTACGTCCAAAAGCTTCTCTTCCTTGTCCGGCACCAGCAGGCTTACCAACGCCCCGCCGTAATCTGTAAAAGACGCGGACATCCCCGCATCATTGGTGAGGGTGTAAAGCTTTGCCGCCCTGCCGTCTTTCGTAGCGCCAAAATCACTGATCTTTATCGGTTTCATTGTTCTTTCCTCCTTTTTATCCAGAAAATATTTTATTTTCTCAGCTTCACAGGAACCGCCTTGCGAAGCCTGTCCAAAATGGATTTCTTCTCATCAATCCTTGCCGGGCGTTTTGCGTGCATGGCCTCTTTCATAAAGATTTCCTGAGCGCAGATCTGCCGCTCTCCGCCCTTCTTCTTCCGATAGGTACCGTCGCTTGTCATGGCACGCGCCTTCACATTGTCCGCAAGCATGATGCTGAGATACCGGACCAGTTGTTTCCTGATCCCAGGATCGTAGATAGGGCAGGCGACCTCCACCCGCTTCTCCGTATTCCTTGTCATCATATCCGCGGAACCGATATACACCTTCTTCTCATCCCCCGTGCCAAATACAAATACTCTGGGATGCTCCAGATAACGACCCACAATACTGGTCACGGTCAGGTTGTCCGTCTCTCCCGGAATTCCCGGCAGGATACAGCAAATCCCGCGCACAATCAGATCGATCTTCACCCCGGCTCGGGAGGCTTCGGCTGCCTTACGGATAAAATCAATATCTGTGACAGAATTCATTTTCATCAGGATCCTTCCTGACTCCCCTTTCCGAATCTCCCCATCCATCAGCATCAGCACTTTCTGCTTGAGGCTGGTGGGTGATACAATGAGATGCTGGTATGCCCCGTGCAGGTTGCTGATAGCCATATTCTTAAAGAAGACCGCCGCGTCCTCCCCGATGGCCTGATTCGCCGTCATGAGCGAAAAATCGGTATACAATTTTGCCGTCTTTTCATTATAGTTGCCTGTTCCAATCTGGGTGATATAACGGATCTCATTCCTGCTCCGATAGGTAATCAGACAGATCTTGGAATGAACCTTGTATCCTTCAAACCCATAGATCACACGGCAGCCTGCCTCTTCCATACGCTCGGCCCAGTCAATATTGTTCTGCTCGTCAAACCTCGCCCGAAGTTCGATCAGCGCCGTAACCTCTTTTCCATTTTCCGCTGCCGCACACAGATACTCCACCAATCTGGATTTTTTCGCCAGACGGTAGATGGTGATCTTAATGGTCATTACATCCGGATCCACAGACGCTTCCCTGATCAGCTGCAGGAACGGCTCCATGCTCTCATAGGGATAGGAAAGGAGGATATCCCGCCGCTTCACCTGCGCCATTACGCTGCCTTCCGCCACAGACCCGGAGGGCTGCGGGGTAAAGGGTTCGTCCGTCAGGGAGCGCTTCATGGAATCCGGCACCTTTTCAATGACAGAAAAAATGAAATCCAGCTTCATAGGCATCTTGGTTCTAAAAATGCATTCCTGGGAAATCTTAAATTTTTCGCAGAAAAATTTCTCCATCTCTTTCCCAAGGGAACTGAATGCCTCCAGGCGCACCACGGCTTTTCTTCTTCTCTTGTGCAGCGCCTTCTGCATGATGAACCGGAAATCATCATTGTCCGCATAGGCATCATCATCCGGGGAAATATCTGCGTTGCGGGTCACACAGATATAGTTCTTATCCGACACCTGATATTGCCCGAAAATCAATTCCATATATTCTAAGATCACTTTTTCAATCCGCACATAACGGACGTCATGCCCCGGCAGATACACGATCGGGGATACAAACTGCGGAACCGGTACGATTCCCATCATCGTCCGATCATTCAGTTTCAGATTGGCCACCACATACACCTCTTTATTCAGAAGATGCGGGAACGGATGGTTCACATCCACGATCTGCGGGGAAAGCACGGGCAGGATCTGGTCTTTGAAAAATTTCTTCACAAATTTTTTCTCCTGCGGCTCTAACTCCTTGATATCCATTGCGCTGATCCCGTAAGCCGAAAGCTGTTTGCTGATCTCTGTGTATGTCTTATCCCTTTCTTTATAGAGCGGCGCAACCGCCGCATAGATTGCTTTCAGCTGCTCCCCCGGGGTCATGCCGGATTTCAGATCCACCTTTTTATTGTCCACTGCCGCCATATCATAGAGATTCCCCACCCGGATCATAAAAAACTCATCCAGATTGCTTGTGAAGATGGAAACAAACTTCATCCTCTCTAAAAGCGGAACGCTCTCGTCGCGCGCCTCCTCTAACACCCTCTGGTTGAACCTAAGCCAGGACAGCTCCCGGTTCTGTGTGTAATTCATTTTTTCCTTTGCCATTTTTTATCCCTCCAATATTCTATCTCTCAACCAAAATTGTGTACGCCCCATAAATAACCAAACGTCCTCACATGCCGGTGGGATCCTTTTTATACGGCCACATCCCGCTATATTTCCAGATATTCCATCAGCCTGCCCTGCTCCTGCTCCATCAGTTCATGGCCATGATTATAGAACCCCATCAATGTATCCGGGTTGCGCTCCAGACGCGACACAGGCTTGATCTCAGGCCTCAGTACAAAAATCTTCCCCTCCCGCTCCAGCCTTTCAATGTGATTCATGGTACGGTTGTAATAAAGACTTCTTAGAAGAATTGTACGCACCAAATTAGGATAAGAGCAGTAAGCCTTTTTATACAGCTTTGCAAGCCCTTTAGAAACGCTTTTTTTGCGGTATCCCCGGTTCCGTGTCAGGATGACCACGATCTTGGAATTTCCATAGGTTTTGGCACGCTCGATGGGTACGGAATCTGCCAGACCGCCGTCCAGATATGGAATGCCGTCCAATTTTACGACCGGGGTGAGGAGCGGCATGCTGCAGGAGGCTCTGCATAATTTCATCAGCCTCTCCTTATCCTCCCTCTCATCATAGTATTCCGCTTTTCCGGTCAGGCAGTTGGTCACCACCAGCTCACATTTCATTCCGGATTTAAAATAGGTGTCATAGTCAAAGAGATGGCTTTCGTTTGGATACACATCAAAGATCATATCCATATTCATCAGGCTTTTTTCTTTTGCAAATTTACGGACTCCGTAATAATAGTTATCTTTTTTATCCGCAGGTATCATACAATCCCTTGTCCGCCCCGGCTGCCTCGACACGTAATCCACGGCGTTGCAGGCTCCCGCCGAGACGCCGACGACATGTGACAGATACAGCTCTTGCTCCATCAGATAATCCAGAACCCCTGAAGTAAAAACCCCCCGGGTGGCTCCTCCTTCCAGTACGATTGTCGCATTCTGCATGTTCCATTCCTCACTTCATACCATTCTATATTTTCTATCCCAAATATATCGCCGCAGCTCTATTTATCTCTTGTTCCTTGATAAAATGCCGTTTATGTGATTCTTTTATTATATCCATAAGTAATTTCTATGTAAAGCCTTTCTTAAACTCTTTCAGGATAAACTTGTAAATCGTTTTTAGTCATTTCCGCGAAAGCATCTCGCGCTCATACTTCCTTGCCATTTTTTACTCACCAAAGTTCCCGCTCCCCTTGCTGCTTACGCTCAAAAAACGGAATGCAGAAATGTAGAAAAAATATAGAAAAATCTGAAGTCTTTAGTGGAAGCTCCTTATATATAATCCCCGTCACCTTTCATTTCCTTTCACATATAGTAATAAGGATTGAAACGCAAATATTTTAGGAGGATTTTATGAAAAAACGTTTATTCACTTTACTTCTTGCGGTTTCTCTGACCGCGCTGTCACTGCCGGGATGCACAAAAAAGACTGCTCAGGAAACAACTGCTGATGCCGGGACTCCCAAAAGCACCGAAGCGACCGGGACGGACACATCCAAAGATACAGATGACTCTGACAGCACAGACGCAGCTTCTGAAAAGGAAATGATAAATGTCCGGCTAAATGAGGTGGCACACTCCATTTTCTATGCTCCCATGTATGCTGCCATTGAGGAAGGATATTTTGACGAGGAAGGGATTGATCTGGAGCTGACCTGTGGATTTGGAGTGCTATAGTTAGTACAAAATATCTATATACAGATTTAGGGGATGATTTTTCTTATTTGGTTATCCGGCCAAGCGTATAAAGCAGATCAGCAAATTGCCCTCAATCCTTTTCCAACGTCAACTGCAGCCGTTCCACCCCGTTCATATCGTCACCGGCCCCACCGTCTTCATCATCATATTCCCATTTGAGATAATCTTTACCGGATGGCGCAACCCGATATTTCGCTTTGTAATATCCTGTTGTCCCGGGGTTGTCCGTGGAATAAAAGATGGTATATCCGATGATGTAATCAGACATATCTTTATTTTCCTGATTCTTTTCCAGAAGCCCCTGGCGTT
>CATKXE010000026.1 GCA_949840465.1 uncultured Lachnospiraceae bacterium | reverse complement strand
AGGGATATGAATTACGGGATGCCCATGGGTATACTTTATCGGACGCAGTCCGCCCCCCCTGGGGCCTGCATTACGGGATGCCCATGGGGGGATACTTATTTGTCTGTCAGCTCCATATAAATCCTGTCTTATTATAATCGATTTTCTTTTTATATTCAAATGAACTTTTTCTAAACGGAGGAAAAAATCTACTTCACCATCTCTAAAAATTCCTCTTCCGATATGATGGGCACTCCCAGTTCCCTTGCCTTTTTATTTTTCGATGAGGCAGATTCCAGGTCATTGTTGATCAGATAATTTGTCCTGGAAGTAACAGAACCTGTGACCTTTCCGCCCTTGCTCTCTATCAGCTCCCTGACTTCCCCTCTGTTTGCAAAATGATGCACGCTCCCGGTGATTACAAAATTCACTCCCGCAAACCGCGCCCCGTCTGCCGGCGCCTCTTCGGCAGGAACAGACACTTCCTCCAAAAGCTTCCGGTACAGTTCCCGGTGCTTTTCCTGCGCAAAATAATCTACATAAGCCCTGGCAATCACTCCGCCCACGCCGGGTATCTCATCCAATTCCTCCTCTGTTGCATCCGGAATCCGATCCGGGTCATTGCCCAATGCCCTGCAGATCACTTTTGCATTGGCAAGGCCGATATTGGCGATCCCCAGGCTGTAGACCAGACGGGGCAGCGTAGTATGTCTGGCATTGGCAATGCTGTTCAGCAGATTGGCAAATGACTTTTCTCCAAAACCCTCCAGATTTTTGATTTCCTCCTCATAGCGTCCCAGATGGAAAATATCCGAAAAATCTTTGATCAATCCCTGTATGATGAACTTTTCCAGCGTAGCCTCGGACAGTCCCTCGATATTCATGGCGTCCCGGCTCACAAACAGTGCAAACGATTTCACCTGCTTTGCCTGACAGTCCGGGTTCGTGCAGTACAAAGTCTTTGTATCATTTTCCTCGGAGATGCGCGTCCTGCCTCCACATACCGGACAGGAATCCGGCGCCGCGCACATACCGCTGCGGGTCAGGTTCTCCGCAATCTGAGGGATGATCATATTTGCCTTGTACACCTGAATCGTATCGCCGATTCCCAGCTCTAAGTCCTCCATGATGCTCAGGTTGTGTACGCTGGCACGGCTCACCGTGGTGCCTTCAAGCTCCACCGGCTCAAAGACAGCAACCGGATTGATCAGGCCGGTACGGGAGGGGCTCCATTCAATCTCCCGGAGAGTCGTCTCCCGGATCTCGTCCGCCCACTTAAATGCAAAGGAATCCCGCGGAAATTTGGACGTGGTTCCCAGCGACTGCCCATAGGCAATATCGTCATAGACCAGCACCAGCCCGTCGGACGGGAAATCATTTTCCTCAATCTGACCGGCAAACCACCCCACTTCCTCCTCTATGGTCCCTGCATTGACCCTATGGTGCTCCACCACCTCAAATCCCTGTGACGAAAGCCATTCCAACTGCCGGAAACGGGAATTCCCAAAGTCCACGTCCTCTGCACGTACAAGGGAAAAAGCGAAAAACTTTACATTGCGCCGTGCGGTCACCTCGTTGCTGAGCTGACGGACCGAACCGCTGCACAGATTCCTCGGGTTCTTGTATCTGGCGTCCACATCCTCAATCTCTTCATTGATGCGCTCAAAATCCCTGTATCCAATCACGGCCTCGCCGCGCAGCACCAGTTCCCCTTTATAGGAGATGTGCAGGGGGAGATTTTTAAACACTCTGGCATTGTTGGTGATCACTTCCCCCACCTCCCCGTTTCCGCGGGTTACCGCCTTTTGCAGGGTTCCGTCCCGGAAGGTCAGCACGATTGTCAGCCCGTCCAGTTTCCAGGAAATGACTGCGTCCTGATTCCCCAGAAATTCCTGCAGGCGCGCCACTTCCTTGGTCTTGTCCAGAGACAGCATCGGACGTTCATGCCGTTCCTTGGGCAGGTCGCTCAAAACCTCGTAGCCCACCTGTACCGTGGGGCTGGAAGCCAGCGTGATCCCCAGTTCTTTCTCCAACGCAGCCAGCTCGTCATATAATCTGTCATATTCATAATTGCTCATGAGCTCCCGGTCTTCCTGCTCATAGGCACGGCGGGCCCGGTTAAGGAGTTCTGCCAGTTCCTGCATACGCTGTCTTTTCTTATCCATATCCATCCTGCTCCTGTTCTGTCCGTTCGTTTAATTTACAGAATCTTTAATCCGGCTGTACAGTTCATCCAGTTCTTCATCGGATACCCTCCTGTACTCCCCTTCTTTTAACGGACCAAGCTCTATATTCATGATCCGGACCCTTACCAGATCCTTCACCCGGTATCCAAGCGCCTCGCACATCCTGCGTATCTGGCGGTTCAGTCCCTGGGTCAGGGTAATGGAAAATGTATATTTTCCTATCTGCCGCACCAGACAGGGCCTGGTCACGGTGTCCAGGATCGGCACTCCTTTTTCCATCTGTCCTAAAAATTCCGGGGTAAGCGCCTTATCCACCGTCACCTTATACTCTTTCTCATGCCGGTTATAAGCACGCATCATCCGGTTGATAATATCCCCGTTGTTGGTCATCAAAAGTAATCCCCTGGAGTCCTTATCAAGCCTTCCCACATAAGTGATACGCACCGGATAGTCCAGAAACCGGATAATGCTGTTCCGCTCCCTTCTCTCTTCGGTACATACAATGCCTGCAGGCTTGTTCACCGCCAGTACGACCATCTCCTCCTGACGGGAAACGACCTTCTTCCCGATACGCACTTCCTGTCCCGGCAATATCTTCATCCCGGTCCGGCCGGGAAGCCCGTCCACCCATACTTTGCCCGATGCGATCAGCCTGTCGGCTTCCCGGCGGGAGCACACCCCTGCCTCGCTGAGATATTTGTTCAGCCGGAGCGGCTTTCTCTTTTCCCGAAATTCCCGTTCGATTTGATTACTCATGCCCTGCCTTTTTTGCCTCCTGCTCGCCGCCAAGAACCCCGCTCAGATTGTTATCCTGAAAAAAAGTATTCCCGCTATATAAATATAATACGTCAGAAATACGGTATGTATCCATAATTTCGTCAATCGTGCCGCTGTAATATCTGGGATCCACCAGTACAATTTCCCGAAAATAAGGCGCTAAGAAGGATACAAAGCTGTTGGCATAGGAATCCTTGATCAGCAAAAGCCTCCTCTGGCTCTCCGACACCGTCTTGATATCCACAACCGAAGTATTCTCCCCTAAGAACACCGCGTACTGGTCTCTTGTCTTTAATTTCGATGAATCAAAGAGGGATGTGGTCTTGCGCTGCTCATCCACATAGTTGACCACCACGTCGTTGTCCGTATCCCTGGGCACATAGATGTAGATCTCCTCCCGTACATTCAGCCTGCACCCGCTCTTTGCGGCAAGCATGCCGTTAAATGTGGCGGACACCGGGTAGGACACAAAAAAACTGGCCGAATCCGCTTTGATTCCCATCTGTTCCGCCACGGCGCTGAACGTATAGAACGCACCAAGGCTTGTCCAGTGATGGTCTGTCTTATAAAAAATCTTTTCATCCGCATGGCGTTCCAGAGCCTCCACCGCATCCAGCCATTCCAGCGTATCCGACAATTCCCGCTTCACCTGCGCAAACGACCGGTTCTGGTCCTGCACCGTAGCAAAGGACGGAAGACGCTGGCTCATCACATTGGCCGCATTGGGCACCAGCAGCATATACATCGGCACATCCCGGTTCTGGCTGGCGAACCGGCGGATGGCATCTATATTTTCCTTCAAAGTCTCCTGATCCGGCAAAACAATCTTCTCCATCAGATAATCATCTTTGCCGATCAGAATATCCTCTTCTTCCTTGCTCCCGCCCAGGCTGCTCAATCCCACCTTCATGCTCCGCCAGATAAGATTCGTATTTTGTCATGAAATCCCCGGATGTCAGGCTGCTCCATGTCAGCTTCGGCATGGCGGCAAGCATCCTGTTTTCTTCCTCTGACATCTTCTTGTCCGGCACGATCAGATTGAGCAGAAAAAAAATAATCATACTGAGGATAAATACCTTTCCCACAGTTCCCTCAATCCTCCGGTGCCTTCGATTGTTTATACGTTTCTGCATAATTCTCTCCGAATAAGCCGGTTTAAAACCGGAAATATAAAAATGGATTAAATGTTTCTGTCACCAAAAAGGATATGCTGACCAAAAACATCCCGATATATACGATACAGGACGCCACTCTCTGGGACCGCCCTTTCCTGTAGGCTTCCGTCACTGCACACAGGAGCGACCAGCCCATGGCGGAAGAACCGGCCGTACACAGTACAAACAGGAGCCAGTGGGTCGTAAAAAGATAAATCGCCTGCCGGTCCGCCAGGCCGTTTGCCCCCAGGCCGAACATCATCCCTATGTAATTCTGTGCCTGCCCGATATCGGAGCTAAAGAAAAACACCCATCCGATCAATGCCAGAACAAACGCATACATATGCTGCAACAGGGACGGAAGCCGTTCCACCAGCGCACCCCACACATATTTTTCTAAAATCAGAAGAATGCCGTAATAGAGGCCCCACAGCAGAAAATTCCACTGCGCCCCGTGCCATAACCCGGTCAAAGACCACACAACCAGCAGATTCACGATATGCCTCTTAGCACTGCACCGATTGCCGCCCAGGGGGATGTACACATACTCCTGAAACCATGTACCCAGGGAGATATGCCATCTCCTCCAAAATTCCGTCACGCTTTTGGCCACGTAGGGATAGTGGAAATTCCTGCGGAATTCAAATCCAAACATCTTTCCCAATCCAACCGCCATATCCGAGTAACCGCTGAAATCAAAATAAATCTGGAATGCGAAAGCCACGCACCCGATCCACGCGGTCAGCACAGAAACCGTCCCCACCGGGAGAGCGATAACCTGTTCATAGACCGCGCCGATCGAATTGGCAAGAACCACCTTTTTTGCCAGCCCTCTGATAAAGCACATGGCGCCCCGCCCGAATTTTACCACTCCATATTTGCGTTCCCTTAACTGCTCTTCCATATCAATATAACGGACGATGGGACCTGCGATCAACTGTGGGAACATGGAAATGTACAGGGCAAAATAAATAAATTTTTTCTGAGCCCTGACTTCCCCCCGATATACGTCAATGATATAAGAAAGCGCCTGAAATGTATAAAACGATATCCCGATCGGCAGGGGAAGGACTCTGTACGGAATCTCAACAGGCAGCAGCGCATTGGCCGTTTCCATCACAAGCCCGTAGTATTTAAAAAATCCCAGCGCCAGGAGATTCACCACAATGCCAAAAATCAGGCTTCGCTTAGAGAGCGCTTTATTGCCCCGCTTCCCTTCAATGTCCCGTCCGCAGAAATAGTTCATGACAATGGACAGCAACATAAGGATGATATACACCGGCTCTCCCCATGCATAGAAAAACAGGCTGGCAACCAGCATCACGAAATTCCGAAGCCCTGGGGACGCCAGATAATAAACTGCCAGCGTAATCGGCAGAAACATAAACAAAAACATCACGCTACTAAAAAGCATTCTCTATATCCTCTTCTCTGCTTACAATCCGTTTGTAAATGCAGAGACATAATTTTCAGCCTCTGCCGACACTGCAAGGAAAACATACCTTCCCCGCACCTGAAGCTGCGCCTGGTCGATTAACTGCGCCTGCTCCGGCGCATATCCTTCAAATGTATGCTTCCGGCTTTCCAGACGCTCCTCAATCGCATCCCGTACTTCCTGTACCTGCTGCTCCGACCTTACTTCGATCAATAATACTTCTTCCGCCGAGATGCTAAATTCTGCGGAATAAAATAGTACCCCTTCATAATCTGCCCCATTCAGCCCATAATACCGCTTTAGGGCCTGGGCATCCTGCTTCACAAGGATCTCTGTATCTATCCGCCCTTCCACTGCCTGAGCCACCTCTTCAAAAGGCTTTGTACTTCCGCTTGCATAGATGAGCAGCAGTACAATATAGACTAAGATCAGAAACGCCGCCGCAAACTTCAGAATCCCCGCGGCGCTGAAAGCATTCACCTCCCCGGCATTGTCAGTACCGGATTCCCCATAGTCCTCATCATAGCCGTCATACATATCTGCCCGCATATCATACCGGGTATCCTCAACCCGCTCCGAATGCGGTTCCGGATATCTATACTCTGCATCCGGGTATCTGGCCGGAGGCACGCCCGGATAGCCGGTTCTTACGTCCGAATAACCGCCCTGACGTACGTAACCTCCATCCCCATAGCCGCCCTGACGTACGTAATCTTCATCCCCATAGCCGCCCGGATACCCGTAATTTTCATTCCCATGTCTGCCGGGATACCTGCCTGAAGCCCCATAACCCGGATCCGGACGCCTGTTTTGATGTACGCTTTGGTAAGAATCTGCATACCCGGATTCCCTGTTTTGGTATCCCCCCTGGTAGAACGCCTGATACTCCCTCTGATACCCTTCCTTATTCCGCCTCATCATAACGAAGCCACCTCTGCCATCCGCTGTGCCCATACAGGGTAAAAATCTGGTTTCAGATGTACCCCGTCTTCTTCATAGTAATGTTCCGACACCAAATCCGTATTATCTACATATGCAATCTGCTGCTTATCGCACATCTCCCTCAAAGCCTCATTGTACTCTTCCAAATGCTCAAAAGCCGGTTCTCTCTCAATCTCCTGCTTCTGCACCGGGAAGATCGAATTGACAAAAATCTTCATATTGGGAATCTCTTTTTTCAGCTGCCTGACTACCGTTTTATAATTCTCTGCAAATACAGCCGTATCACCCTTTGTGGAAATAATGTCGTTCATGCCGTAGGAAAGAAAAACGACCTGAGGGTTGATCTCCTTTAACTTTTCGATTGGTTCCTCTGTCCCTTCCAGGCCGGCCCCTATCTGTGCCACCACACTGGAGGCATTCAAAACATCATATTCCGAAAAACCGGCTGTAATCGAATCCCCCATCACAACCGCGCTTGTGAACACTTCCTTGATGCTGCGGGTATCCTCCGCCTGTTCTTCTGCCTTCTCCTGTTCCTCCAGATTCTGTATCTTTGTTTCAATCGCGGCTGCCTCTGCAGCCTCTGCCTGGCTTATGATCTGAAGCCCTTCCGCCGTATCCGCTTTTTTCTTCGTCAGGTTCTCAATCCCTTCCACTGCAAAGATAACCAGAAAAAGCACAGCCACAAAAGCCGCACCGGCAATCATGAAAATTCTCTTACTTTTATCACTCAACGCTTTTACCGTACCTCTTTCATCAATTTCTCTTAAAATGCAGCCAAACTACGTGGACATGTATACCCTATATAATACTGATTTTAGGTTAAAAAGTCAATGTCCGCTGTTCACTCCATCCTGTTTTTGTGATAGAATAGAATCGCTGACAGGGCAAAACTAACGCAGCAGACAGGCTTTCGCTTATATGTGAAATGTCTGTGAACCTTAGGGTCCGCCGCAAAACGGCATACCGATATAGCCCGGTATATACGGATTCCGACAAGCAAGAGAGGCCTGTTATTTTGCAGCAGAGCCTAACCCTGGAAAGGAAATACCTATGATTGCATTAAGAATGAAAAGCACAAAAAATTTTATGTCGCACCTTCTGTTATCCGATACATTTGATCATTTTTTATTTATAGAAGGGGAAATTGTAACTTTCAATACATTTACGATCGACGGATTCATCCAGAAAGCATTCTATGAATCCGAAGAGGAAGCCGGAAATGGCTACGCACTCTGGAAACAGCTCCGGGAATTGTGCTTCTCCATAATTAAGGGGAAGCGCACCCCCCTAAGCTTTAAATTCGTATTCAGCCTGTCCCCTGAGAATATTGCAAAACTAATACAGCAGAAAAATTTAGATTATCAGCCCTGCGATGTACAGGGGCTGTATCTCAACGTCCGATTTGACGGCAGCGCCCTCCAGTGTATCACCGGAACCTCCTTAAAAGCCTTCTCCATGGATAAATCCCTGGAACGGGAATGGGACGCCATGGTGCCGCGTTTTTTTGACCAGAAGGGGATCCCTTTCGATCTGGAGGAATAAGGGTTTGAGACGCGGTACGCCGGAAACAGAAAACCAGGCCGGGAAGCATCCCATCCCGGCCTGGTTTTCTGTTTTAAAAATATTGCTTTTTGAGTTTTGAAGTATAAACCATATACCATACCAGTATGATCAGAAAAACAGCCAGCCCGATATAATCAAGAACCGGAATCGGGGTGACGAACCAGTGGATCATATCAATCGCCCCATATACGGTAGCTGCAACTCCGAAAACCAGCACTGCGGGCAGGGATTTTTTTACAAATTCCTCCCTGTTCTTACACATATGCTCCATATAGCTCTTGCCAAGGAGAAGCGTCTCATTGATATGCCCGTCCTTCTTCATCCTGATATACGCATACAGGCCGTAAAGCCCGCACCCGAAAACCAAAATACTTACAAATCCAAATACATTGCCATCCATCTTTTTTCATATCCTTTCGTAAACCGCCTGCTTCTCAGGCGCTGTAACTTTAGTGTAGCAGATGGCATGAAAAAATGCAATCCGCGTTTACTTTTTTTCCTGAATACATTATGATGAAGGTAAGGTCCCGGCGGCATGCAGACGAACCTGCCATGCCCGCACATGTGCAACCGCCATGCATGGAAGTTGCGCATCGTAAAAAAGGCCGGGAATACACGCGCTGTAAGGAGGATACTATGGAAATCGAACGCAAATACCTGATCTCACAATCTGACATCCCATTTGACCCGGCGCAATACCCCTGCCGCCGCATTGAGCAGGGATATCTGTGCACCAACCCTGTCGTCAGGGTGCGCCGCGACAATGAGGAATACTTCCTGACCTATAAGTCAAAAGGCTTTCTCGCCCGGGAAGAGTACAATCTTCCTTTGACCAGGGAGGCTTATGATCACCTGAAGGAAAAAGCGGACGGCCGCATCATCACGAAAAACCGCTATGTGATTCCTCTTGGAAATGGCCTGGACATAGAACTGGATCTTTTCTCCGGCCGCCTGTCCGGCCTCATTCTGGCAGAAGTGGAATTCCCGGATGAAGACACGGCCAATGCCTTTTCGCCCCCGGAGTGGTTCGGGGAAGACGTGACTTATTCCCCCAGGTATCATAACAGTACTTTGAGCCAAAGCAAGGAACCGTACTCATATGGTTCCATCCTTTAGCAGGCCATTTGGCGCACAATAAAAGCAGCCCGAAAATAACGTCGGACTGCTTTTATGCCCACAGGCATAGATTCTCTTATTCCTGCTCAAACAGACGGCGGATCAACGTATGCCCTTTCTCTATCAGAATCCCGCTTTCCCGCCCTGTCTTTTCATTATAAGTATCAAAGGCGCCGTCCAATTCGCCTACGCTGTCATACAAAAGATACGGAACCGGGTCGGATACGTGGGTGCGCACCCGGATGGGCGTGGGATGATCCGGAAGCACCAGCATGCGGAAATCTACATGGTTCTCCCGCAGCTTCTTTATGGCCGATCCGATAATCTGCGCGTCGATCCGCTCAATGGCCGTTATTTTATTTCCAGCGCTACCCTGATGCCCCATCTCGTCCGGGGCCTCCACATGGATATAGACAAAATCCTCTTCCCCGAGGAGCGCTTCCACCCCTGCTTCACCTTTTCCCGCATAGTTGGTGTCTAAACCGCCGTTGGCGCCTTCCACGGAAATATTGCGCATACCGGCGCCTACTGCGATTCCTTTAAGAAGATCCACCGCGGAGACCATGGCGCCTTTGAGATGGTATTTTTCTTCAAAGGAAGACAGCGCCGGCCTTGTGCCTCCTCCCCAGAACCATGCAGAATTGGCCGGGTTCTTCCCCTGCTCTTTCCTCTTTTCATTGATCGGATGTCCGGACAAAATATCATAGCTCTTCACCATCATTTCCCGAAGCAGGGCGTCCTGCGGAAGATACTCCCCGATCCGGCTGGTCAGGATATCATGGGGCGCGGTCAGTTCCACCACCCGTCCGTGCTTCCAGATCAGCAGATGCCGGTAACTGGTTCCCACATAAAACTCATACCCTTCCCGCTGCAGGCCTTTTTTCAGCGCATCGATCAGAACCGCCGCGTCCTCTGTACTGATCTCCCCGGAACTGTGGTCTAAAATCCTGCGGTCCCCGTAAGACTCTTCCTCCTCCGACAAGGTTACAAGATTGCACCGGAAAGATACATCATCACCTGCCATATCCACCCCAATACTCAGAGCCTCCAAAGGAGAACGCCCTGTGTAATATTTTTCAGGGTCGTATCCCATCACAGACAGGTTCGCGGTATCGCTGCCCGGAGCCATGCCCTCAGGCACGGTCCGCACCATACCGATCTCGGATCTGGACGCCAGATAGTCCATATTCGGCGTATGGGCCGCTTCCAAAGGAGTCCGTCCCTGCAGTTCGTCCAGCGGTTCATCCGCCATCCCGTCACATAATATGATCAAATATTTTTTCATCTTTATCCTGTCCTTTTTGTAGCCAATCTGCTGCGCAGATTTTCAATGCAGGCGCTTCCCGCGCCTTTTCTATACTTTTATACGGATCTGCCCTTACGATCCTATCCTTCTACACGGATCCTGTGGAGAATGCCTGGAAATTCCCTTGCGTTTTCTTCATATGCCCGCTCTGTGAGCACGCCGGTCAAAAATCCAAATTCTCCCTTAAGCCCCTGAGCCCTGACAATCTCTATGGGGCCGAATTTACTTTCCAGATGCGCTTTCAAAGCCTCCGGCTCTCCCGAAATACGGACGAAAAACCGCTTGCTTGTGTCCGCAAACGGAAGAAGCTCCAGCTTTTCGCTCTTCCACATCGTCATGATATTCCTGTGGAGATGCTTTGCCTCATCCACAACGTCCGCAACCACCGCGCTGGCCGTGGGGAGCTTGCCCGCGCCGCTCCCGTAGAACATCGCGTCGCCCAGTACGTTCCCATGGACAAAGATTGCGTTGAATACATCATTGACACTATAGAGCGGATGTTCTTTTTTCAGCAGATGCGGAGCGACCATTGCCTGCACACGATCCTCCTGCCGCTTGCTGGAAGCCAGCAGCTTGATGGTCATATCCATGGCTTTTGCATACATCATATCTTCTTTTGTGATTTTTGTGATGCCCTCCGTATAAATATCTTCAAAATCCACCTGCTGCCCGGAGATCAAAGAAGACAGGATGGCGATCTTGCGGCAGGCGTCATGCCCTTCCACATCGGCTTCCGGATTACGTTCCGCATATCCCTTATCCTGTGCCTCCCTGAGCACCACGTCATAATCGGAACCCTCATAGAACATCTTCGTCATCATATAGTTGGTGGTTCCGTTCAAAATTCCGGTGATCTCCTCGATCTCATCGGCGGTCATGGAAGAATTCAACGGACGGATGATCGGGATTCCGCCCCCCACGCTTGCTTCAAACAGAAAATTGATGTCCCGTTCCCTGGCAATCGACAAAAGCTCCGCCCCGTATTTTGCAACGAGAGCCTTATTGGATGTAGCTACGCTCTTTCCTGAGAGCAGGCATCTCCTGACAAAGGTATATGCCGGCTCGATGCCGCCCATCACCTCGACCACAATCTGTATTTCCGGGTCATTGACAATGACGTCAAAATCATGGACAATCTTCTCCTGCACCGGATCGCCCGGAAAATCCCGCAGATCCAGCACATATTTGATATTCAGTTCGTCGCCGATACGCTGGTTGATGCGCGCTCCGTTTGTATTGATCACTTCCACCACGCCTGAACCAACCGTGCCGTATCCCATCACTGCTATATTTACCATCTTTTTCTCCCTTTCTTCCTCCTCATATTTGCGGTATGCCGCTGTATCTCTGTAAATGAACCGTCAGCTGTTTCCTGATCCCGCGCTTAAATATGCGTTGATGAACGGGTCGATATTCCCATCCATCACACTGTTTACATTGCTGATCTCCGCATTGGTCCGATGATCCTTGACCATGGTATAGGGCTGCATGACATAAGAACGGATCTGGTTGCCAAATCCGATCTCCTTCACATCCCCGCGGATATCTGACATCTTATCCGCCTGTTCCTGCTGCTTTAATACATACAGCTTGGATTTGAGCATCTGCATGGCCTTATCCTTGTTCATGTGCTGGGAACGCTCATTCTGGCACTGCACCACGATCCCGGTGGGCAGATGGGTGATTCGAATTGCCGATGAAGTCTTGTTGATATGCTGGCCCCCTGCCCCGCTGGAACGGTAAGTATCGATCCGCAGGTCGTCGTCATTGATCTCCACCTCAATATCATCCTCAATATCCGGGATCACATCAC
Organism: uncultured Lachnospiraceae bacterium; assembly: GCA_949840465.1. Classification (GTDB taxonomy): domain Bacteria; phylum Bacillota; class Clostridia; order Lachnospirales; family Lachnospiraceae; genus Schaedlerella. The sequence continues at coordinate 25,195 of CATKXE010000026.1, read as the reverse complement.
AGGAAGAAAATGAAGTCTGCCGCTTCCCCGCCGCATTGAACGGAGAAATCCGCACCAGTCTGTGGACGCCCTTTTCGGAACGCAGGAAACCATAGGCATTCTCGCCCGACACCTCAAAGGTGACTCCTTTGATGCCTGCCACATCTCCCTCCAGATAATCTAAGACTTCCAGAGAAAATCCTTTCTTCTCCGCCCATCGGCTGTACATCCGGTACAGCATCCCGGTCCAGTCGCAGGACTCCGTTCCCCCGGCTCCCGCGTGGAGGGTTACGATGGCGTTGCTTTTATCATACTCTCCTGTGAGAAGGGTCTGGATACGAAGTTCTTCAAATTCTGCCTTGAACTTTTCCAGATCTTCCTGAATCCCGGCGATAGTCTCATCCTCCGGCTCTTCCTCGCTCATCTCGATCAAAAGCCCCAGATCCTCATGGTCTGTAAACAGCTTTTCGATCTGCTTCACAGAATCCTGCAGGCCTTTGAGCAGCTTCATCGTCTGCTGGGACTGCTCCGGCGCATCCCAGAATCCCGGCTCTTCAATCCTTCTTTCCAGTTCCTCGATTCTTTCCTTCTTTGACGCTAAGTCAAAGTGAATCCCTCAAATCTTTCAGCGGCTCTTCATAGGCAAGCAGGCTTGCTTTTAATCCGTCTAATAAAACCACCTTAATCACCTCTTTCATTTTTTTATTTTTGTTTTTATTGCGTCGGCCCGGGTTCTGTCATTCGCGGCAAAACTCCTGTACGACTGACTTCCCGTTTTTACTTTCTTCCACAGCACTGTTTGTATTTCTTGCCGCTTCCACAGGGGCATGGGTCGTTCGGGTAAACCTTTTTCGTATCCCGGCGCTTCGGTGCGCGCACAGCGCTCTCATCCCTGTTGGTTCCTGTTACCCTGGCAACCTGCTCACGCTCTGCCTTCTGTTCCACACGGACATGGAACAGGGTCCGTATCGTAGTCTCCGCAATCGCGTTGGTCATGGAGCCAAACATATCATAACCCATCATTTTATATTCCACAAGCGGGTCGCGCTGTCCGTATGCCTGGAGGCCGATTCCCTGACGTAGCTGGTCCATATCGTCAATGTGATCCATCCACCTTGCATCAATGACTTTCAGAAGAACGACCCTCTCCAGTTCACGGATATGCTCCGCTTCCGGGAACTCGGCCTCTTTTGCCTCATAAGCCTTGACTGCTTTTTCCTTGAGCAGGTGCTTCAGTTCTTTCTGCTGCATGTCCCGGATCGCATTTACAGGCGGAAGTTCCAGCTGCGGAATGACTGCATGAAAGGCCACTTCCATACCGGTAATATCCCATTCTTCAGAATCCACCTCCGGGGACACGTACCGGTCCGCAGTATTTTCCACGTATTCCGTAATCATATTGTATACGGTGTCGCGCATGCTTTCTCCGTCCAACACGCGGCGGCGTTCTCCGTAAATGATCTCCCTCTGTTCGTTCATGACCTGATCGTATTCCAACAGATTCTTACGGATGCCGAAGTTATTGCTCTCAATCTTCTTCTGCGCCTTTTCGATGGCGCCGGAAAGCATCTTATGCTCGATCTGTTCTCCATCCTCCACTCCCAGAGTATTGAAGATGCCCATTAACTTTTCCGAGCCGAACAGGCGCATCAGATCATCCTCCAGTGAAATGTAAAAACGGGATTCCCCCGGATCCCCCTGACGCCCGGAACGTCCCCGCAACTGGTTGTCAATACGTCTGGACTCATGCCGTTCCGTACCGATGATCTTTAAGCCTCCCGCTTTGCGCGCTTCGTCATCCAGCTTGATATCCGTACCACGTCCGGCCATATTGGTGGCAATGGTGACTGCGCCGTGAAGTCCGGCGTCCGCCACGATCTCCGCTTCCATCTCATGGAACTTGGCATTCAGGACATTGTGCTGGATGCCCGCTTTTTTTAGCATCTTGCTGAGCAGCTCGGACACTTCAATGGTGATCGTGCCCACCAGGACCGGCTGCCCTGTGGCATGCGCCCTCTTGACTTCTTCCACGACCGCCCGGTATTTTTCATCCCTGGTCTTATAGACCGCATCGTCCAGATCCTCCCTCTGTACGGGAACATTGGTGGGGATCTCAATGACATCCATGCCGTAGATATCCCGGAACTCCTTCTCCTCTGTCAGGGCCGTACCGGTCATACCGCTCTTCTTCTCAAATTTATTAAACAGGTTCTGGAAGGTAATGGTCGCCAGCGTCTTGCTCTCCCTCTTCACCTTCACATGTTCCTTCGCCTCAATCGCCTGATGGAGGCCGTCGGAATACCGGCGCCCGGGCATGATACGGCCGGTAAATTCATCTACAATAACGACCTCGCCCTCTGGAGTCACCACATAGTCCTGATCCCGGAACATCAGGTTATGGGCCCGGAGAGCCAGGATAATGTTATGCTGGACCTCCAGATTCTCCGGATCAGCCAGATTCTCCAGATGGAAGAACTTCTCCACCTTCTTCACGCCGTCTTCCGTCAGATTGACGGACTTCTCCTTTTCATTTACAATGTAATCTCCGGTCTCCTCGATATCCTCTCCCATGATGGCATTCATCTTGGAAAATTCGCCGCTTGCCTCTCCGCGTTCCAGCTGCCTCGCCAAAATGTCGCAGGCTTCATACAGCTTCGTGGACTTTCCGCTCTGGCCGGAAATGATCAGCGGGGTCCTGGCCTCGTCGATCAGGACCGAGTCCACCTCGTCAATAATCGCATAATGCAGTCCGCGCTGTACGAGCTGTTCTTTATAGATCACCATGTTATCCCGCAGATAGTCGAATCCAAGCTCGTTATTTGTCACATAAGTAATGTCGCAGTTGTATGCATTGCGGCGCTCGTCATTGTCCATGCTGTTTAACACGACTCCCACCGTCAATCCCAGAAATTCATGTACCTTTCCCATCCACTCTGCGTCACGCTTCGCCAGATAGTCGTTGACCGTGACAATATGGACGCCTTTCCCCGGCAGAGCATTCAGATATGCCGGCAATGTGGAAACAAGCGTCTTACCTTCACCGGTCCTCATCTCCGATATCCGTCCCTGATGCAGGATCACGCCGCCGATCAGCTGCACCCTGTAATGCCGCATTCCCAGGCTCCTGACTGCCGCTTCCCGAACCGCCGCAAAAGCCTCGGGAAGAATGTCATCCAACGTCTCTCCTTCATCCAGGCGCTGCCGGAACTCTTTTGTCTTACCCCTGAGTTCCGCATCGCCAAGAGCCTGCATCTCCGGCTCCAAGGCTTCGATCCGGTCTACGATCGGGTAAATACGCTTCAGCTCGTTCTCACTGTGCGTACCAAAAATTTTCTCTATCAAGCCCATAGTCTGCAATTAACTCCTTCTCCTGTTTAGTTCGAGCAACGGTCCTGCCGTGTCTCTGATGCAGCCGGCATGAAATGCCGGTACTGCCATACAGATTCCATTCTATCACTAACTTCTCTCAAATTCAACTGGTTCATAGTTTGTTAACAAAGATAACAGCAAGTGCCGGCAGATTTATCGATTCCTTCTCTGCTGCATAACATATTTATGGATCGTTTTGGATTCTTTTTGACATATTGTGTATTGTTGAGAATAATACTTTTATAAGAAGGACGGAAGTGGACTCACGGAACACAGCGATAAAGGAGCCGCGCTTTTCTTTTACCAGCATGTCCGCCCACCGTCGACAACGACAATGCTGCCCGTCATATAACTGCTTGCATCTGAAATAAGATAAAGAATGGTACTTTTATATTCGTCCGGGTCTGCCATCCTGCCCATCGGAACCAGATTTGTCAATTTTTTTACGAATGTTTCATCCTGTCCGTTCCATACCCCGGCAGGGCATATTGCATTACATCTCACTCCTTTTTCCGCATAATAGGTGGCAAGATATTTTGTTAATCCTAACAGGCCATGCTTAATCACAGAATAGGTTACAGGCTTTACTGTCTGTTCATTCTCTGCCACCCCTTCTTTTCTGTAAATTCTCTGGTCAGGCGCTATCATTCCCAAATCAGATGAGATATTTAAAATCACGCCTTTTCCCTGGGATGACATCACCCTGCCAAAAACCTGCGCACAGAAAAAGGCTCCTGTTAAACCCACTGCAATATCATCCATCCACAGAGAGACAGGAAAATTTTCAAATTGCACAGCCCCCATATTCGCTGCGCTTCCTTCCATTTTCGGATTATTTGCAGCATTATTAATCAGGACATCTATATGCCCATATTTTTTAAGAAGCGCATCCTTCATTGATTCAATACTGCTTTTATCCGTAATATCTGCAATATGCCCCTCACAGGCGCCCTCTCCATAACGCGCCTTAAAACCGTTCAGGGCATGCTCCAGCGCATCCCCTGAAATATCGGACAGGACGGCCACCCCTCCGGCTTCTATTACAGCTTCTGCATGTTTCCGCCCCAGAAGCCCGGCCCCTCCGGTAATTACAACAATCTTTTGATCCATTTTAAAGTTCTCTAATACATCCATATCGTTTACTCCCGTCAATTTTCGCTATTTAAGGACTGTTTATAAATTGCCTTTCTCTTTTTTATTTCTTTCATATGCGATCATACGATCCTTCCAGATTCACGATTTCTCCTGTCGTAAACGACCGCTTGATTGCCAATGCCATTTTTAAACTTCCGATTCCCTGGTCAATATCTACGAATTCCGGCAGTCCGGACTTTACAGAGTTTAACAAAGATCCCATTTCTGATATAAATAAATCATTACGCGTGAATTGATCAAACACTGTTTTTTCCTGTTTCCCTTCCGCATCAAAATAACAGAAGCTGTTTCCTAAAAGATCAAATTCTATTCGTCCCGAATCACCTACAATCTCACACTTCCTGACCGGCGGGTATTGGAAATAGTCCTGCTGCACAACCGCCGAAAAGGTTCCCTGCCCGCTTTCATAAGTAAACAGCGATACGACGCAGTCCTCTACGTCAATACTCCAACTGCCCCTTTTTCCTCCGACGCTGTACACTCTCTGCGGAAGTCCAAATAAATAAAAAAGGTAATCCAGTTCATGAAGCTGGCACAGGACCACTCCGCCGCCTTTCTTTTTCTGCGATTCAATCATGGTCCTATAATCCTGATACTTATGCATAGAAGTCAGTAACTCTCCTATCATTGCATGCACAGATACTATCTTTCCTATTTTTCCAGATTCCAGATACTCTTTCCCCATTTTGATACACGGATGAAAACGGTTCTGGTATCCCACATAACAAACCAGTCCCTGGCTCTTCACAAGACCCCTTAGTTTTTCCACGCCTTCCATTCCGTCAGATAACGGCTTTTCAATAAACAAATGACATCCCCGTTCTGCCGCCCTTACAGCAAAAGGCAAATGCATACTGTTCGGGTTTGCTATCAACACAATATCCGGCTTCTCATCCAATGCTTTTTCAAAATCTTCATACACCCGGAGCCCAAACTTTTCCTGCAAAGTAATTCCCTGCTCGATTTGAAGCTGATCGTTATATACCCTTTCCAGTTTCTGCTCCCTGTACGCCCCGAATTCTGCGTCATCTCCTAAAATCCTCTGCAGGTTTCTCATATGACGCTGCCCCGCGCTCCCTAACCCGACAAACAAAAATTTCCATTTAAATGCGATCATTTGATCCCGCTCCCTAAAATCATTAACTCTCTTGAAAACCTGATGAATTTGTTTCTGTAAATTTTTTTAACCGGCCCTGCCAGCCGTACCAGCCTGCTTAATCCCGCCATAAAACGGCTCTCCCACACGGCCGGAAGCTGGATAAATTTTTCCGCCCGGACTTCTTTAAAATCAGACATGCAGAGCAGCCTTTCCACTGATTTTTTCGTATAAGGGTGTATATGGGTGGGATCCTGATAAAAAATCAAATACTGTGTTTCCCAGTCAGGAACCAGCATAATCAAAATCCCCCCCCTGTTGAGTACACGGTACATTTCCGTGATATAACGCTCGGTGTTTTCCATATGTTCCAACACAGATTTTGTAAACACCACGTCAAAAAAGTGGTCTTCAAACGGAAGCGCTTCTGTATTCAGGTCTAACACCCTGGCCTCTTTGCAGTAACCGGATATGTCTGTTCCATATGCCTCCAACCCAAGCTGTCCAAACGCATGCAGAAACTCCCCTCTCCCGCATCCATTGTCAAGCGCCCTCATCCCGGCTTTCAGCCGATACTTTTTAAACAGATAAGCGGCCAGTTGTAATGGGTATTCTCCGAAAGGTTTTTCCTCTTTTTGATATGCCACTTCCACATAATTCTTCATTCCAATCCCCCGATTCCCTGCAAATAGCCGAGCAGCTTTTCCAACGCTTCTTTTTCTTCCTGATAGCTCTCCAGCTTTTTAAAATCTGACTCTGTATCGATATCAGGCACTTCTTTTGTCTTAAATCCAATCATCCTGTCCCCATGCATCAGATGGTTTTTGATGATAAACTCTGTTTTCAGGACATCCACATAGCCATTGGGGATATAAATCTCTGAAAAATCCTGTCGTGGCAGGTTCGTTTCATCACAGGTCATCCCCGGCATAACCGGCTCCATATATCCCGATTCAGATATCCGGAGCCATTTATAAGGAGGATGGACACAATGGAAGCCGGACCTCAACGACGTCGCGCCCTCATCTTCCATAATCATCCTGACCGCTTTATCGATCACGGTGCTTCTTCTCAAAGGGGTAGTAGGCCGCAGATGCACCAGATATTCCGGTATCCTCCCTTCCTGTTCCCCCAGCCACGCAATGGCATGTTCCACAAAATCAATATCCGGGGAATGATCCTGCGCGTATTCCGGCGGCCTTAAAAACGGAACCTCCGCGCCATACTTCCCTGCAATCTCTGCGATCTCCTGTGAATCGGTACTGACAACCACTCTGTCGATTTTTTCAGAAAGCCTGGCCGCAGCGATAGAATAGGCGATCAAAGGGAATCCTTTCAGAAGCCTGATATTCTTTTTAGGAACGCCTTTCGACCCGCCTCTTGCGGGAATCAGCGCCATGCAGGAACCGGGATCTATTTTTTCAGTCAACTGTTTATCCATGTTTTCCTCCGACACTTCTCTGCTTATCCGCGCAGTTTCTTCTTTGTCTCAAGTTCCTTTTCCGAAAGTTTCTTTTCACCGTCCCCGAGAATCGTTTCTATCATCCTGATATCCTCAATCAGACGCGCCAGATCCTTTACGCTCAATGAAGCGGCCTGGTCAGAACCATACATTGTATGGTCCAAAGTAATGTGCCGCTCTATGGATGTGGCCCCAAGAGCCACTGCGCTGGTAGAGACAATCCGGCCTGTCTCATGCCCGCTGTACCCGACTTTGCAGCCATACCTCTTTTTCAGAACCGGGATCAGCCGCAGGTTTGCCTCATTCTTGGGCATGGGATAGGTGCTGTTGCAGTGCATCAGTTCAAAAGGACATTGAAAGGATTTAAAAATTTCCACCGCACGGTCGATCTCCCCGTATGTACTCATCCCCGTGGCGATAAACGTATACTTTCCTTCCTGAGCCACTTCCTCCAGCAGTTCTTCATTGACCAGCATTGCCGACGCGATTTTATTATATTTCAAATCATACTTTTTCAGAAAAACCTGTGAATCTGTATCCCACGCCGACGCAAACCACTCTATGCCCTTTTCCCGGCAGTATCTGTCAATCTCGTCATACTCCCGTTCACCGAACTCCAGCCCCTCCTTCTGGGCACGCTGCGTCGTCCCCCATGGGCTTTCCCTGTATCCGTCCAGGTATTCTTTCGTATAGACTTTGTCAACGGTTCTTTTTTGGAATTTCACGGCGTCGCAGCCCGATAAAACTGCCCAGTCAATCAAATTTTCAGCAATTTCCAGGCTCCCGTTATGATTAATCCCAATCTCAGCAATCACAAAAACATGTTCTCTTTCCATGATCTTCTATCCTCCCATTTTAATCTGCCAACGCCTGTTCCACCATTTCACAGATGATATGCCCTGCTAAAATATGGATCTCCTGGATACGCGGAGTATCCTTGCAGGGAACCTCTACGGCTATATCCGAATACTGCCTGGCAGCATTCTCCCGCTGGAATTCTCCCGTGAACAAAATCGTTTTCAATCCCATCTGCCTGGCCTGTTTCAATGCCGCCGTTATGTTTTCGGACCTGCCGCTGGTGGTAATCCCCCACAGCACGTCTCCCGGTTTTCCTTTCGCTTCTACCTGGCGCTCAAACACGCCCGCAAAATCGTAGTCGTTTGAAATGGCAGTCAGTACGGACGTATCTGTTGTCAGCGCTTCCGCGGAAAACCCGGGCCGTTCCAGATAAAACCTGCTGACCAGTTCCGCCGCTATATGCTGGGCGTCAGCCGCACTTCCCCCATTCCCACAGATGAGTAACCTGCGCCCCTCCTTATAGGCCTTACAGATACTTTCGGCCGCTTGTACGACTGCATCCTGAAAATCACGGTCCTGACAGATTTCCTCCGCAAGCTGCCGATGTTTCCTGCATATTTCCCGGACCTTTCTGTCCGCGCCGGCGATCCCGGCATGCCCCTGCCCAAAATCCCTGATCCATTTACAGACTTCCGCTATACAGCCTTCCCCGCCCTTTGTCTTCAGAACCACTTTTGCCCTTTCCTTCACTTCTTTGATGGCGTCCGAAGGGCACATGGACCATGTTACATATTCCATCACCGGGATATCATATTTTCCGTCTCCCACATAGACGACCTCCTCAGGCCGCAGGCTTTCTTTCTGCATCAGTTCCAGCAGTTTTTTCTTTTTCTCCTTTGAATTGATAAAATAGCCGACGGAAAGTTCTTTTTTTAAATAGTCCGTAAACGCGTTGTTCTCTCCCGTGATAACCCCCAGGATATATCCCATCTTTTTTAATTCAGTCAGTGCATCCAAATCTTTGAATGCCAGGGTTTTATAAATTTCCGCCCGTCCGTCCGTATATATTTTTCCGTCCGTTATTACACCGTCAATATCAAAAATAACCGTCTTAATCATTGTTTTCTCCCAGTATACTCATGGCGCGGCCAGGAATGCCTGTGGATCCCGGAAACGCCTCTGTTTTTGCAATCTCTCTGCCCATCCCTTTGATTTATCCTGTTTTTTGCCGCTTCTGAAACATTTCTGTCATGACTTCTCTTTTGAACCATAAACCGGCGCATGTGGCGAAAATCAAACTATATCTCATGACCATAAACTGATACAGGGGAATCACGCACAACGTGGCCGCGACGAAAATAACAGAAATGGCCAGCAAACTTTTGCCGTCGTAAAACGGCTGTCCCTTGTTGTATTTCTTCGTAACCTTCCGCATAAAAAGATAATGGCTGACAGAATATAGTACGTAACTGATCAGCGTCGTGTATGCCGCCGCAATATATCCATACCGCTGAATAAAAATAAAATTCAGACCAACATTCACGGCCGCTGCTATGACGGACGCCGCGGCAACATATTTTGTCTCCGAATAGTAATATTCAATATTCGCAAACAGGTTAAATAAAAACATAAAATACACACTGGCCGATACTGCGGGGATCACATATATGGCTTCCAGGTACTCCTCTGTGGCAAAGAGAGCCACTGCCTCCGGCGCAAACAGTATGAAAAGAATATTGCACAATGCCACTGCAAATAGCAGCTGGCTGGTTCTTTTTCTGATCGGCTCCGGACGCTTCTCTTTCATACATTGATAGGTATAGGGCGTATATGCGGCAAGAAGCGCATCGCTTACAATCAGCATCAGCATCGATAGATTATACGCCAGGCTGTATACTGCGACGTCCGATGTACTGCACATTCTGTCAATCATAATCCGGTCAGACTTTGAAAGAATCTGGATCGATAAAAAATGGGGGATCAACGGCAGGCAGAATGCCAGTATATACCTCCAATACTTTCTTCTGACAAACGTCCGGGATCGTACAATGTTCCACACATAGAGCGGCAATCCCACTGCGATATGCGCGGCGGCAGAACCATAAATCCTCCCATATCCGGGATCGTCAGCCCCGTACACCGCCGCCACCCCAAGTAGCGGCCCCATAACGCCGATGATCACGGAAACGACGGTCATTCCCCTGTACTGATATTCATACCGCCTTCTCTGCTGCCACAGATTGCATGCAGATAAAAAAAGGATTTCAAAAAACATCAAAACGACGATCGGAAGTGGAAAGCCCAATATGTCCCCCGCAAACAATCTGACAAAACAATACACGCCGATTCCTGCCAGTGTGAGCAGAGTCACAAGTGTCTGGGCCGCTGTGATAAACCCGTCCTTATCATCCTCAAATTTCACCATTGCCGTATAGGCGGCATAGTTAAACACATTCAGACATACAAAGATCTGCAGGATATTCTGCCATGACTGATATAAAGAATACTGTGCATATTCTTCTGTGGTCAGTATTCTTGTGAAAACCGGCGTGGCAATGACACTGGCCGCCCTCTGGACCACACCGCTGAACAATGCCCAAAAAGAAGCTTTCGCAATCACCGGAAGCCCCTTATATTTGCTGATCGCTTTTCGCATCATCTTCGTTTCCTCTTACATTCCTCAAGGCGGAGCCGTTTCATTTCCCGGCTGTGCTTCTGGCCTGTTTTTTCATCTAATTTGAGCATATAATACAATTTTCTTACCGCGTAATGATCTCTGAGCGCTTCCCGTACTTTTCTATACGGGGTGTAGAAACACCATTTTTTCATAAATACTGCGGCCGGAACCTTCTTTCCATGTGCCTCCATGGTTTTCAGTATATCGGTCGTAAAGGGCGGATGGTCTAAGGCTAATTCAAAGGCAAGCTTTCCTGTCCAATGTTTCAGATATTTTTTCACCGGAAAGCTTTCCTGGAACTGTTCCAGCTTTCCAATCGAATTCAGTTCTGCCATGGTACGCAGGCACTTCACACAGTTGCCGCAGTTCCCCGCGTCCAGGGAGCCGCATACTGTCAGGCTCCTCTGGACTACAGGGAAATCCGCAATATATTCCACTTTCTCGATACGGCTGGCTTCCCCTCCCGAATGATGAAACCGAAGCCCGTCCACACTCACCAACGGCACAAGGAACGGATCTATAAACCCGCCGTCCCCGGTACGGCTGTACTCCTGAAAATCTATTACATCCGTACGGAATGTAGACGCCCAGTAATAATTTTTAAAAAGCTTCCGCAATGCATGTATGAAAGAAGAGGTTTGAATCAGGCAGCCGTTGCCGCAGGATTCTCTCCTGTAAAAGTCCGGAATATCTGACCAGACGCCAATGTATTCCATGCCTAATTCCGCCGCGCTTTTGGCAAGTTTCTTACTGGAAGCATCATACCACTCTCTGGCCAGCTTCTGTGGAACGGACGAACTGGCGGCCCCGTTTCTTGCAAGCACCAAATGGGTGACTTCATGCTTTGGAAAGCGGCTGTCTTTATGTTTCAGCACAGAATAAAAAGAATCCACGCCTCCCGAAAATCCGGTACCTGCTTTACCCGCGGCAGGGATCTCCAAATCCGTAGTTTCCCCTTTCAGCAAAATAGCGCTGTAAATCTCTGTCAGGCCGGAAAGAACGGGTATCCCGTAAGCCGTCAGCTGATAGCACAAATCCTCGCTCATAGGCGTTTCATAACAAATATCCCAGCCATGTTTCATCGCCCGCTTTAAGACTGCAAGCACAAACGCGTCGGACAGCTCTGTCACCAGATATTCCCCCCATTTTTTATCTACTTCAAAAAAAAGTTTGGTCTGTTGCTCTCCCGGCGCTTTGACCTGCGCGCAAAGCCTCACTGTCCCTTTGCCTGATTCCAGATATGGTTTCCCTATCTTTAATTCCATGTGCCTTCTCCTTTCTGCCGCCATAAAATTCCTTCTTCCAGACCGCTTTCTCGTATTTTTGCTTTTGATAATCCGGCCTCAGGACGGAATAAAAGCCCCTGACTCCCAGATACAGGAGGGGCATCTCTACGCAAATTGCCAGAACATACCCGGCCCGTCCATACCATGTTGTCCTGAACAATTCAATCACAACCGGAATCCACATAAACGTCTTTATTTTCTTATGTTTTCTCAGTATCAGACGCATGACATAAAAAAATTCTATATTGGAAAGCAGCGTCCAGATCATGCCGAAATTCATCATAGGCTCCACGAAAAAAAGTCCTCCGCCCATTGTAAAATAGTACTTTCGCATCACAACGGCGGACGAGTATTCCAGCGTTGCCCCGGGAATCAGCTGCAGCAGATAATCGATATATGTATATCCGTATGTCAGTATATCATGTTTCCACATATCGATTGCGCAGTTAAAAATATATAAAACATCCCCGCATGTTCCCTGCAAATCAATTTCCTTATGACAAAGGAAAGGCTGATTCCCGACGCCCCCAGCCGGTATTCACCCAGCCAGACACAAAAAAGGGCGACTCCGGCTGCGGTTACAAGCATCATTCCTCTTTTAAATTTAGCCGTTTTTTTCCATATGGTTTTTAAATCTATGCGGTTCATGACTTTGATCATGTAATACACAAAAAATCCGAGCGCTTCCACTCTTTCCCCATGCCCCAATACCCAGAAAATAATAAAAATATATCCCAAATGAAAAATTTTGCATCGGAAACCGGCGTCGATCGTAAGCGCCGCCAATCCAAAAGCAAGAAGCAGAAAGCCATATGTGCCCGAAATCCCCTGTGTCCTTCTTATATTCAGGCTCAGACGGAATGTGGGAACAGACGGAAAAACTAAAACAATCAACAGGACAGCCGCCGCCAGAAAAAGAACCGCTAAAAAAAGATTTAATCCCGTTCCCATATCGTATATTTTTTTTTCATTTTCTATGACGTCTGTAAACCAGACAAAAAACAATTCTGTCAGGAAAAAATAAATAAACGCGACAGACATTTCTGTAAAATAGAACGGCATTTGTTTCCCGGCCAATGCAAGCATGCCCGAACATTCCCCTGTCATTTTGTAAATAATAACCTGTAAATAACTGAAGAGCATAATGAAAGCCAGCGCAGTAAAAAAAGAATACTTTGCTTTTATAAAAATCAAAACAAACAGCACTGCCGCAAACATCATTAAAAAAGCAGGGGACGGATTCCAGACGGCCACGGTTCCTGTCAATGCAAGAGCCAGAAATTTGTATAATTGCTTCCTCCTCAATTTCATAATCATGTCCTCTTTACTTTTCACATAAAGTCATCCAGATTCTCTGCAATATGGATACACCGGCACAGATCCTGCTTCCACAGGCCGGTTAAAACATCCGTAATATCCCTGGAAATCCCCCTTAGCCACGCATTGCTGCGTCCCACACACTTCCAAAGATACCATGTAGGAATCTCATCGCCCAGCATTGCGGTCGCATTGAGCACACTATTCGATAACAGCGACAAAAAAACATGTTCTGAAAAATCATAATTTAATTGAGAAATTTCCCAGGGCACCCACGAGCCGGGAATCACTTCCAGCCCATGATCCTCGTAGACCGTCCGCACATCGCGCGGATGCGTCTTTATCAGTAAGTTGTCCTTTCCTACAATATCCGCAATCTGAAGCACCAATTCCGTTTCGCCTAACCCCTCCTCGTCAATCGAAGAAAAATAAATATATTTTTTACGATAACGCTCCTTTGACACATCGTACTCATAGATCCGGTTTAAAATTTCCATAAACGTTTGATCGCTCTTTTTAAGGGGCGGTATCCGCAATATTTCTTTTTCTGATTTCTGATGGGTTCCGTTTAAATAAAAAATTTTCGCCCCTTCATTTTTTAACGCCTGCCCTTCCAGCAATTTTGGATAATAACAGCAAAATGCATGAATCAAATCATAGATCAGAGGCTTTCCCAGGGCTTTTCGGATCTTCTCCGCCGCATCCAGACGCGGCGAACCTTTCCTTGTAAGCATAGAACGATAAGAGGCAAGGCTCTCCTCAAACCGTACCAGTTTCACCGAAGGGTTGTTCCTGAAAATCTCATCGATCAGGGGGTACAGCAGTATACTGGCATTAAAAAAATAAATCTCATCATAATCCGGCTCTGTAATCCCGAATGTGTTTTTGGGGGACAGGGAAAACCCCATGGTCACGACGTCGCCCAAATCGGAAAATGGATTCTGTTCGAACTCCTGAAAATATGTCTGTGCATAATAGACCTTACGGAATACCCCCATTTCCGATAAACGGCCCGATACTTTTTCCGCGCCCCGGGAATGGTCTGTAATCACGATATCCACTGGATCCTGTTCATGGATTTTAAGCCTGATCTGTATTGCACTGATTATCTGCATATGGGTATTTGTGTAAATTAAAATATTCTTCATGAATCCTTCTCCCTGAATCACCTTACTCTTTATATAATTGAAGTATCCTCTCTGCGGTCCGGGAGATATCGAATCCCTGTTCCCACGCGGCCTGATATCCCTTTTTCCTTATTTCTTCATGCAAACCCGCCTTCCACTGATACAGCCGTTCGGCCCATTCATCCGGTTTTTCTTCTATACTCCAAAAAACACAATGATCGGACATCCTCACCTCTTTTGTAATAGAATCGGACAGTATACATGGCAGGCCATTGATCTGGGCCTCTACGGCGCTCACCGGAAACCCTTCAAACCGGGACGGCATCAGATAGAAATCCATGGCGCTGAGCAGGCCTCCCACATGGGATGTTTTTCCATAAAAAATGAGATTTTCATATCCTCTTTTTTCTTTTGCCCATTCCCGGACAAGACGCGCCTCTTCCCCGTCTCCTATAAAAATAAGTTTATATTGAGGATTCCTGCTGTACAGCGCGCAAAAAACTTCGATCAGGTAGTGCGGATTTTTTTGAAAAGAAAGGTCGCCCACCGTGCCAAGTAAGATTTCCTGATCCTTTACCCCAAGTTCCTCTCTGTACTTTTTTCTGTTTTCTTTGCTAAAACGAAATATTTCTGTTTGTACTCCGTTCTTTATGAAACGAACCTGAGAATGATACTTTTTGGGAAACATCCACTTCGTGGCGGCTTTAGAACAAGTCACAAGCTCATCCGCAAAATAAGGCAACACAGGCTTCATCAGGCAGTGGCAAACATATTTCAGTTTTTGATGGTCTCCGTTTATCCCGCTGCTGTGGGAATGAACAATAATTTTCCTGATGCCGGCAAGCCTGGCCGGAATTGCATAGACTGAAAGCTTCCATGCCGTATCAGAATGAATGTGTACGACTTCGTATGGGCTTTTTTTCATCCTTTTATAAAACATAAACGGAAGTTTCAGATGTGCCGACAGACGGGAACCTGCCAGGTCTTCCGTGATATTCCCGTTCATGCTGCGGATGCTCCTGACGGTCTCTGTATCGGAAAAGGCATGTATCGTATAATAATCAAAAACCACCTTCCCCTGAAGCTCCTTCTGTACATGATACATGAGGGCAAACGCCCCGCCGCTGTCATTTAGATTCACCTGTGCGATCCTCGTCATACGTAACACCTGCTTTTCTTTCTATGCCGCGCCATCCTATGCGCCTGTCTGAAATACCGCCTTCCCAAAACGGCTTTAAGCCTGTCTGGAATCCGCCTTTTTTCTGAGAATACGCAGCACTCTATACCATGGCAAAGGCAATTTGAACGTCCTGCACATCCATCCTGCTTTCCAGCTGCATTCCATGAATTTGTCCCGGACGCATTTCAGATTCAGGAAATCCTTCCATCCCGGGGCGTCCACCAACGGGTACGTACGTCCATTCTCATAAAACAGAATCCCCTCTTCCAGAAAAACGTTCTTCCTCTTCGGAAAACGTCCATAAGATACCATTTTCTCAATGACTTCCTCTCTGTCAAATACAGAGCGCCCTTCCCAGAACTGCATCCGGCTGCATAAGTCCAATATTCCGTTCTGGACATGGCGGATTCTGTTTTTCGAACTCGCCGTATGTTCACTCGGGCTGAACACAGGCCGTATATGGCCGTCCTGCTTCTCGTAACCCTGCACCGACCCGTGAAAAGGCATGGCAAGGCTCTCCAAAAGCCCTGAAAAACCAAGTACGTCAGCGCACCTCTCATTTTTACAGCAAAAGAGGAACCCCTGCTTTTCCCTGTCATCCGTACTTCCCAGATAGGCTCCTTCCACCCGTACACCCTGCTGCTTTTCCCGAAGATACTTTGTCAGAAGCGTCTGCATGCTTCCCTTCCATCCAATATCCACCAGAAGAATCCTGCCCTTTTCCAGGTCCATATTCTGCCGCAGATATGCCAGGAACCCCTCTTCATATTTTCTGGTATCCTGTATCAGTTCCCTTCTGTGGGTTTCCAAAAATTGTACCGTTGCTTCAGTCAGCAGGCCTTCCGGCTTCAGATTTTCTTTCAGAAGCAGTTTTTTATATTTTTCGGTATCGACCCCAAACCGCCGGATCAGCCGTTCATTGGTTTCATTCCGCTGTATGCTGATTAATTTCAAAATCGCAGCCATATCTGCTGTCTCCAGAAGAACGGCGATACTGCCATGTATCATAGACTCCCTGGATACATATAATATTTTTTCATCCGTTCCGTAAACCGCGTCATAGCAGCGTTTCAGAAATTCGCCTTCTCTGGACAGGAAACAGATCTGCTTTCCCTTTGCCAGCCTGTGAAGCCATACGGTAAACTCATAGAATACCGGGCCAAATATGTCAAACCCTGTCTGATACAAAATTTCGTCCCGCTTTTGGGGAGCGCCGCCATGGGCGGCGATCCGTTTTGAAGAAATCCCATAGCGCTTCGGCATCAGGAAATCGCTGCGCACGGCATCTCCAATATGGAGCAATTCGTTTCCTGAAATCTGCAAATCATCCAGAACTTTTTGAAACAACCCGCCTGTTCGTTTGCTTTTGTGTTCTTCGCAGGATACATAAATTCTTTCGATATGGGGATATCCGTTGTTATGTAAAATTTTTTCAATGACCCTGCTGCTCAAATACATGTCGCTGATGCCCAGCAGCCTGTTTCCTTTTGAAAATATGCCGTAAAGCCTCTGTCCTTCTTCATTTGGCGCTGCATTGTTCATTTCGCATTCTTCCTCATACCGGATCATATTTTCACGGATATTCTCTTTCAGCCCTGTAAAAGCTCCCGCATGATAGATCTCATCCAGCGTATAATTTTGCCTGCCCTTTCTTTGCAGTTCTTTTTCTGCACAAATCCGATTCTGCGCAAAATTGCGGTATGGACCGCCTCTGCCGTTCTCCATCGCCTGATATAAGGTTTTCGGAGGTAATATCCTCTTAATCAGCGTGCCATAAACATCAAAGGATACATATGACATGTTCTCCCCACTCCTTATCTATTGTCCTGAATTCAAAGAAGTTCCCTATAGAACAACCCCTCTCAGAGTTCACAGCCTGATCTGTCCGGCGCCACGGCATACACCACCGTCTCCGCAGCCGTGTCTGAATGCTGCCGTATATAGATTTTGTATTCCGGCACCATTTCCCTGAGCATCAAAGGAATCTGATAAAGATGGCTGTATTCATGATAAATGCAGATTGCCAGCTTTGGCTTCTGTGTTCTGATCAGATTCTCCGCCCCCTTTAGCGCCTCGATCTCAGCCCCTTCTATATCCATCTTCAGGAACGTAACTTTTTTCCCTTGCATTTGGTGATCGATACTGTCCGCATTTACCAGAATCCCCTCTTCTCCCACTCTGGATGTTCCGCTTCCCATATTGGAAAACCGCAGCTGCGCAGCCTTACTCCACATTGCGTACGGTATGATTTCATAATGCCGGCTCTTTCTCAACGTTTTATGGATCTGCTCCCGGTTGGACTGATCCGGTTCCCAAAGGAAGATTTTGTACGGTTCTCCTGTCCGGTATTTTCTCAGAAACTGGCGGGAACTGTCGCCGATATATGCCCCCCCATCCACGAATATCTCTTCCTTTGCCGGCGGCAGGATCTCTTTCAGAAAATATTGGGGCTGTATTACCACC
The DNA here is from genome assembly GCA_949840465.1 of uncultured Lachnospiraceae bacterium. Taxonomy (GTDB): domain Bacteria; phylum Bacillota; class Clostridia; order Lachnospirales; family Lachnospiraceae; genus Schaedlerella. Next base: position 7,286 of record CATKXE010000026.1, on the reverse strand, counting down.
TGGTTCAGCAGACGGATATCATATGTTTTCCGATACGCAATCACAGCCTGATATGTCTTTTTGGAAAATGAGTCTTCCAAAATCCCATATACTTTCCGGAACTGTGCTTCATGCTCTGAAAAGAATCTGGAAAACTCATTTTGCGCGCCATTCAGCCTCTTTTTCTCCCTGTCCGCCTGAAAAGTATGCAGCACATGGACGAATCCCAGCCTGCGCAAAGCATCTGCAATCGGGTTGCATACTACATTTTTCTCCATCATGGTTCTGATTTTACCGAAATCCATCCTCTTAGCCCCTTCTTTTCATCCTTTATGTATTGATACGTTTCCCACAGTTTCCTTTTCATTTTATAAAGGAATGGCCTGCCATACGCCTGCAGCAATCCCGCGGCCCTGATTGCAAGGCAGTCCGGCAGCATTTTGTAAATCCTGATCCCCTCCTGTTTCCACTTCGGGCGGTGGTCTTCCCATAACGGCTCCTGTTTCCAGGGGCTCATCTCTTTATACTTCATCCACTCGCCGGCATACCTGTGCGTACATCCTTTTACCCATGGCCTCCTGCTCAAAAAGCTGGTAGTAAAGTGGACGAGTACAGGTTCCTCCACAGCCTTTGCGACCTGCTCTTTCGGATAGAACTCCGGCGGCCTGCGGTAACGCATCATTTCCCGGTAGGTAAAATCATAAAAGATGGTCACAGAGTTAAATCTCGGCTCAAAACAATATGTGTCACGGCTTAAGACGGCATTCAGCGCTCCCTGGTCCCCCTGCTGGATTTTTCCATTGCCGGAAACCACAAAATCCCGTATCTTTTCTTCGATTTTATTTTTTTTCCACTGATCCAGATCTATCAGCATGACGCCGGAATTGAACATCACGTCGTTGTCCTCCAGGCCAAGGTTCCGGCGGTAATTTTTACTGAAAGCATCCATCAGCGCACCGATCGTTTTGCCCTCCAGGCCAAGGTTCCACAGTTCTTTAATGGACTGGCGGACAAGGACGTCGCAGTCAAGGTAGAGTACTCTGCCCAGCCCCTTTGGAAGATCCGACGATACAAACAGCCTGGCATACTGGCTCAGGCTGCCGCGGTCGGCCGCCACATCCATGGAAAGCTTCTCTTTGATGTTCTTTGCATGAATAAAGGTCATACTCTTTCTTTGACAGGCCTTACATATGGACAGCAGTTTCCTTCTATTTTCCTCTTTGATACCGGCGTCAAGAATATAAACTTTTATCTCCCTCAGATCCGGATTATTTCTGTAGAGGGATACCAGGGAAACTCCTAAGATTTCCGCAAATCTGTCATCGCATGCGTATACAATATGTACGACCTCCGAATCATAATTCCTCATACAGCCACCACCTGTTAAACGTGTGCAAAGGCGTGGAAATGCTTTAGCCCTGAGCCTTTATCCCTTTTCTTTGCAAACCTGTAATTCCAATGTCAAAGGTGTCTGGCAGAAGGTTTTTTACACTGCCCCTTCACCTTTTGCCAGCACCTTCAGCGTCTTCCACAAAATCTTCAGATCCAGCCCTAAATCCCACTCACTGATATACTTTGCATCCAAAGCCACGACCTCTTCAAAGTCCACAATATTGCTCCGTCCGCTCACCTGCCACATCCCGGTAATCCCTGGTTTTGCCGCAAGCCGCATCTTGTGGTGGAGTTCATACTGTTCATATTCATCGACCGTAGGCGGCCTCGTCCCGACCAGGCTCATGTCCCCTTTCAATACATTCCAGAACTGGGGGAATTCATCCAGGCTCCTCTTTCTCATAAACCTTCCCACCGGGATGATCCGCGGGTCGTCATCCATCTTGAACATCAGGCCGTTCACCTTATTCTGCTCCAGCAATTCCTGTTTCCGCGCCTCTGCATCCGGATACATGGAGCGGAACTTATACAGCCTGAATGTCCGTCCATTCCTCCCCACACGTTCCTGTGCGAAAAAAACAGGTCCTGGCGATTCTCTGTAGATGACGGGGGCGAAAATCACGAAGATAACGCCTGTCAGGACCAACCCGGCCAATGCCCCTGCAATATCCATCGCCCGTTTCATCATTAACTGCCAGTCGCTGGCAAACTTTGTCCCCATGGAAAGCACCGTATAGCCTCCAAAATGCTCGATCACTTTATTTTCTATGTTTTTTCCATATGCGGCTAATTGGATATGTACGGTCACACCCATATTGATAAAGTGGTTAATGAGCAATTCTGCATAGGGTTCATCCTCCGGAAGCGCGAGGAACACCTCGTCAATTACATTTTCTTTGACATATTTCAATACGGTATTTTTTGCTGCCACAACCGGCACAGATTTTATACGCTGTTCCGTCATATCCTGATCGGAAACCACGATTCCTGAAATAATAAAATTTTCATAATGCTGCTTCTGGAAGGTTTCGATGATCTGGTCAATACTGCAGGATTCCGACACCACCAGAACGGTTCTTTTCTTCTTCCCTTTCCGGATCTGCATACGCACTACCCGTTTCCACGCAAGCCTTGCCGCAATCATAACGCAGCAGCCAATCCCCCACATCAGAGAAATAATAATCCGGGAATACGTGGCCGTCTCCTTCGTAACAAACAAATAGACGAATGTGGCGCACAATACGGTCGTATTATGTTTTACAACGGATTGAATCTCATTCAGATAGCCCCGCTTTACAACATTCTTATAACTGTCGAGGAAAAATACCACGCACACATGCAGCAGCAGGATTACAATCCCGAGTTTCGCATAGGAATCATTTTTAAAAGGCCATTCCAATCCATTCCGTGCCATACAGGCCGCCATAAAAGCAAATTCCAGGCAGAGTATGTCCAGCATCATAAAATCAAAATGTTTCAGCCATCTGTTTTTTCCCCGTCTGTACATTCCCTGTCCCCCTCTTTCTCCGCATTTTACGGAAGGGGCTGCCCCAGCGCCGCCTCATTCACCAGCACCCCCTGCACCAGATATCTGCTGTCCGGCTTCAGATCAATGCAGGTACTCAATGTAATCATATGGTTCTGCGCCCCGACCTCCACTCCTTCCCGGAAATGCGCCCCCATACTGCGCATCTTTAACACCCCGTCGAGATATTCCTGATACCTGACGTCATTGAGGAAGTTATGGCTGGAAAGGATGTGTTCCGCACCGGACTCATAGGCCGCAAAAACGTCATATACCAGTACTTCTTCCGGCAGGTAAATGTATATGTACCGGTTCTCCTGAAAAAACGCTTCATCCTCATAATCATGCAGGGTATCGAACATGGTCCTGTCGTTCATATCATGCCCGTAGATTACGGTATTCTTGTCTTTGAAGTCCTTTGTATTATAGTTTTCTGTAAAAATGCAGCCCGGATATCCTTCGCTGCCGTCCAGGTTATGGTTCAGGTAATAGCCGTTGTCATCTGGATGCTGGACAATGGGGTAATCCACATTGGTCCCTGGGATGTAAATCCACGCATAGATATCCTTATTTGTCTCTTTCATCAAATTCCAGTCCGGTTCTTTATCCGGCACCTTGATCCCTGAGGCGGACAGTGTAAGATCCCCGCTTTCAATATAGGGCGGTTCTGAATCGCCGGGACTGCCGCCCCCGGATCCTAAATCCTGATAAATATCTTCCGCTGTTTTTTTTACATGCCTGTCCCGCAGCATCATCATGGATACAACAACAAGTATGCCTGCGAAAACCACAAGTAAAATGATATATAATAGCCTGTCCTGCTTTGTTTTCGATTTCATTGCCTCTGCCGGTTTTGCGTTTGCATCGGCCGGTTTTTGTTTGATTGGCCTGGCCCCGCCCACTTTTTTATTGGCCGGCCCTGGTTTTGTGCGTCTTGTATCCTTCTCTTTTAAATCCATAATCCGCCTCTACATCATTTTTAAGAAACCAGAGGCCGCAAAGCTGCCCCCGGTTCTCTTGACCACATGCTACGGTGTTGCTTTTTTGATTTGAACAGACCGTTTAAACGGCGTATTCCTGATTAATCGTTAAATTTCACTTTCCTTCCACAAACAACGATCCCTGCTGCGCAGATCAGCGCCAGTACCGGCAGTACCGGAAGTGCGGCGCCGGTCTTTGGTGAAGCGGCTACTGTTTTGGCAGCAGTAGCGCTGGCGCCGGCCGTTGTCCCGTTTGGCCTGGTAGAAGTACCATTTGTGCCTGTGTTGCCTCCATTCTGCTGAGACGCGATCTTTACAAACGCCACAGGTGACAGGGAAGTAAAGGTAGCCTTGATCATACCGTTCTCAATCGAGTCCGGAGTAATCATCTCCCATCTCCCGTCCGGCAGCTGATGGAGAAGCACATAGTTGTCCCCTGCCTGCACATTGCCAAGGCTGAAGCTGATCTGTACGCCTCCTGCCGGGATGACCCCGTCATAAGTCACATCAACGACTGCCATAACCTGCGCGTCGGGGCTGACCTGTTTTGCAACGTTTCCTGCTGCAGCTGCTACAGCCTCGGATACCTGTGTAATGGTTGTATTGGTTGCATTGCCAATCGCAGTATCCTGAGATGCTGACGGCGGTGTAGTGCTGGAACTGGAACCGGAACTATTGGAGCTGCCTCCGTTAGCCGGATCCGGGGATTTTGCCGCAAACGCAGTCATTCCCATTGACAGGACCATCAGCGCTGTGAGCAGGCCTGCAAGTTTCCTTTTCATGTCCACATCCCTCCTTTCTTCATGATTACATACATGTGGTTCTATATATTAAGTGGGACACCGTTGGACGCCCCGCCTAATACCAACGAAAAAATAGCTGCTACTGTTCCGTTTCCTTATAAAAAATCCCGATGATCAGGTCATAAAGCGCTTTGTCGTCCACGTAGTACTCTTCATATTCTTCCCCCATCCTGGTTTCCCCCGGGACAGTATACATCTGGTTTTCCCCATACTCATACGACATGAGTTCGGTGAGCAGGTTCACAAAATCCACATCTGTCACCACATAATCTGAAACGGAATCGTAGATCGCCGCTGCCCTGGATGCATCCCCCGCCACGGCTGTTTTCAGTTTTTTCATATATTTTTCTATGTACTGTTCCTGCCTGCGCAGGCGGCTTGTGGCGCTGTCAAATTGATTGATATCCCGCAGCCGCAGGTAAGAATAGGCTTCCATTCCCTGAAGTATACGCCTCTCCCCCTGGGGCAGATATACGCCCCGTGCCGGGTCGTTGATTTCCTGCAGGATCTCCAATTCTACCCCGCCCACTGCGTCGTTCAATATGGGAATGGCATCCAGATAAAGGGACAGGTATCCGCTGATCGGGATTCCGTAAAAGAGGTAAGATACCGCCTCCTCTGTCCGTGAACAGCTATAATGCCTTCCGTCCCCATAGCTGTGCTGCACGCAGAGCTGTGAGAATATTTCTCCGCTGTCATTTCCAAATTCATCCAGCGTCTTTATCTTTGTCATGGTGTTCCTGTTAATCGAAACCACAGAAATTTTCTCATTCTCAGCATTTGCCGCAATGAGGAACATAGCGTCAGACTGTCCGCCATGAAACCCTTTCTCTACTTCCACGGCAGGGCCGTCTTTATCAATCCCCATCAGCAGATATGTCCGCAGTTGATTGTTGTATTTATAATACCTGCCGTTATGGCTGATAACGCCCTCCTGCCATTTCTCCCCGGCAGCCTCCCCTGCCTGGACAGCGGGCGCCTCACTCCCTGCCGAAGCCTGATTGCGGCGGAACCCGATTACCAGCACAATCGTGAGTACAAGCCCCCACACGGCAAGCAATAGGATAAACGGTATTTGATTTTTCGTATTCTCAGTCTTTTGAATTCTTTGTCTCATCATCCACCGTTCCTGAACCGCCTGCCGATCTAACAGGGAACGACCAGCCCGGCCGCCTCTGCCGCCGCCCCGAATCAAAATGCATTTCGCCGCGGCCTCATTTTGTTCCCTTTTTCCCTTTCCTGTCATCCCGGTTATAGTACTCTCCATAATAGCTGCCGTAATACCCGCCATAGTAGCCGCCGTAATAGCTGCCGAAACCGATCTTTTTCATCCTGACTTTATTCAGCACCGCGCCCAGGATCCTGACGCCGGAGGTCTCCAGCTGCCTCCGGGCGCTGACGATCATCCGGGCGCTGGCCATCCCCTGCGCAATGACGATGACCGCGCCGTCGCAGTGCTTCGCAATCACGGCCGCGTCGATTGCCGCCCCTAAGGGGGCGCAGTCCAGCAGCACATAGTCAAAATGCTTCCTTGCAAACTCCATGAGTTCCCCAAAATATTTTTTATCCAGGATCTCCGTGGGGTTCGGCACGGAAGGCCCTGCAAATACCATGAACAGCTTTGGAATGTTGGTGGTGTAGAGCACCTCTTCCAGTTTCCTCTGCCCTGAAAGCAGGTGGGACAGGCCGTAGATTTCTCCGCCATTCCGGTCTTTTGCACGGAGCCGCCCGATTAAAACGGATTTGCGCATGTCGGTGTCAATCAGGAGCACCCGTTTCCCCGATTCTGTCAGGGAACGGCTCAAATCCATGGTTACCGTGCTCTTCCCCTCGTTGGGGATGGAACTGGTGATCAAAATGGTCTGGACGTCGTCGCCGCAGAACTGGATGTTGGTCTTCAACGCGCGCAGGGATTCCTTCATGGTGTAGCTCTGTTCCTTCACCTGTCCAAGCGATACTGACTGCATCATTCGCACGCTCCTCTCTTTTGATGTATTCCTGTAAATCCTTTCTGTCTGGATTGATTTCCTGTTTTTCGGCCCGGGATACCGCTTCAAAACAGCTTCTGAAACGTCCTGTCAGGCGCTTTTTTTTCTCTTTGTTTTATCTGCTGTTTGAACTGATTTCTTTCTCTTTGTCTTCTTCGCCCTGTCGCCGTCGTCCTCGTGGATTTCCTCCGGCAGGGAGCCCAGCAGGTTCATTTCCAGCTTCCGCTCTACATCCTCCGCCGTCATAACCGTATCGTTCATCAGATAGAATCCTGTGACCACCATTGCCGCCAGAAGGAACCCGGCTAAGGCCCCAACCAGCGTATTCCTCCCCACATGGGGGCTGACCGGGTTCCCGTCCGCATACCCGTTCTGGATCGTGGTAGGAGCGGACTGATCCATTTTGATGGAAATGTAATCGGACGCCACGCTTGCCATTTCATCCGCGATTTTCTTCGCCCGGTTTGGATCCGTGTCCGTCACGATGATCTCCAGGATCCGGGAGTCCGTAGGGTTGTTCAATTCAATCTGATTGTCCAGTTCTTTGTAATCCTCTTCCAGCCCCAGATTTTTAATGACCTGTTCCAGAACCGGGCGGCCTTTTACCACCACCATGTAG
>CATKXE010000025.1 GCA_949840465.1 uncultured Lachnospiraceae bacterium | reverse complement strand
AGTTGTGGGAAAAGTAATCACGCTTTACCGTCTGCACAAAGGCGACCTGTGTATGCTGTCGGCTTCCTGTGTCCTGGATGCCATCACATTTGAGGTATTTGTAGACGCAGAACAGGACAGCCAGTGCTGTGTGATCAGCGGGCCTGCTTTTGCGGCAGTATCGCAGCGGAATCAGGATATCCGTATATTTGCGCTGGAAACCGCGGTCAGCCGTTTTTCAGACGTGATGTGGGTGATGCAGCAGATTTTGTTTATGAGTATGGATAAACGACTGGCAATCTTCCTTTCTGATGAATCCGCCAGAACCGGTTCAAATACTATCGCGTTGACACACGGGCAGATTGCCCGGTATATGGGGTCTGCCCGTGAAGTGGTATCCAGAATGCTGAAATATTTTGCCGGTGAAGGGATTGTGGAGGTTTCCAGAGGCGGCGTTACAATCCTTGACAAGAAACGCCTGCGGGAATTAACACTTTAATATGGTAATGCTCTCTGTTTTTGGCTTTGCGCCTGCCTGCTTACTGTTTTTGTAACGTGGTCACGTTTTTTGCTTTGCATAAAAGCTGCGTCATGGTTCCCATGGGGCAGTATACGCACCAGGAGCGGGGTTTGAACAAGATCATGGTAAAGAACCCCAATACGGTGGAGGTAAGCATCACACTGTAGAAGCCAAACGCAAACTGGGCGACACCATCAGAAAACAGGGTGCCATGATAGGCCCAATGCCACGGGAGTTTGAATGTCCATAGCAGTGTTACCACAGTGCCGAGATTTTTTGAACCGGCGAAGACCAGCCAGGTGTTCCACAGCATCATGAAAAACATGACAAAGAAGAATACTAAAAAACCATATCGGAAATAACCTGTTCTCATCCAGCCGGGGATATCCTTTTTCCGTGACAGCCCGAATCTGCCGCCGATCAGGGAAAATAGCTGGCCTCTGCCGCAATATTTGTTGCAGTAAGCTTTATTGCCCTTTATAGCCGCTATGGCAAGAGGGATAAAAAAGCAGAAAAGTCCCAGCCATGCAAAGAGGATATTAAAGAATCCAAGGATGAGGTAGGTAAGGGAGACAATCCAAAGGTAATCATACCATTTCTTTTTTTCTTTCATGTTTCTGCCACCTCCAATGAGATAATGCTTGCAGGACATTCTTTTGCACATTTTCCGCATCCGACGCATAATTCCCTGTCGATCACCGCATGGACGCCATTGGGAACGGTGATTGCGTTTCGTGGACAGACTTTTATGCAACATCCACAGGCAACACATTCCCGGATACTGACAGCCGCTTTCCTTTTTGCCATAATAAAACTCCTTTTGTTTTTTCATTCATTATACAGGGAAAAAATGAATTGCTCAGTGATGAAGTTACACTACGATGGTTTTCAGAGGGTCGGGGAAGGAGCGGGTTGTTTATAATATGAATTTCTCCCTCTAAATGATATCGAGACATAAGCAGAATCCTTAAAACATGCTTTCAACACGGAATTTTTCACTCTTTTTCCTTGCTTTGTGGTATGGTTATCGATATAATCGATATATCGAAGTGATATGGAGGGATTCGTTTGTTTAAGAAAAAAGATACGAAGACTGTAAGGCAGAGTACAAAGGCGCAGGCAACGAAGCCAGCGGTCAGGAGCGGGAAAGCGCAGACTCGTAAAACTATGAAAAAAAATGAGAAAAAACAGTCGGGAAAAGCTATAACTAAAGGCGGAAAGGCGCAGTCAGGAAAGCCGGCGGCTCAGAGTGGGGAGACGCAGGATAGAAGTGACGCGGTACTTGCAAAATTAAAGACAATCGAAAAAGAGATGAGATTAGAGGAGGCGAGAGACCGGGTTGACCGGCTGGAAGATGAAAAGATTGCTGCGAATATTGAACAACTATTGAAGATAATAGGGTCGGGAGAATAGTCACTGTCAGAAATTTCATTGAATGAGTTTCCGACGGAATACAATATCATGCAGAGTTTTCATAGAGTTTTTTATTGACGCGGGGAAAGCATCCGATTATAATTAATATATGTGCACTATTTACTTGGGAACTGCTGTGGAGAACACTTATCCTGTGCTTTTTGCACAAGTTTTTCCGCCGATGGTTCCTTATATCTCAGGGAGTAGACGAGCTATGAAAAGATCAAAACGTATCGAAACACTGGACAGGCGTCCGGTCAATCTGGACGGCTATATCAATGAGTGGCCGGAGATGGGCTTTGCCGCCATGAAAAGCCCGTATGACCCGGAACCATCCATTCGGATCGAAGACGGAAAAATCGTGGAGCTGGACGGAAGAGTAAGGGAGGAATTCGATTTTATCGACCAGTTTATCGCGGATTATGCAATCCGTATTGACCGTGCGGAAAAATCCATGTCCGTATCCTCATTGGACATTGCGCGGATGATCGTGGACATCCACGTATCGCGGAAGGAGATTCTGGAGCTGGTCAGCGGGATCACGCCGGCCAAGATGACGGAGGTCATTAACCACCTGAATGTTGTGGAACTGATGATGGGCATGCAGAAGATGCGCGCCAGAAAAACACCGGGGAATCAGGCTCATATCACGAACCTGAAGGACGATCCGGTACAGATTGCGGCAGATGCCGCGGAAGGAGCGCTGCGAGGGTTTGCGGAGGAAGAGACGACCATGGGGGTGGCGCGGTATGCGCCGTTAAGTTCCATGGCGCTTTTGATCGGATCCCAGATCGGCCGTCCGGGAGTACTCACCCAGTGTTCCGCGGAGGAGGCCACGGAGTTGGAGCTGGGAATCCGGGGGCTGACCACCTATGCGGAGACATTATCCGTGTATGGTACAGAGAAGGTATTTATTGACGGGGATGATACCCCTTACTCGAAAGCATTTTTGAACTCTGCGTATGCATCCAGAGGGCTCAAGGTGCGGTTTACCTCCGGCTCCGGCTCGGAGGTATTGATGGGCAGCAGTGAAAAAAAATCCATGCTCTATCTGGAATGCCGTTGTCTGTACGCCACAAAGGGGGCGGGAAGCCAGGGGATCCAGAACGGCTCCGTAAGCTGCATCGGTGTGCCGGGAGCTGTGCCCGGGGGAATCAGGGAAGTCATCGGGGAGAATCTGGTAGCCGCCTTGCTGGGGCTGGAATGCGCCTCGTCTAATGACCAGAGCTTTTCTAATTCCGATATGCGCCGGACTGCAAGAACCATGCTGCAGTTTTTGCCCGGAACGGATTTTATTTTTTCCGGATATGCGGCTGAACCCAATTATGACAATATGTTTGCGGGCTCCAATTTTGACGCGGAGGATTTTGACGATTACAATGTACTGCAGCGGGACATGCAGGTGGACGGAGGGCTGCGCCCGGTAACCGAGGAGGAGGTTATCCGTGTCCGTAACAAGGCCGGAAAGGCAGTACAGGCCGTGTTCCGTCAGCTCGGGCTGTCCCCCATATCGGACGGGCAGGTGGAGGCCGTGACCTATGCACACGGGAGTAAGGATACCCTGCCCCGGGATGTGACCGCAGATTTGATGGCTGCGGAAGACGTCCTGAAACGGGGGATTACCGGGGTGGATGTGGTGAAAGCATTGGCGCAGGCCGGTTACAGGGATGTGGCGGAAAGTGTCCTGAATATGCTGAAACAGCGTGTGGTGGGAGATTATATGCAGACTTCCGCTATCTTAGATAAAGAATTTCATGTTCTTTCCGGGGTCAATACGCCGAATGACTACATGGGGCCGGGGACAGGCTACCGTGTAGACGGGGAACGCTGGGAAGAGATCAAGCGGATTCCGCACATCATCAATCCGCAGGATATATAGAAAGGGGGCTTATATCATGCAGATTACTGAAGAACTGGTCAGACAGGTGACCGATGCCGTCCTTGCAGAGATGAAAGGCAGTACAAAAACCTCTTCCGGGCATCACAAAAGCGCGGGGCAGGCGTCTTTTGCAGGTACGGATCCGGCAGGCGCGGCAAAGGCGGCGTCCTTCGCCGGGAGAGACCGTATCAATCCGGTCAAAACATCCTATGCGGATTATCCGAGGGCGCGCCAGGGCCAGGATCCGAAGGAAGTCGTCATAGGCGTAGGCGCTGCATTTCAGAGGGAGATCAAAAAGACCATCTGCGGCATTCCGCTGGATGATGTGTTAAAGAATATGAAGGCAGGTATCGAGGAAGAGGGCATGGTTCCCCGGGTCGTGAAGATCCTGGACACCTCGGATGTGTGCTTCATGGCGCTGGAGGCGGCGAAAATCTCCGGCTCCGGGATCGGCATCGGCATACAGTCCAAAGGGACTACGGTGATTCACCAGAAGGACCTGTATCCGCTTTCCAATCTGGAACTGTTTCCGCAAGCGCCTCTGATGACCCTGGAGACATACCGCCATATCGGAAAGAACGCTGCAAAATACGTCAAGGGTGAACAGGTTGTTCCCGTGCCGTCGGAGAACGATCCCATGTCCCGCCCAAAGTATCAGGTCAAGGCCGCGCTCATGCATATTGCGGAGACCGAGCAGCTTGACCCGGAAGTTGGAAAGATTGAGTGGGAGGGATAAAAGATGCAGTATCCATTAGGTGAACATGAAAGGGAACGGATTGCTTCCAGGACAGGAAAAAAACTCAGTGAGATTACGCTGGACGAGGTGATGAAAAATCATGTGGCGGCGGATGATATTAAAATTTCCAGAGAGACGTTACAGGCTCAGGGGCAGGTGGCGAAGGAAGCCGGCAATGACCCCATGGAAAAGAATTTTGAAAGGGCGGCGGAACTGGTCGACGTGCCGGACGACGTGATCCTGAAAATGTATGATAAGCTGCGGCCCAACCGTTCCACGAAGCTGGAGCTGGTTCTGATGGCGCAGGAGCTGCTGGAGAAGTACCAGGCAAGAAATTGTGCGAAGCTGGTGATGGAGGCAGCGGAGGTGTATGAGAAGAGAGGGATTTTATTATAGAAAGCCCCCCGGCGGCTGTGTGGATGCAAAGAGAGTCTGAACGGATTTTGTGTTCCTGCACGGCCTCCTGTTTTTACGATAGTTTGTACCGCTGTTCTGGCGGAAGAATGGAGAGTATTATGAGTTATATCGCCGGAGTTGACATCGGCAATTCAACAACAGAAGTCTGTATCGGCGAAGCAGGCAGAGACGGCCATATCCATTTTCTGGCCAGTGCTTCCTGCAGGACTACAGGCACCAAGGGAACCCTGGCAAATGTCCATGGGATCCGCACCGCATTGAAACAGGCCATGGAAAGCATTGGACGGCAGACGGACGACCTTTCGTTGATCCGGCTGAATGAGGCGGCGCCTGTAATCGGGGACACCGCTATGGAGACGCTGACGGAGACGATTATCACGGATTCTTCCATGATCGGGCATAACCCTTCTACCCCGGCAGGCGCAGGGCAGGCGGTGGGGAAGCTTCTTCTGATTGAAAACCTTACGTATGCGGAACAGGGCATCTCCTACATTGTGGCCGCATCTTCTGCGCATTCCTATGAAGAGGTTGCAGGATTGATAAATGCAGCATCAAGCCGGATTACAATTACCGGGCTGATCCTGCAGGCAGACGAGGCGGTCTTGGTAGAAAACCGTCTCCAGAAAAAAATTCCCATTATCGACGAGGTGGCACAGATCCACAAGCTGCCGGACGGGGTGATGGCGGCTATTGAGGTTGCGCTTCCGGGGCAGGCTGTGCGGATGCTGTCCAATCCTTACGGGATCGCCACCCTTTTAGGATTGAATGCAGAGGAGACGCGCACCATTACGCCGATTGCCAAAAGCCTGATCGGGAAGCGAAGCGCCGTAGTACTGAAGACGCCCGGCGGCAACGTGCGGGAGAACGTACTTCCTGCAGGGGAGATCTATTTCCACACGGCGGGTTTAGCAGGGGCTTCTGGCTATGCGCAGGGTTTGGCCGCGCCGTCAGGGGAACCCTATCCTGCCGCTCCGGGCAGGCGTGTATCCTCCGTCAATCTGGACGAGGGCGCCGACCGGATTATGCAGGCGTTGGAGGAAGCCGGGGCGATTCAGGATATCAGCGGCCAGCCTGACACCAATGTGGGCAATATGCTTTCCCGCATCAGGCGTGGAATGGGCGAGTTGGATAAATCCGAAGGGGCGGATATTCGAATTACCGATATTCTGGCTGTGGATACGCTGGCGCCGGTTCTTGTTTCCGGTGCGCTTGCCGGAGAAACGTGTCTGGAAAAAGCAGTGGGGATCGCCGCCATGGTCAGGACGCAGAAGCTTCCCATGCAGGAGATTGCCTCGCAGCTCCATATGGAATTGGATACAGAGGTAACTGTGGCCGGTGTGGAAGCGGTTATGGCAGCCATAGGCGCGCTGACTACTCCCGGAACCATGCTTCCTCTGGCAATTCTGGATATGGGAGGCGGCTCCACAGATGCGGCGCTTATTTCAAAGGACGGGAACGTAACGATGACGCATCAGGCCGGGGCGGGCGAACTGGTTTCCATGCTTATCGAGACTGAGCTGGGGCTGGGAGACCGCCATATTGCAGAGCAGATCAAGAAATACCCTCTGGCAAAGGTAGAGAGTTTATACCATATGCGTATGGAAAACGGGCAGATGAGCTTCGTGGAAGAATCCATTGATCCGCGCTTTTATGGACGCGTTGTGCTTCTTGCAGAGGACGGGCTGATCCGGATTGAGCAGGATATTCCTATGGAGAAGATCGTGCAGGTCCGTCAGGAGGCCAAAAGAAAGGTATTTGTTACGAATGCGTTCCGGGCATTAAGGCGGGTTGCCCCGGGAAACAATTTAAAAAATATATCCAATGTGGTGCTGGTAGGCGGCTCCGCGGAGGATTTTGAGATTCCGGAAATGCTCATGGAGGAGTTTGCTTCTTACCGTATCGTCTGCGGCCGGGGCAACATTCGGGGGAGTATGGGGCCTCGGAACGCCGTTGCCACCGGACTGGTATTGTCTTATGTAGGAGAAAAAAAATGATCATCAAGAAACCATCCATTTTTATCTATACCTGTCAGGCAGACAGCCGGATTTTGAAGGAAATTTGTGCCGGTATTGAAGAAGAAGGGGTATTTTTTGAAGTGACGGAACAGGACGAAGAGGATATAGACCTGTTGGCATGGCAGGCGGCCAATGATTCCATGCCAGGTTCGGGAATCGGTATCTGCCGGACGACAGCTGCATTTCAGATGAGGGGACTGGAAAAAGGGAGGAACGTGGAACGCTGCCAGAATCCAGCCAGAGAGCAGAGCCGGAAACTGGGGGCGGACAGCGCACGGGCTGTCAAAAAACAGGCATTTAAATAGTGTACGTGCAAATAGACGAAAGATCAGGAATACTCGGAGAATCAAAGAAGCCGCGAAGCCAAAAACAGGCATTCAATAAGGGGATAGCTATGGATATTTATACAAAACAAGGGGACGGCGGAAAAACCTCGCTGATGAACGGAGTTCGTATACCTAAGTCGGATGACCGTATAGAACTGGTGGGAACGATCGACGAACTCAACAGTATGATCGGTCTGGCGAAAGTCATCGCCGTGCCGCCGCTTCGGGATGCGCTTTCGCGCAGGCAGAAGGAATTGATGAAGATTATGTCAGGCATTGCCGACCCGCGCAATACTGCATACCATGTTACGAAGGAAGAGATCCTGTCTCTGGAAGAGGGGATTGATTCCATGGAGGCACAGTTCCCAAGGGCAAAAGAATTTGTACTGTATGGAGGCTGTGAGCAGTCCGCAAGGCTGGATGTTGCACGGGCAGTAGCAAGGCGGGCGGAACGGCGTTTCCGTAAGGTTTCGCAGAATTATGGGGCGGACTCAAGAGCCATGCAGTATATGAACAGGCTGTCGGATTATCTCTATGTGGCGGCGCGCTATGCGGATTATCAGGCGTTCAGCCGGACGGAAGAAGGGATTCGGCAGGAAGTACTCAAAGGGCTGATGAAGGGATTCCGGCATGATGGATAGGATTCTGCCCCTCAGGCGAAGAAATGGATATTTTGCGCAGGAAATCTGACGCCCCGCCGGCTTGCCGCGGGGGCTTTGCCTTAAGGAGAAAACAGGAAGAAGCGGCGCTGTAATCGAGACGGCGCCGCTTTTTATTTAAGGATCAAAAGAGGAGGGGGAACGGTGTCTCAATTAATGGAAAAGATAGAACGGCTCTGGGGAATCCCGATTTTTTTCATGGAGGGCGGAAAATGTGTTCCTAAAGGCTCGGGGGCATTTTTGGAGGAAGAAAGCCCCTTTGTCTGTGCGCCGTTTCTGGTGGAGCTGTTGGTGGAAAAGTGCGGATGTCAGGAAACTCCGGTTGTCTATCGGGATGAAAACCATGTGATCTTTGCCTGCATGGAAGCGAAAGGCGGCTATTATCTGACCGGACCGGTCTGTACGGAGGAACTGGGATATACAGGTCTCCGCCGTTTTTATGAGAATTACGGCCTTCCCGGAAAGGAGAGAAGGCATCCGGTCAGAACTTCCCTCTTACGCATCCTGACATTTACGGCAGTACTCAATGAAATAGAAAACGGTATTTCTCTGGAGACAGAGGATATCCTGAAAGCAAATGCATTGGCGGAGATTGCGGAGACAGAGGTGGAAAAGGATGATATTATTCTGGAAATGCGGAAATTGGACGACGACATGTACCATCACACCTATCAGGAGGAACGCTATGTGATGGAAGCCGTTGCCCAGGGACGTCCCGCAGAAGCAAGGCGGAGAGCGGGCGCGCTTTTGAGCAGCGCAGGCGTCCTCTCTGGTAAGAAACAGAATCATTACAGGAATCTGGCTGTGACCGTGGTAACCGTTGCAACAAGAGAGGCGATCCAGGGCGGGGTATCGCCCGCAAAAGCATACCGTCTTAGCGATATCTTTATCAACAGGATCGACCAATGCACAAAGACGGAGGAACTGGAGGAATATTGCCGGAGGGCATTGTATGAATTTGCGAAGCTGGTAGCGGATATAAAGGCGGAAAAAACGGTTTCCGGTTACACAGAACAATGTAAGGACTATATTTATAAAAATTACAACCGTAAAATTTATCTGGAAGATATTGCAGAGGGCATAGGAATCAGTCCGGGACATCTCTCCCGGGTGTTTCATAAGGAGATGGATATCAGTATTCAGGAGTATATCCGCAAATTCCGCGTGGAGCGTGCGGCAAACCTTTTGAAATATTCGGAGGCAAGCCTTGCGGAGATCAGTGATTATGTGTGTTTCCATTCCCAGAGCCATTTTGGTAATGCGTTCAAAAAATATATGAACATGACTCCTAAGCAGTACCGGGACAGATACAAAGAGAAGGAGTTCCGTTCTCAACCCGTAACGTTCACATAAAGGGTTAAAAAGATGTACAAGTAGACTGTTAAAAAAACGACATGAAAAGATGTTTGTATTTTGATAAAAATATTAAAAGAATGATATAGAAGACGCGGAGAAGACATTATAATACCACTATCACAAGTGATTAAAAAACGCGTTTTCAGCATCCGATGTTTTTGGCGGGAGAAAATCAGGCAAAAGCAGGCCGCATGCTGCCGGGAATCCCTGGATACTGCCGGGCAGGAAATTCTTTTCAACAAGTCAAAAAGGAAGAGGAGAGATTATGATGCAAACATTAAAACATGAAGCAGGTTATTATCAGTCAACGGTTTTTAAATGGAGACAGCGTATCGGATTCGGCATCAGCGATTATGCGTGCAATCTTGCCTATCTGCTGGCAAATACATACCTTCTGTTTTACTATACAAACTGCGCGGGCATCAGCGCTTCGGCAGTTGGATTTATGTTCGTTATCACAAAGTTTATTGATGCGTTTACCGATTATATGGTCGGCGCAATGATCGACCATACAGATACAAAAATGGGGCGTTACCGTCCGTGGATGCTGGGTGGAGCGCCGGTGCTGGCAGTGGGAATGGTTCTGCTGTTCTCTGTTCCGACAGGATGGAGCGCAGGGGCAAAGCTGGCCTGGGCTTATGTGACCTATGTCGTTTTCTCATTTGGCTATACGCTGGTGAATATCCCCATGGCGCCGATTGTTTCCGCCTTGTCCCCGTCCCCGACGGAACGTACGAAGATTGCTACAACACGTACGGTATTTGCAAACCTTGGTTCACTGACCTCTTCGTTGTTCGTGATTCCGATGGTATACTATTTCGCGGGTTCATCGGATGCGACAGGGGCTGAATTGGCGGCAGGTTATCGGAATACCAATATTGTGCTTGGCCTGATGGTAATCGTGATCATGTGCCTGTGTGTATTTAATACTGCAGAAATCAACCCGCCCACAAAGAGGACTGAAAAATCTTCTTTTCTGCAGGATCTTGGGGATGCCTTCAAGAACAAATATTATCTGATGCTGCTGCTGTTGGTATTCTTTCTGTTTTTAGGTTATCTGGGAATGTACGGGGCAATGCAGTATTACTACAATTATATCGTATGCGATGAAAGTTCTATGCCGATTGCACTGTCGCTGCTTACGATCCTTGCGATCCCGACTATGATCCTGGCGGCGTACCTGAACGGGCGCGGGATACATAAGGTAAAGCTGATGCAGTTTGGCGCGATTGTGGATGTGATCGGTTATGCGATTTTGTTCTTTACTTCAAACGGCACGATCGCTACAATGGCTCTGGCTTTAATTGGACTTGGGTTTGGATTCCGTTCCAGTATGTTCTTTTCTATGATGCCGGATATCTACGACTATACAGAATGGAAATGTGGGAGAAGCCTTGCAGGTACGCAGAATGCTATTTCAGGTTTTGCAAACAAACTTTCCAGTGCATCCGCATCCGCGATCGTATCCGCACTCCTTGTCTGGGGCGCCTATGATTCGGAGGCTATGGATGCGGCGTTAAAGGCAGGACAGAATCTTACAGAGATGTTCCCAAAGACACAGACTGCAATCAACTTTGCATTCGGAGGATTATCTCTGGTTTCTACCATTTTAGCGATCGTTGTATTGATTCCATACGATCTGGATAAGAAATATCCGGAAATCCGTGCGGATCTGGATAAGCGTCAGAAGAAAACAAAATAAGTATGGCAGAATATGGCGTATGTATCAGGCGGGATATCAGCCCCTGCGCCGCTATGACGCACGGCGTGCGGTTTCTGCAAAAGATAAGGGGCAGAAAATAATGACAGGAGGAGATGGAGTTATGTGGAATTATGAGTATGTAGTACCGGAAAACAAGAAAGTGCGTATGATCGTGCATACGGACTGCAAAAATGAAGCGGACGACCAGTTCGCGGTGGCACATCACCTGATGACGCCCCGATTTGACGTAAAGGGGATTGTGGCAGGGCATTTCTGGAAAAATCCCCAGACCTATGGGGAGGAAGGGACTGCAAAGGCAAGCTATGACGAGATTTTAAAAGTACTGGAACTGATGGATCTGGAAGGAAAGTATCCGGTGCTTATGGGAGCGGCCACAGGAATGAAGGATGAGGAGACGCCCATTGATTCCGAAGGGGCAAGATTTATCATCGAAGAGGCCATGAAGGAAGATCAACGTCCTCTGTATGTAGCCTGTCAGGGTGCGGTGACTGACGTAGCCTGTGCTCTCCTTATGAAGCCGGAGATCGCGGACCGCATGACGGTGATTTGGATTGGGGGCGGGGATTACCCTGAGGGTGGATTTGAGTTTAACCTGATGATGGACGTACACGCTGCAAATGTACTCTTTTCTTCCAAAGTTCCGCTCTGGCAGGTACCCAAGAGTCTGTATAAAGTGATGGCAGTCTCCCTTGCGGAACTACAGCTTAAAGTCCGTCCCTGCGGAAAGATCGGGGAGTACCTTTTCCGTCAGATGGTGGAGTTCAACCAGTTTGCGGCAAAATATGAGATGGAATGGCCCCACGGGGAAATCTGGGGACTGGGGGATCAGGGAACCATTGCGGTTCTCATGGAGGAACTGGAGAAGGTGAGCTATGACCTTGTGCCTGCGCCGGGGATTGCGGAAGACATGACTTATATTCACGGGAAGGACAACCGGG
Organism: uncultured Lachnospiraceae bacterium; assembly: GCA_949840465.1. GTDB lineage: Bacteria > Bacillota > Clostridia > Lachnospirales > Lachnospiraceae > Schaedlerella. The sequence goes on along the minus strand of CATKXE010000025.1, from coordinate 25,547 downwards.
AGATCCGGGTGTATCAATATCTGGATGCAAGGCTGACGCTGGAAGACTTCTTTGCGAAGCTTGCAATTAATTTCGGTTGAGTAGTGAAGAGCCGGGCTTTTGAAGCCCGGCGTTTCTTTTTCCAGCAGAGGATAAGTCTATAAAGTCAAAATACCGAAGTTTTTTTCTGATAAACAGTAAGACAAAGGTTCAAAAACAGGCTATAATGTTTTTAACAAAAATCGGATTTCAGTACATTATTTTCAAAATGGGGGGAGGGGTTCATGTATGAAGGCTGCAATGGCAAAATCATCAACTTTTAACAGGGATATGCTCCGTCTGGCGTTCCCCATCGTACTCCAGAATCTCATTACAACTGCGGTGGGCTCCGCGGATGTAGTGATGCTTGGCTGGGTAAGCCAGACGGCTCTTTCCGCGGGTTCTCTTGCCAGCCAGATCATGTTTATACTGAATCTGGTCTACTCCGGCATTTCATCAGGGATTGGGATGCTGGCTGCCCAGTATTGGGGAAAGAAAGATACCCGGACGATTGAAAAGATCATGGGGATCGGTATGAAACTGTCGATTCTGGTTTCATTTTTCTTTTTTGTGCTGGCATGCTTTTTCCCGAAACTTCTGATGATGATTTTTACATCCGAGGCAGAATTGATCAGCACCGGAATTTCCTATCTGCGCATTGTGGGGATTTCGTATCTTTTTATGAGCGTCTCCCAGGTGTATTTGTGCACCATGCGCTCCATTGAACGGGTGGTTTTTGCGACCGTTACCAATGGTTCTGCGTTAGGGCTTAATATCATTCTGAACGCCGTATTTATTTTCGGGCTGTTCGGCCTGCCCAGGATGGGGATTCTCGGCGTTGCACTTGCCACTGCGATTGCGCGCGGAGTTGAGTTGATTATCTGCATGGCGGACGCATGCCGTTTTCAGACTATCCGTTTCCGGCCGGCTATTCTGTTTGAGCACCACAAGGTGTTGTTTCGGGATTTTATGAAGTATTCTCTTCCCGCCTTTGGAAACGAAGTCTCATGGGGCGTGGGATTCTCCATGTATTCGGTCATCATGGGGCACCTGGGAAGTGATATGGTGGCGGCCAATGCGGTCGCCGTTGTGGCAAAAAATCTGGGAACCGTGGTCTGCTTTGGAATTGCCAATGCAGGGGCAATCCTTCTGGGGAAGGAAATTGGGGCGGGAAGGATGGAAACGGTCAAAGAAGACGCTTCCCGTTTTTGTATCATTACGTTTATCAGCGGGATTGCAGGCGGAGCTTTGATTTTCATTTTGCGCCCCGTGTTTATGAACATGGCGGATTTAAGCGCTGTGGCGCAGGGATATCTGAGCGTCATGCTGTACATCAATATGTATTCCGTTCTGGGGCAGGCCATGAACAGCACGGTGATCTGCGGCGTTTTTCGTTCCGGCGGAGATTCACGCTGGGGCTTTATCTGTGACGTTATTGATATGTGGCTGTTCGCGGTGCCGCTCGGGTTCTTCAGCGCGTTTGTGCTGAAACTTCCGCCTATGTGGGTGTATTTCCTGATCTATCTGGACGAATTTGTAAAACTGCCTTTTGTTTACCGGCATTACAAGAGTTATAAATGGCTTAAAAATATTACAAGGGATTTTTAAACTGCAGGCATTGTTTCCCCGCAGGCCGTTATAAAAAGGCTGCGGGGATTTTTTCGTAATCCTTTGCCCGGTATACGGTGCATGGAGCTTGACAAACCCGGGAAAATCGATTATACTTGAATTACTTCGGAAGAAGAAGTATTTTAAAGGCGGGAAATCAAATGGCGGCAATACAGGATTTTGAAAAGATTATGTTTGCGTATCTGGATCGGGTTAAAACGTTGATCTCGCCCCGGACATGGGAGAATATCCTTTTGGACTGTTCAAAAAATGAGGTGTTTGTGATGCTCCTGCTCTACCGCAGGGGAGAGGTGAACATGACTCAGGTGTCGGATTATCTCGAGGCGCCGCTGAATACGGTCACAGGGATCGTGGACCGGATGGAAAAGCGCGGCCTGTTAGAGCGCCGCAGAAGCGCGGAGGATAAGCGGGTCGTTACCATTCAGATGACAGGGCAGGGGATGGAGTGTATCAAGGATATCTTAGACCAGGTTTTTCATTATGGGCAGTCTGTTCTTAACCGGCTCACTCCGCAGGAATTACAGACGGGGATTCAGCTGATAGATAAGGTGCTTGAAGGCCTGGACGAGGAGTATAGGAATGAAAAGGCAGAACCGGAAAAGAAAGTGCGCAGGATCAGGATTGAATAGCGGGGACGGTATTTTCGATGGCCTGATGGATATTTTGGAATTTATACGGCAATTTTGAGACAGGTTTTTATGCGGGAGGATGAGAAGGAGCCCGACGGGCAACGCGGGCTCTTATCTTAAAACAAATACTTCGGGAAACGAATAATTCGTATTAAGAATAAAAGGAGGGAAAATTATGGACAGGATATTGATTTTTACGGGCAAAGGAGGAGTGGGAAAAACCAGTATTGCGGCAGCCCATGCACGGAAATCCGCCGGAGAAGGAAAGAAGACGCTGCTATTTTCGGCGGATATGGCACATAATCTGAGCGACTTGTTTGAGGTGAAAATCGGACGCAATGAGACACGAATTGCCCCGGAATTGTACGCTTTGGAGGCAGACCCGGAATATATGATGGAGCATGAGTACCGCGGCATGGTGCGGGCCATCGAAAATTTGTTTAGATCTACAGGGGTGGAAATGGATGGGGCAGGCGATATATTCTCTATTGCGGGGCTGCCGGGGATGGGAGAGTTATTTTCTCTTTTGAAGATACTGGATCTTTATGAGGACGGCGGATATGACCGGCTTATCATTGACTGCGCCCCTACCGGGGAGACATTGGCATTGTTGAAATTTCCGGAATTATTGTGCTGGTATATGGAAAAGTTTTTTCCCATCGGAAAAATTGCCATGCGCGTATTGTCTCCCGTTTCCAAAGTAATGCTAAAGATAGAGCTTCCCGACGGGAAGGCCATGACGGATGTTGAGCGCCTCTATGTGCGGCTTTCTAAGCTGCAGGAACTTCTGAAAAATGATGCGGTCACTACGGTCCGTATTGTGGCTTTGCCGGAAAAAATGGTGGTAGAAGAGACACGGAGGAATTATATGTACCTCAATCTCTATGGATATTATGTGGATGGGGTGTATATTAACCGCGTACTGCCGGATGCCGTGGAAAATCCGTTTTTTGCAGGTTGGAAAGCGCTGCAAAGGAAATATCTTGCGGAGCTAAGGGCGGTATTTCAGGAAGTTCCCTCGATACAGATTCCATGGTATGAGAAAGAATTGTGTACCATGCAGTCATTGGACAGAATCTGCAGAGATGCCCTGGAAGGCCGTCCGGTGTTCGAGGTGCAGAAGCACCGGGGCGGGGAGGTTTATGAGAAGACGGAAGAGGGGTATCGGCTGAACTTATTCCTCCCCTGCGCATGCATAGAGAAACTGGATCTGTATCAGTCAGAGGGAAATGTTATCTTGAAAGCCGGGAATTTTAAGAGGAATATCGCGCTTCCCGATACCATGCGGCATTGCAGCATTTCGGGGGCTAAGCAAAAAGGGGACGCGCTGGAAATTTATTTTTCACGGGGAGGCACACAATGAAGAAAGAGTTTATGGACAATATGATCAAGGCAAAGCGTTATGAGATGAAAGCCCTGTACAGCCTGCTCCCGGATTCTGTCAGGGACGGGCTGGAAGCCGGCGGGAAAGAACTGCTTAAGATGGTCGTGGAGTATGGGATGGAGATCCTGCAGGAAGAAAGCGGCGTAAGGGGAGAACAAGAGAAAACCGTAAGGAAAGTGTCCATTGATTAGATGTTTTGCAGCAAATAGGGAGGTTGGAGATGAGAATTTTATTTTATACCGGAAAGGGCGGAGTCGGAAAGACCAGCGTGGCGGCGGCAACGGCCTGCAGGCTTGCCGCGCAGGGGAAGAAGGTGCTTGTGATGAGTACCGATCAGGCGCACAGCCTGGGGGATGCGATCGGAGTGGAACTGGCGGAGGAGCCCTTGCAGATTCAGGAAAATCTGTATGCATTGGAAATTGACGTGGTCAGCGAAAGTGAAAGGGCGTGGGGAAAATTACAGGGATATCTGAAGGAACTGCTGACCAGCCATGCGCAGAACGGGTTGGAGGCAGAGGAGCTTTTGGTATTTCCGGGATTGGAGGAATTATTTTCCCTTTTCAAAATTCTGGATTATTATGAGGGTAAGGGCATGCAGGGGCAGGAGGATTTCACAGGCGGGACGCCGCAGCAGCTTAACCGGGACGGCCTGCAAGGCCATAAGGGTGCGGCTCTGGATGCGTTGGTCGTTGACTGCGCGCCCACGGGCGAGACGCTTTCCCTGTTAAAATTCCCGGAACAGTTCGGCAATCTGATGCGTACCTTTCTTCCGGTGGAAAGGAGGGTGGTAAAGGTGGCGGGGCCTGTTGTGGAAAAAATAGCGAAGCTCCCCATGCCCAAAGATGATGTGTTTGAAGAACTGACCCTTCTGGTGGATAAACTGGAACGCCTGCAGCGCCTGATGAACGACCAGTCTGCGGTCAGCCTGCGGATCGTTACGACCCCGGAGCAAATCGTGATCCGTGAAGCAAAGCATAATTTTACCTGTCTCCATCTATATGGCTATCAGGTGGATGCCGTCATTGTCAACCGGATTTACCCAAGGCACGCTCTGGAAGGTTATTTTCAGGCATGGATTGCCGGACAGGAAGAAAGCATGCAGGAATTAAGAGAAAGTTTTGGCGGCATCCCGTTGTTTACTCTGGAACTGCAGAGCCACGAATTGCAGGGGATAGATGCATTGGAAAGGGCGGCGGGGCTGCTTTACGGTGAGAAAGACCCAATGGATCTTTTCTTTGCAGGCCGGATGATGAAGATTGAAAAGCAAGGTGAAAAAAGCGTGCTCAGGCTGTGGCTGCCATTCGCGGAGAAAGAGGAAATCAATCTTGAGGCGTCGGGCAGGGAGCTGATTGTCACGGTGAGGAATGAAAAACGGAGGTTTATACTGCCGGATACGCTGAAAGGAAAAGAAGTGTCCGGCGCCGGGTTTTGGGACGGGTGGCTGGCGGTGAGGTTTTAGAGATTACCGTTTACAGCCTTTCCGGCCGCGAACCCTAACTTTTAGAACTCTCCGGCAGCAGTTTTTTCAAAAACGGGGTTGCTGTTTCAGGGAAGGTAGCCTATACTGAACTAGAAGAAGAGCGGACCAAAGACCCCGCAGCTTGCTGCGGCTTTGACTCTGATAATCCTCAGAACATCCTGACAGCGTTTTAGCGTTTTGAGACGGCAAAATAGAATGAAGGCAGGTGCGTATAATGAAGATCCTTAATCTGATGGAAGATACAGCCGGAGAAAATAAAGTATTTGCGGAACACGGGTTTTGTGTTTATATAGAAACTTTGATGCACCGGATTCTGGTGGACACGGGGGCATCGGAAAAAACATGGGACAACGCCGGAAAGCTTGGTGTGGATACAGGAAGCATAGACCTGGTATTTTTAAGCCACGGCCATTACGACCATTCCGGCGGGCTTCTGTCATTTGCAGAGCAGAACCCGAATGCCAAAATCTACATGCATGTCCGTGCGGCAGACGATTATTACAATTTAAAGGACGGCAGGGAAAAATATATCGGGATTGACAAAAGGATATTGGATCTTCCCCAGATTGTCCTTTTGGAGAAAGGATGCCGGATCGATCGGGAGATTTCTGTCTTTTCCGGGGTGACGGGCAGGAGGAAATGGCCGAAAAGCAATCTCACTCTGAAAAGAAAGACAGGGGAGTCTTATGTACAGGATTCTTTTGACCATGAGCAGTATGTGGTGGTGGAGACAGAAGGAAAGAAAATTTTGATTTCCGGGTGTGCGCATAATGGAATCCTGAATATTCTGGATTGCTTTGCGCGGCTGTACCACGGCGCCCCCGATATTGTGATCAGCGGTTTCCATATGGCGAAAAACACGGAGTATGACGAGGAGGAGAGACGTTTGATCCGGGATGTGGCAAAGGAGCTTCGAAAGATGGATACGCAGTTCTATACCGGGCACTGCACGGGGACTTTGGCTTTTCAGATCATGAAAGAGATTATGGGGGACAGGCTTTGGTTTATGCATTCCGGGACGCCATGCGCCGGATAAACTGAAAGGCTCAGGGGAGCCGGTCTTAGACCAGGCTCCCCCATTCACTTTCCCTGAACCCCGTCAGAACGGTATTTTCTGTTACGAGAATGGGCCGTTTGACAAGCATTCCGTTGGTTGCGAGCAAGGCGTACTGTTCCTCCTCGCTCATGGCAGGAAGCGTTTCCTTTAAATGCATCTCTTTATAGAGAACGCCGCTGGTATTAAAGAAACGCTTCAGTGGAAGCCCGCTTTTTCGATGCCATTCTTTGAGCTCTTCCGCCGTAGGATTCTGCTCCCTGATATCGCGGTCTTCAAATTCCATGTTGTGTTCTGTCAGCCACTTTTTTGCTTTCTGGCAGGTCGAGCACTTTGGATAATTTACAAACAGCATGTACATTTCCTCCTTTTTGGGGAACATATCCCCGGAATTTCGTTATGTTAATCATGTATCAAAGCCTGCTTTGGCTGGCAGGATTTTGTTCTGTCATCCGACATGTGGCTCCGGAATCCGGCAGGCGGCGGAACGGGAAGTGAACATTTTTACAATATTATACCATCATTGTACGGTTATGTGCAATGATTGCAAAGGAAATATACGACAGAATCTCACACAGGGTTTGTTACAGGAGGAGAGAAGATGAAAGAACAATATAATAAGACGATTACTGCCTGCTTTGTGGGCTACGTTGTGCAGGCCATCGTCAATAATTTTGTGCCGCTATTATTTTTAACGTTCCAGCGTTCCTATGAGATTCCGCTTTCACAGATTACGCTGCTGGTGACCTTTAACTTTGGTATCCAGCTTTTGGTGGATCTTCTGTCTGTTGGATTTGTGGATCGGATCGGTTACCGCATTTGTATGGTCGCAGCCCATATATTGTCGGCGGCGGGGCTGGTTCTTCTAACTATCCTGCCGGAGGCGCTTCCGTCCGCTTTTGCGGGGATCCTGATCTCAGTCATGGTATATGCCGTTGGCGGAGGGCTGCTGGAGGTTCTTGTAAGCCCGGTGGTGGAAGCCTGCCCCTCGGACAATAAGGAAAAGGCAATGAGCATGCTGCATTCCTTTTACTGCTGGGGACATGTAGGAGTCGTGCTGTTGTCCACGCTGTTTTTCCATTTGGCTGGTATTCATCACTGGAAGATTTTGGCATGGATATGGGCGATTATTCCGCTTTGCAATGCGCTTGCGTTTATGAAGGTTCCGATTGCGGCGTTGATGGAAGAAGGAGAGACCGGGCTTAAGCTGAAAGAATTGTTCCGTATAAAAATATTCTGGATCATGCTGATCATGATGGTATGCGCGGGGGCAAGCGAGCAGGCGGTAAGCCAGTGGGCATCCACCTTTGCGGAGAAAGAACTGGGAATCGCCAAGACGGCCGGCGATCTGGCCGGCCCTATGGCATTTGCGGTACTGATGGGGGCATCCAGAGCCTTTTATGGAAAATACGGAGACAGGATCCAACTGGATAAATTCATGGTTGGCAGCAGCGGCCTTTGTATCCTTTCGTATCTGGGAATCTCCCTGCTGCCGGATCCGCGGCTGAGCCTGGTGTTCTGCGCGGTCTGCGGGCTTTCTGTGGGGATCATGTGGCCGGGGACATTCAGTAAGGCGTCTGCCGCCCTGCCCAAAGGCGGGACGGCCATGTTTGCGCTGCTGGCGCTTGGGGGAGACTTGGGATGCTCCGGCGGGCCGACGCTGGTGGGAACCGTATCCAGTATGTTGGGGGAGAATCTACGGATGGGTATTCTGGCGGGGATTGCGTTTCCGGCGCTTCTGCTGCTGGGGATTCTTGCTTCGCGGAAATAAAGCGGCTGTTTTTTCAGCCGCTCTATGCGTTTTATAAAACTCTATTTTTCATCGGCATTTTGCCCAAAGACCTGGTACTGCCTTTTCGGCCCTCCGCACACCGGGCAGCGTTCCGGTACGGAATCCCCGGTCATGACATATCCGCAGATCGGGCAGACATAGATCGTCTCTTCCGCAAAATTTTCCACATCCTCTGCCTGTTTGAGCAGGGCGGCATGGACTTTTTCCGCGGCCGACGCGCCCTCATAGGCCTGACGGGTCAAAGGGCTTTGGTGGTCTTTGGCATAGGTGATCATCATTTTGTACAGATGTTCATATTCAAATTCTTCACCCGGCAGATAGGTTTTGACAGATTCCATAAAAGCTGCAGGGCGCTCCAAAACGGAATAAAAATTCCGGGCATGGTGGTACTCAGAGGCGGCAAGGGCGCGGAAAAGATTGGAAATGTGTGAAAGGCCTCTTCGCTCTGCACGGTCTGCAAACATCAGATATTTAAAATGCGCCGTCAGTTCGCCATCCACAGTTTCTTTGAGCCTCTGGTTGAGGATCGCATCCTCGCTTTCCCGTCCGTAACAATCCTCAGAGAGATTGGAGATTCGATAATCCAGTACGCCGTCTTTTACATAAAAATGGATGATGTGGTGCTCCACGTCACAGGCTTTGATATCCCTGGAAACATCCTCGATCATGGCTCCGCCTCCTCCGGTGCAGATCAGGGGAATCCCGTCCACAACGTCAATGAACCGGGAATGCACATGGCCGCAGAGCAAGTATTTCACCTTGGATCTCCACGGTTCATAGGCGCTTTTGAGACGGGAAAATTCTTCTTCGGTAACACAGTTTAAAATAAAATGATTGGGGACCGGAATGTGGAAAGCGATGATAACCTGCCCTACTGCCTCCATCGCAAGGACTTCGGATAAAAGTGTGAGCCCTTCTTCTTCAAAGGCCCGCAGGGCATTGTCCAGCACAACTACAGCGAAGCGCTCCGTCAGCAGCGCATAATTTTTATGCCCGAAATACTCGGTATAAGCCCCTGTGTCATGATTTCCGCGAAGAGAATACACAGGATTCTGTGCAAGGGTTTCTGTTATATCCTGTATCATCCGGTAATAATGGTCTGTTCCTGTGGGAACCAGATCGCCCGCTACCAGCGTGATGTCATCCTTACCGCTTTCCTCCAATGCGCCTGCATACACTTTCATATTATACGTGCCAAGCCCTTCGCAGCCCGGATCACCGATCACCCCCATGGAATGCACGCCGTTAAGACGGGTAATCCGTTCCGTTACTTTTACCATTCTTTTTTCATCCATGATCATTCACCTTCTATCAGGAACCGCATGACAGCCGTCTGTACTTCTGCGCTTATATAGTTCCCTGCTTTCTATCGTATTTTTGTCAAACAGCTATGCCCAGATTTTAACATGGGGCAGTATCAATGGCAAGAGGAGATCAGCCGGAGGTATACTGCTGCGCATGCCTTAACGCGGAAATGACCGGGCAGATCAATATACCGCAGAAAAAATTGCTGACGCCATGCATAAGATCCCATGGCAGCCCGGCAATAATCCAGGAGACCATTCCCTGAAAGCTCATGCCGAACAGGATCGCCTGGGCCGGGGCGTACAGCGTGCCGAACAGGAAACCATGGGAAGCGCATACTGCCATGTATACAAGCGGCCTTATTTTTTTCGGCAGATTTTTCGGCAGGAGCATAACCATTCCCCACAATACGGTCCAGATGTATAAGTAGGGCACCCACCACGATGCAAAGCCGGAGAAGAGTCCGTTCAATAGGACGTATATATAAATGGGATACAATGCCTTCTGCCGGTACACCACCGTAAAGGCAACCGTAAAGACACCGAGCAGATGGATATTAGGCGCAAGCTCCATCAGGATCTTGGATGCATACATCACGGCTCCGAGCATTGCAAACACCGTGATTTCTTTTGTTGAAGGCTTCAACCTTTTTCCACCTTAAAGGCATAGCTGTCCCCTTCTTTGATCTCGGTTGAGTCTACCCCTTCCTGTGCATATTCCCCATTGATATAGAATGCCCAGTAGACGCCGTCCACATCATAATCAGCAGTGATGCCGTTCACTGTTTTCACGAAAAGGCCGTATTCACTTTCGTCACCGTCGATCAGGCCCAGTTCCTGTAAAGCCTCGCCTACGATGGTTTTGTCTGTATGGACTTCAAATTGCGTTTCCACGCCGTCCTGGTCTGTCACGGTGAAATCAAATTGAGTACTTCCTTCTCCCACTGCGCCGCCGTCAGCCGGAGATTCTGGCTCTTTTTCGGGTGCGTCCGCAGAAGAATCCTTATTTGCGTCCGCAGAAGAAGAGGATTCGTCCTGTTCTGACATCGTTGAGGAGGACGGTTTTTTTTCAGTACCGCTGTTACAGCCGACAGCGGAAAGCATAAGGGCTGCAGAGAGCATTACGCAAAAAATACAGGATAAGTGCTTTTTCATAAAATTCATTTTCATTGGTTCAAACTCCTTTGTTTTTTTATTATCATAATATTTTGCAAACGTTCCGTCAATATTAAAAAAATAAGAAATAATTCCGTGCAAACAGCCAGCCGGTCATTGACTTTTCGGCCTTTTTCTTATAGTATAATGGAAGAGGCATATTGCCATAAGATTCCAGATTCCCTCTGCGGGAACCGGATAAGAGTAAAGGGAGAAAAAAGATGAAAGCAAAAAAGAGGACAAATGATAAGCCGGCGGTAAGAACCCAAAAAAGGAGGCGCGGGATTGCGGCGAAGCTCATCGGAGCAAGCGTAGTGACCATCGTAATCATGGTGGCGGCGCTGCTGCTGATCGTCTATGGCCGTGTCAGCAGCGCGCTGCTGGATAAAAGCGAGAATCTGATTCAGGAAACGACAGACAAGGCGGTCCATGAGACAAGCGGATGGATCAACAGGACGCTGACCATGATGGAGATGCAGCGCGATACCATTGAATACAGCAATATGGACATCCCGGAAATGACGCAATATATCCGGCATACGGTGGATCAGAATGATGCGTATCCGGCCGGCCTGTATGTTGCTTTTACGGACGGTTCCCTGTATCACGCGTCATTTGTACCGGGGCCGGACTACAATGCGCTGGAAAAGTCATGGTATCAGGACGGCCTTGAGTCCCAGGATTTTAAGCTGGGTGAGGTTTATTTTGATGAGGCCAGCCAGTCCTATGTGGTAGGGGCTTCCGGTATTTTGAAGGGAGTGGGCGGCTCCACCCGCGGTGTCGCGGCAGCGGACGTGTATCTGGATTCTATTTCCGATATTGTTCAGGGAGTGCAGATTGAGGAAACAGGCGGCGTTTTTCTGGTAGATGTGGCCACGGGCACGATTATCGGGCACAGGGATCCGGAGATCACAGGTCGGACTTTAAGTGAATTCAGCGGAGATATGTATGCATATGCCGCAGAGCAGATAGAAAATGGAAAGACGGGCTTATCCCTGTATGATAACAGCACATATATTCAGGTAGAGCAGGTGCCTGACAGCAACTGGATGGCAGTTGCGTATGTGTCCAGGGCGGAAGCATTGGCCGAATTAGGCACATTGACGATAATTATGATCACCGTGTCAGTGGTGGCGGTCATCTTCGCAGTCCTTTTGCTTATTATTCTGGTGAGAAATATTATTGGCAAGCCGGTAGCGGAACTGAGCGGTGTTGCGGCTAAGATTGCGAAAGGGGAACTGGATCAGACGATCCATCACGATTCCAATGACGAGCTGGGGGAACTGGCGGATAATTTTGGGCAGACGGTAGTAAGGCTCAGGGATTATATCGACTATATCGATGAGGTTTCTGAAAAGCTTAAGGATATTTCCGAGGGGGATCTTGCATTTACGCTCCAGCATGAATATCTGGGCGAGTTTGCCAAGATCAAGGAGTCTTTGGAGCAGATTTCGTTATCGCTCAACCAGACATTGGGACAGATTAACGTGGCCGCGGGACAGGTGGCGGAAGGCTCGCAATATGTGTCAGAGGGAGCGCAGACACTGTCTCTGGGGGCTTCACAGCAGACGAATGCAGTAGAATCTCTGGCAGCGCATATGAATGATGTGTCCGACGGGATACAGAAGACGGCTGAGGGTGCAAAGCAGGCCAGCCAGATTTCTCAGGATGTGGGCAAACGGATCCTGGAAAGCAATGACAAGATGCAGCATATGAATGTGGCGATCCACAGGATCAGTGAGAAATCCACGGAGATCCACAGCATTATCAAGACCATTGAGGATATTGCGTTCCAGACCAATATTCTGGCGCTGAACGCAGCGGTGGAGGCTGCAAGGGCAGGTACTGCGGGAAAAGGGTTTGCCGTAGTAGCGGACGAGGTGCGTAACCTTGCCGGAAAATCTTCTGAGGCGGCGAAGAATACTACGGTGCTGATCGGCGAAACTGTGGAAGCGGTAGAGGAAGGTTCCCAGATGGCGCAGGATACGGCGGCTTCCATGATGGAAGTGGTGGCTCAATCAGAGGAAGTGAGCAAGCTGATTGGAGAAATCGCGGACTATTCGGCAAAACAGGCGTCAGCTACGGAAGAAGTGATCAGTGGAATCCAGCAGATTTCCGATGTGGTTCAGTCCAATATGGTTACGGCGGAAAAGAGCGCCGCGGCCAGCGAGGAGCTTTCCGGCCAGGCCGATATGCTGCGACAGCTGGTATCCAAGTTCCGGTTAAAGGAAAGATAAAGTGGATAGAGGCATTTAGGTTGTCTTACTAAAATCGCACCTGCGGTATGGCAGGTGCGATTTTAAATCTCATGGGATTTTGAGGCGGCGCCGGTCTTGTCGTCGACGGACTCCAACGCGGTAATGGCATGGACTGCAAGCGTTCATTACTCTATTATTTACTGGATGGGAGATAAGTATTGAAAACAAAACACAGAAAACTAAGTCTGACCGTGCGTTTTTTTGACGGCTCAAAAGGGTATTTTGCCGCTGCTCTGGCGGCGTCTCTGGCAACAACGGTTTTAAATGCGCTGATGCCGCAGATCTTCCGGTTTAGTATTGACTCTGTTCTGGGCCAAAGTGGGTTTGCTTTTTTGTCAGGGCATCTCTGGATACTGGCGCTTCTGCTCGTCGGTGTGGCGGCGCTATCGGGGATCTCGCAGTATATCTGCCGGGCAAATACAGCGATGGCGGGCGAAAATTTTGCAAAAAATATGCGGGACGCCCTGTTTGTGCATGTGCAGAAGCTTCCCATGCGCTGGCATGACCGGAATCAGACCGGGGATATCATCCAGCGGTGTACTTCGGATGTGGAAGTCATCCGCAATTTTGTGGTGACACAGCTTTTGGAGGTCTTTCGTACCGTGTTTCTGGCAGGGACCTCCCTGGCCATGATGCTGTCCATGCATGTGAAATTATCTATGGCGGTGCTGTCTTTTATTCCTGTTGTGGTCGTGTATTCCGCCGTGTTTTACCGTTTGATCGCCAGGCGGTTTATTGACGCGGATGAAGCGGAGGGGGAACTGTCCACCGTGGTGCAGGAAAATGCCACAGGCGTGCGGGTGGTCCGCGCCTTTGGGCGTGAGAAGTTTGAGATGGACAGGTTCCGTGAGAAAAATGAGACATTCGCAAGGCTGTGGATCCGGCTCGGCACATTATCCGGTGTGTACTGGGGCGTCGGGGATCTGATCACAGGCTTCCAGGTGGCAACGGTGATCGTGCTTGGGGCGGCGGAAGCGGTGCGGGGAAATATTACCGTGGGTGAGTTTGTTGCGTTTGCATCCTATAATACCACATTGGTGTGGCCGATTAGAGGGCTTGGCCGTATTCTTTCGGATATGAGCAAGGCGGGGGTATCCTTTGAGCGTGTGGACTATATCATACGGGCGGAGGAAGAAGCATATGGGAAAGCGTATAAAAATGGAGATGCAGGGGAATCTTTTGACATCACATTTGATCATGTGAATTTTGCATATTCCGCAGAACATGCCGGGGGAGAAAAGCCTCTGCCGCAGGAAGCAGAGGCAGGAGCCGGATCATACGGCCAGGTGCTGTCTGACCTCCATTTTACAATTCCGCAGGGGCAGACATTCGGTATCCTTGGAGGCACCGGCAGCGGAAAAACCACCATCATACAGCTTTTGACCCGGCTTTATGAATTGAGGGAAGGGCAGGGTAGCATTCGTATCGGGGAAAGGGATATCCGGGACATACCTCTGGAGGAGCTTCGCAAATGTGTGGGAATGGTGCTGCAGGAGCCTTTTTTGTATTCCAGGACAATCCGGGAAAACATCGCGGCCTGCGCCCCGGATGCCTCTATGGACGAAATCCGCCGTGTGGCAAAGATCGCATGTATTGACGAGGCGGTCATGAATTTCCCCGACGGCTATGAAACTTTGGTGGGGGAGCGTGGTGTGACGCTCTCCGGAGGACAAAGGCAGCGTGTGGCGATTGCAAGGATGCTTCTTCAGGATGCGCCGATCCTTGTATTTGACGATTCTTTGTCCGCAGTGGATTCTCAGACCGATTCTCTGATACGCAAAGCCCTGGGCGAATATATGAAGGATGCCACGGTGATCCTGATTTCACACCGGATTACAACGCTGATGGGCGCGGATCAGATATTGGTGCTGAACCATGGGCGGATAGAAGAGACGGGCAGCCATCAGGAACTGATTCGGAAAGACGGGATTTACCGAAAGATCTACGATATCCAGATGAACCAGGACGACAGGGCGTGTCTGGATGCAGGCGCCAACGCCGTCATGCGGGAGAACATTCATGCCGAAAGCGGAATCCATGTGGAAGCAGGAACCAAAACGGAACAGGGAACCCGTGTGGAAGCAGGAACCAAAATGGAACCGGGAACCTGTGTAGAGGCAGGAACCAAAACGGAACCGGGAATCAGTGTAGTATCAGACATTGAGTCCGGGAATGAAACAGGAGGTGTGTCACATGGCAGCTTATGAGGAACAAGAGTATCATAAACCCTTCAGCCTGCGGACCTGGGGGAAGATGCTGCCGTTTTTTAAGCCGTATAAAAAATACTTTGCCATCACGATGGGCTTCAATGTTTTTCTTGCCGCGGTGGACGTGGCTACCCCTCTGTTCCAGAGTTATGCCATCGACCATTTTATCACGCCAGGCAAATTGGAAGGATTGTGGAGATTTGCGCTTGTCTACGGGCTTGTGATCGTGTTCCAGACTGTCTGCGTCTATCTCTCCGTGCATGCAGCGATCACCATTGAGATGAATCTGGGAAGAGATTTAAAATGGGCTCAGTTTGAGCATTTGCAGATGTTGTCCTTTTCCTACTACAATACGACCCCGGTGGGATATATCCATGCGCGGGTTATGAGCGATACCCTGCGGATTGCCACAATGGTGGCCTGGGGTCTGGTGGATATGCTGTGGGCGCTGATCTATGTGGCCAGCGTTTTTGCGGTCATGTTTTTTCTGAATGTGCGGCTGGCGCTCATTATCCTGCTGATTGTGCCGTGTATTGCCGTGCTGACCGTCTATTTTCAGAACAAAATCCTCCACTGGAATCGGAAAGTAAGGAAGATCAATTCCCAGATCACCAGTGCGTATAATGAAGGGATTACGGGAGTCAGGACTTCGAAAAGCATGGGAATTGAGAAAGAGAATGAAGAGGCATTTTTCAAACGGACTTCGGAAATGCGGCAGGCGGCAAGCCGCTCTGCGAAGCTGAATGCAGTCTATATTCCGGCGGTCCTGCTGTTTAGTTCTGCTGCGGCTGCGGCGGTACTTGCACAGGGCGGCCATATGGTGCAGGAAAAGGCCATGGGGCTTGGCACGTTGTCCGTGTTCCTCTCCTATGCGGTGATCATATTTGAGCCGATCCAACAGCTGGCAAGACTTTTAGCAGACCTGATTTCCTGTCAGGCAAATATTGAGCGGGTGACGGACTTGTTGGAGCAAAAGCCGAATGTTGCGGACAGGGAGGACGTCATCAGGAAATACGGGGATTCTTTCCATCCAAAGAAAGAAAACTGGGAAAGGATCAAAGGAGATATCGTGTTTGAAGATGTTTCCTTTATGTATCCGGACGGAAAAGAATATGTACTGGAACATTTCAATCTCCATGTGCCCGCAGGGATGAATGTCGCGATCGTCGGGGAGACGGGCGCGGGGAAATCTACCCTTGTGAACCTGATGGGACGTTTTTTTGAGCCTACTTCGGGGAGGATACTTATCGACGGAGTGGATTATCGGGAACGTTCCCAGCTCTGGCTCCACAGCCAGATGGGGTATGTGCTTCAGAACCCGCATCTGTTTTCAGGGACTGTCAGGGAAAATATCCGGTATGGGAGGCTCTCGGCCGCCGATGCGGAGATTGAAGCTGCGGCGGAAAGTGTCTCGGCAGATGAAGTGGTAAAGAAACTGGAGAAGGGCTATGAAAGCGACGTGGGAGAGAGCGGCGGCAGGCTTTCTACCGGGGAAAAACAGCTGATCTCCTTTGCGCGTGCCATTCTGGCAGACCCGGCCATTTTCGTGCTGGACGAAGCCACTTCCTCTATTGACACCCAGACGGAGCAGCTCATCCAGCAAGCCACGGCAAGGCTTTTAAAAGGGCATACGTCATTTATCATCGCACACAGGCTGTCCACGATCCGGCAGGCAGACCTTATTCTGGTGGTGAAGGACGGGAAGGTGATTGAGCGGGGAACCCATCGGGAACTGCTTGAGAAAAAGGGATATTATTATGAGCTGTATTCCAGACAGTTCGAGGAAGAAGCGTCGGTGAGGGTGTTTGAGGGGGCAACGGGAAATCGGTAAAAGTATGAAATGAAAGGAAGAAAATATATGACGGATATTCTGACTATGGGAGAAATGCTTGTTGAGATCATGCGGGAACGGGAGGAGATTCCCCTCTATGAAGCCGGGACATTCAAAGGGCCTTACCCCAGCGGCGCCCCGGCAATCTGTATTGACACGGCCGCGCGGCTGGGCTGCCATACGGCGATCATCGGAGGCGTTGGGAAGGACGATTTTGGAAAATGCCTGCTGGACCGCCTGAAAAATGACGGCGTTGATGTAAGCCGCGTGATTGAAAGTGAAGAGCGAGCCACAGGCTGCGCGTTTGTGACGTATTTTAAAGACGGTTCCCGGCAGTTTATTTTCCACATGGGCAATACCCCGGCAGTCGAGGCAAAAGCGCCCGGGCGGGGGGAAATTCAGGGGGTGAAATATATGCATATTATGGGATGCTCCCTGATGTCCAACCCGGATTTTGCGCAGGAAATACTAAAGACGATGCGTCTGCTTTCCGGGGAGGGTGCGAAGATTTCTTTTGATCCCAATATCCGAAAAGAACTTTTTACCGATGGTTCCATCCATCAGGTAGTCCGGGAAGTCATGGAGCAGGCCAGCATTTTTCTTCCAGGATTGGAGGAACTGCTTCTGATTACCGGGAAAAATACGGTGGAGGAGGCTGTTGAGGCTTGTTTTGCACACCCCGGGCTTGAAATTTTGGTATTGAAAAATGGCTCGAAAGGAAGCCGGATCTATCAGCGTGACAGTGTGGCGGAGGTAGACGCCTATCCGGTGGAGCAGGTCGATGCCACCGGGGCAGGGGACTGCTTTGACGGTGCATTTCTGGCAGGGCTGATTCAGGGGAAAAGTGTGAAAGAGGCGGCGCAGATGGGAGCTGCGGCAGGCGCGTTGAATGCGGCGGCATTCGGACCCATGGAAGGAAAAATTAACCCGGAGTCTCTTAAGGCGATGATGGAGAAATAAGGGATGTGCAAAAGAATGGATGCAAGAGAGGTTTTAGAAAAGGTAAAATCCGGCGGTATGTCGGTGGAAGAAGCGGAACAGTATTTTAGAAAGCAGCCTTATGAAGAGATGGGCTACGCCAAACTGGACACACATCGGGAAATTCGTTCCGGTTTTCCGGAAGTCGTATTTTGCAGCAGAAAAGCAGACGTACATCTGAAAAATATTTATCAGAAGCTGTATGAGGAGAATGGGGAGGTGTTTGGCACCCGGGCTTCACAGCATCAGTATGAAGCGGTGCGCAGGCTGCTGCCTCAGGTCGTGTATGACGAGGTGTCCCATATTTTAAAAATTGAAAAAGAAGGCAAAGAGCATATCGGCGAAATTGCGGTCTGTACGGCGGGGACCGCGGACATCCCGGTGGCAGAGGAAGCGGCCCAGACGGCAGAGTATTTCGGGGCAAATGTAAACAGGATTTATGATGTAGGAGTCAGCGGTATCCACAGAATGCTATCCCATCTGGACATCATTCAGAGAGCCAACTGCATCGTTGCAGTGGCGGGAATGGAAGGAGCCCTGGCAAGCGTGCTGGGAGGGCTGGTTGGCAGGCCGGTTATTGCAGTGCCCACTTCTGTCGGTTATGGCGCCAGCTTAAACGGACTTTCGGCATTACTTACCATGATTAATTCCTGCGCAAACGGCATCGCGGTCGTCAATATTGACAACGGCTATGGGGCAGGATATATTGCCACGCAGATCAACCGTCTGGCAGTGAAAGGAGAATAACAAAATTGGGAAATACATTATATCTGGAGTGTTCATCCGGTATCAGCGGGGATATGGCCGTCGCTGCTCTGCTGGATTTGGGAGCTGATGAAAAAGTATTGAGAGAGGCGCTGGAAAGCCTTCCGGCAGGCGGTTTTTCCATCGAAATAAGCAGGGTTAAAAAATCGGGGCTGGACGCCTGCGATTTTCTGGTACTGCTGGATGAAGAACACGACAACCACGATCATGATATGGAATATCTGCACGGGGCAGGCCTCCATCATCATACGCATGGGCACGCTGATGAATACCATGAACATGGGCACGGCCATGAAGAGGAATGCCATCACCATGAAACAGGCCATCACCACAGTCATGAAGAGGAATGCCATGCACATGGCCACAGCCGCCATCACCATGAGACAGGTTATCACCACAGTCATGAAGAAGTACACGATTCCCGTGAACACGGCGACCACGCGCACCCACATGTACATCGCGGGCTGAAAGACGTATTGGCAATCCTCAGTCACGGGGCTTTGTCTCCCAGAGCAAGAAAAACAGCGGAACGTATTTTTACCATTCTCGCAGATGCAGAGGCAAAAGCCCACGGCGTCCCATTGGACGAGGTACATTTCCACGAGGTAGGCGCAGTAGACTCCATCGTGGATATCGTGGCGGTTGCGGTATGTCTGGACGACCTGGATATTACGGAGGTAATCGTGCCGCGGATCTGTGAAGGGCAAGGAGTTGTGCGTTGTCAGCACGGGGTGATTCCGGTCCCTGTTCCGGCGGTGGTCAATATTGCACAGGCTTACGGGCTTTCGCTGCATCTTACAGAGACGGAAGGGGAACTGGTGACGCCCACCGGAGCCGCAATCGTGGCGGCAGTTAAAACGGCAGATAGCCTTCCAGAGTCATTTACCATACAAAAGACCGGCATGGGCGCAGGGAAACGTACCTATGAAAGACCCAGCCTCCTCAGGGCAATGCTCATTGACGGAAATGCAGGCCGTGAAAGCGAAGCGGGGTTGCGTAAAGGCGGGGAGAACAGGGATAAGATATACCGTCTGGAAACCAACATAGACGATTGTACCGGGGAAACCCTGGGGTACGTGATGAAGAAACTTTTTAAGGCAGGAGCGCGGGATGTAAATTATATTCCTGTCTATATGAAGAAAAACCGCCCGGGATATCAATTAAATGTCATCTGCGATCAGGAATCCGTTTCCAGAATGGAGAATATAATTTTCCGGGAAACAACGACCATCGGAATCCGCAGGGCAGAGATGGAGCGGACCGTGCTGGAGCGGTTTGCGATGAAGGTTAAGACACGTCTGGGGGAAGCAGAGGTCAAAGTCTGTATCCTGCCTGACGGGGAGCGGCGTTATTATCCTGAATATGCGTCCGCCAGGCGTCTGGCGGATAAGAATAAGATCAGCTACCAGGAGGCATTAGAGACGATTAAGAAGGAAGCAGCCGGACAATGACAGAGTATGAAGAGAAAAAGAGACGTTTAAAAGGGCAGATTCAGATCTATGCAAAAGAAAAATGTATGGTTGCATTTTCCGGGGGCGTGGACAGCAGCCTGCTTTTGAAACTGGTGTGTGAAGCAAATGCGCAGGAGCCGGCCGGCCGGGAGAAAGAAGCTTCTTTCCCAAAAGGAGTCTACGCGGTGACAATGCAGACGCAGCTTCATCCTGCCTGTGAGATGGAACATGCCGCAAAGACAGCTGAGGAAATCGGAGCCGTGCATATGACGGTTCTGGCGGATGAACTGACGGAAGCCGGGATCCAGCAGAATCCTCCGGACAGGTGCTACCGCTGTAAAAAATATCTGTTTACAAAGATGAAGGAAAAGGCCGCGGCTCTCGGCATACGCACGATTCTGGAGGGTACGAATGGGGATGATCTCCATGTCTACCGCCCGGGATTAAAAGCAATCCGGGAGCTGGGGATCATAAGCCCCCTGGCGGATGCGGGTTTTACAAAGGCAGAGGTACGCTCTCTGGCAGAGGAATACGGCATGTCAGTCTCTTCACGCCCGGCCATGCCGTGTCTGGCGACCAGATTCCCATATGGAGCCGTGCTGTCTTATGAAGCGCTGCGCAAAGTGGAACAGGGAGAAGCGTTTTTGAAATCTTTCGGGCTGTATAATGTAAGGCTTCGGATTCATCAGGAGACTGCCAGAATTGAGGTTAACCCGGAAGAGTTTCCGGTTTTATTAAAAAACAGGGAACAGGTCATATCCTGCATCAGGCATCTGGGATATCATTATGTGACGTTGGATTTGGAAGGGTTCCGCTCGGGCAGCATGGATGTGGGGATGGAAATATAGATCCGTTTACGGGGCAGCGCCCTGCAGCGAATAGATTAAGAAGATACTCTTGCTTTTTTTTGCCGGATTGAGTATAGTTGGCATATGAAAAAAATAAGAGAGTTTATAAAAAAGTATGGGATGGCTACAACAGAAGATTATATAATAGCAGGTATATCAGGCGGAGCCGATTCGGTATGCCTGTTTTTCGTGCTTTTAGAGCTGAGATCAGAGATGGGGGTTGATTTCGCGGCAGTCCATGTAAACCACGGCCTGAGGGGGGCTGCTGCTGATTCGGATGAAGCGTTTGTACGGCGGCTGTGTGAAAAATATTCCGTTCCTTTGGAAATTTTGCGGGTGCATCTGGAATCAATCGCGAAAAAACGGAAACAATCTGTTGAGGAAGCAGGAAGGATGGTACGCCGTGAAGCCTTTGAAGAGGCTCTGAATAAATATCATGGTACAAAGATTGCCCTTGCACACCACCAGAATGACAATGCGGAGACGCTTCTTTGGAATCTGGCGAGGGGAACCGGCCTGCAGGGGATGGGGGGGATCCGTCCGGTGAACGGGCGCTACATCCGTCCGCTTCTGTGTATGGACAGGCTTGAGATCGAGCAGTTTTTGCGGGAAAGGAATGCGGCCTTTTGTACGGATGAGACAAATGCAGATACCACATATACAAGAAATAAACTGCGCCATCAAATCCTCCCTGTTTTGGAAAAGGAAGTCAATGCTCAGGCTGTCCGCCATATGAATGAAGCTATGCGGCAGATATGGGAACTACAGGATTATATGCAGGCTCAGGCAGAGGAAGCGTTTGAAAGCTATGTGGACATATCCGGGGAAATTTTGGGCTCTTGTGTAATCCGCAGTGAAATCCGGGAGAAATATCCGGACATTCTGTGCAGGATGGTCATCCTTCATGCCATCGAAGGGGTGGCGGGAAAAAAGCGGGATATTGGGAGAAGCCATATCTGTGCTGTGTCGGAGCTGTTTCACAAACAGGTGGGGCGAAGCCTTTTCCTTCCGTTTTCTGTAAAAGCAGCCCGTGTATATGAAGGGGTCAGGATATTCCGGGCAGAAGAAATCCAAAAGAATGTGAACGGCGAATTTTATACGGCCACAAATAACGTAAAAGGAATAGGAGGAACATCCCGCGTCGGGCCGTACAGGCTTCGGATTCCGGGCGAAATCTCCCTTGCGGACAGGCATTGGACGATCCGCTGCAGCCTGTTTCCGAAAACAGAATGCTTTTCCGGGAAGGAAATACCACAAAAAACCTACACGAAATGGTTTGACTATGATATAATAGAAGTACCGCTCTGTATTAGGACAAGACAAAGCGGCGACCATATTACGATTGACCAGGCAGGGCATCACCAGAAATTAAAGTCCTGGTTTATAAATCAAAAGATACCCGCAGGAGAACGGGACGATATCCTTTGTATCGCAGACGGCAGTGAGATTGTCTGGATACCGGGCTACCGTATGGGCAGCGCATATCAGATCAGCAGCCGTACCAGACAGATCCTGCAGATAGAAGTTGTCAAAGAGGACGTTTAGTATAAGCGGAGGGAAATCAGGTTGTTTCATACCGCTTATACAGGAAAAAGGGGCGCCTTTTTGAGGCGCAGTAAGAACAAAAGAGACGGCGGAGGAAAAGAAGAAATGGCAGAGACGATTCGGGAATTGATATCGGAGCAGGACGTAGACAAAAGGATTGAAGAACTGGGGCAGCAGATCAGCGCGGATTACGAGGGGAAGAGCATCCATTTAATCTGCATTTTAAAGGGCGGGGCGTTCTTCATGTGTGAACTGGCGAAGCGCATCACCGTCCCGGTGTCGATTGATTTTATGAGTGTAGGCAGCTATGGGGATGATACGGTTTCAAGCGGCAGTATCAAGATCAAAAAAGATCTGGAGGAATCCATAGAGGGAAAAGAAGTGTTGATTGTAGAAGATATCATTGATTCCGGACGGACGCTATGTTATCTGACGGATGTATTGGAGAAGCGGGGGGCGAAGAGCGTCCGCCTGTGTACTCTGCTGGATAAGCCGGAGAGAAGAGTTGTGGAAGTGAAGACGGATTATGTGGGCTTTCAGATCCCGGATGAATTTGTAGTCGGATACGGCCTTGACTATGCGCAAAAGTACAGGACGCTTCCATATATCGGCGTAGTAGAAGGAGTATAAAGAAGATAAGGCAGGAAGGAGTAGAAAATCATTGAATAACAATAATAAGTACAGAGCCATGAGCGGTGTGAGTGTGGTGATGTTTATCGCCATTGTGTTTTTCGCGCTCTGGTTTACCAGTCAGATGCAGCAGCGTGACCAGGAAATTACGTATCCACAGTTTGTACGCGAATTAAAGGATGGGAATGTGGCGGAAGCCGTTATCAACCAGAGTAAATCCGTACCCACCGGCACTGTGACAGTTACTTTGAAGAATCCACGTTCTGCAAGAACCGTCAATGTGTCGGATGTGAATGAAGTACAGGAACTGTTTGTAAAATATGAGGTGGATTACCAGATGGTGAGGGTCCAGGAAGACACCATGTTTACCACTGTAGTGCTTCCGGTTCTGATCACAATGGCAGGGGTGCTTTTGATTTTTGCGCTCATGAACCGTCAGGGCGGGGGCGGAGCCAACGCCAAAGCCATGAACTTTGGAAAAAGCCGCGCACGGCTCAACAGCCCTGCAGACAAGCAGGTGACCTTTGCCGAGGTGGCAGGGCTGAAAGAAGAGAAGGAAGAACTGGAAGAAATCGTAGATTTTTTAAAAGCGCCTAAAAAATATATTCAGGTGGGAGCCAGAATTCCCAAAGGCGTACTTTTAGAGGGGCCTCCGGGAACAGGAAAGACATTGCTTGCCAAAGCAATCGCAGGAGAGGCCGGCGTGCCGTTCTTTAGTATTTCGGGTTCGGATTTTGTGGAAATGTTTGTCGGCGTCGGCGCGTCCCGGGTGCGTGACTTGTTTTTAGATGCGAAGAAAAGCGCGCCCTGTATTATATTTATCGATGAGATAGACGCTGTGGCAAGAAGGCGCGGGAGCGGTCTTGGCGGCGGTCATGACGAAAGAGAGCAGACACTGAACCAGCTTCTGGTGGAGATGGATGGATTCGGGGTCAATGAAGGGATCATTGTCATGGCGGCGACCAACCGTAAAGATATATTGGATCCCGCAATCCTGCGTCCGGGCCGTTTTGACCGCAATGTGATCGTAGGGCGTCCTGATGTGGGAGGACGAGAGGAGATCCTGAAGGTTCATGCGAAGAACAAGCCTTTGGGAGACGATGTTGACCTCAAACAGATTGCACAGACTACGGCAGGATTTACAGGAGCGGATCTGGAAAACCTTTTAAACGAGGCGGCTATCTTAGCGGCCAGGGAGAATCGGATTTACCTGCAGCAAAAAGACATCCGCCGGGCATTTGTGAAAGTGGGGATCGGGCCGGAGAAAAAGAGCCGGATCGTATCAGAGAAGGAAAGGAGGATTACAGCTTACCATGAGGCAGGACACGCAATTTTGTTCCATGTACTGCCGGACGTAGGGCCGGTCTACAGCGTGTCTATCGTACCAACAGGAGCTGCAGGCGGCTATACCATGCCGCTGCCGGAGCGTGACGATATGTTTAACACAAAGGGGCATATGCTGCAGCAGATTACCGTATCTTTGGGCGGGCGCGTGGCGGAGGAAGAGATTTTTGACGACATCACCACCGGGGCGTCCCAGGATATCCGCCAGGCGACAGCGATTGCAAAATCCATGATCACCAAATTCGGTATGTCGGAGAGGCTGGGACTGATTAACTATGACAACGACAGTGATGAGGTGTTTATCGGAAGAGATTTCGGACATACGTCCAGAGGATATGGAGAGAAAATCGCAGGAACCATTGACGAAGAAGTGAAGCGGATCATTGATGAATGTTATATTCGGGCAAGAGATCTCTTGCAGGAATATCATTCGGTACTGGAAGCTTGTGCAAAGCTTCTGCTTGAAAAGGAGAAAATTTCCCGCAGTGAATTTGAGGCACTTTTTGATAAAGTATCGACAGTAAATAATTCAGAAGTATTTCCTGCCGGAGTTTAGTTAACAAAAGCGTATAAAGATTGACGGGGAGGGTATACATTGCGGACAAAATCCGCCTGCCCGCAGGGCATGGATTACGGGATGCCCTGCGGGTATACATTGCCGGACAAAGTCCGCCTGCCCGCAGGGCATGAATTACGGGATGCCCTGCGGGTATACAAAAGAATCGGATGTGAGTGCATAGGCAGCAGCAGGAATAGACTAATACAGTGTGAAAGAACACGAATAAGGGGGATTATAATGCAATCACAGTTTAGAAAATTTTGGAAGAATATCATAAAAAAGAATGAATCGGAAAAGAATAAGGGCAGAGGCATACACGCTGGGAGGAATCACAGAGAAACAAAAAGGCCAGATACGGAGGAACCCGATATAGGAACCGCAGCCGAAGAGGACGGCACGGTACAAGTTCCCGCGCAGATGGAAGAGGGCAAGGCAGCAGAACCGGAAAAGAGTATGGCAGAAGAGCCGATTAAAGATACAAGCGCACAATCCGAGGACCAGATCGTTCACACCATTACAGAATTGGAGAACGTTGTAGCGGAGCGGCAGGAGGCCGACAGGGAGCAGGCATCAGAAAAAGATGCCGGCATTCATGCAGAAGAAGCACAGGTTGGGAATGAAAAGGAGAGTACAGATACAGATTCGGAAAAACCGGCGTCCGTGAATGAAAAGGAGAGTGCAGATTC
>CATKXE010000024.1 GCA_949840465.1 uncultured Lachnospiraceae bacterium | reverse complement strand
TTTGTACCGAGGAGATTTTTTTGCACAGGATTTGTGCGTGGCTTCAGAAAATGTACCGTTGGATGGATTTAGCGATGATCCCGGCCTTCATGCGGCAGGATTATTTGATGTAGAACAGGAGCAGGTTTTATATGCAGACCGGCTTTATGCCCGGCTTTACCCTGCCAGCACCACGAAGCTTTTGACAGCATATCTTACTTTAAAATACGGGAATCTGGAAGACGTAGTGACCGTCAGTGACACGGCAGTGTCGTATTTTGAGCCGGAGGCGACATTATGCGGGCTGCAAGCGGGAGACCAGGTCACGTTATATGATCTGCTGTGTGGGCTGCTTCTTGCTTCCGGGAATGACAATGCAGTCGTGATTGCGGAGTATCTGGGCGGAAGCATAGAGGGATTTGCCGAGAAGATGAATCAGGAAGCGCGTTCGCTTGGAGCCACCCATACCCATTTTGTGAACCCCCATGGACTGCACGAAGAAGACCATTATACAACGGCATATGATCTATATCTGATGTTTAATGCGTGCATCAAGGACTCCAGATTTTTG
This sequence comes from uncultured Lachnospiraceae bacterium, assembly GCA_949840465.1. GTDB lineage: Bacteria > Bacillota > Clostridia > Lachnospirales > Lachnospiraceae > Schaedlerella. The sequence continues at coordinate 37,208 of CATKXE010000024.1, read as the reverse complement.
GATATCATTGCGATGAAATCATATACAGGGACATTGACAGGTGCAGACGGCAGCGTGCGTACCGAAGAATGGCCTGCTTCCAATTATTACTCCGCAGGGCTCAAAGAAGCGCCACCGGGAATACAGGTGGTGGGCGGCAAGACAGGGACTACGGATCAGGCAGGTTCCTGCGTGGTTTTATATGATTTAGACAGTGCAGGGAAACCGTTTATATCCATTGTAATGGGTGCAGGCGATAAGGAGATTCTATATAATGATATGTCAGGGCTTCTTACAGCAGGGCTTGGGGGATGATGTTTCTGTACTTTGCACACGGGTTGTGTGGCAAAGCACAGCAGGGAACTGTAGGAAAATAAGCTGTAATCCGTCTCATAAAAGTGAAGGACGGCTGTTTTCCTACAGTTCCCGGATAATCTTTTACACAATACCCTATGCGGAAGTAGATGTACTGTCAGACATGCTGTCCACTCTACCATAAAGACTGATCAGATAGAGTCCGCACAGTCCAACAAGCGTATAGACAATCCTGGAAAACCAGCTTAAATTTCCAAAAAGGAATGCAACCAGGTCAAAGCGGAAGATTCCCACCAAAAGCCAGTTTGCTGCACCGATAATAACAAGAGTCAAAGCTGTGTTATCAAACCACTTCATACTATTTCCTCCTTTTCACTATCAATAATTCTATTATTGTCAATAAAATGTGGAAATATACACGTAAAAATGATATACTTTTGTTCGATAAGGGTAAAAATGTAATGGAAGGAGTATGAATTTGATATTCCGCAGGAAAAATTCAGTCAATATCAGCGAGTATAAGACAAAGCAGGGAATGAACATCGGTATCCTGATCTTTATCCTGATTTTATTATATTTGATTGTTACAATCGTTACATATGCCACATCAAAACGGATCTCTACCTATGAGGTCCGAAGGGGCAGTATTGTAAAAGACAATTCGTTTACAGGGCTGATCTTAAGGCAGGAAAAAACCGTTTATGCGGAGGCGGACGGTTATATCAGTTATTTCCGGAATGAGAACAGCAAAGTAAAAGCAGGGAGCAATGTCTATGCGGTATCCACGGAGATACAAAATACCGAAACAGCGGCAGATACACAGTCGCCTTCGCTCAGCGAAGATATGCAAAAGAATTTAAATCTGAAGACACAGAATTTTAACGAGAACTTTGATCCGCAGAAGTTTTCCGCTGTTTATACATTGAAGAATGATGTCACGGAAGCTCTCCGGGATGCGTCCAACCAGTCTAAGATGGTACAACTGGAATCATTGGCAGCTCTAAACAGCAGCAATATCCACGTCTATCAAAGTGCAAATGACGGAATCCTTGTACGGAATATTGACGGGTATGAAGATTTGACAGAAGCGTCCTTAAAGCCGTCGGATTTTGACAGGACAAGCTATAACAGCGTCCGGTTGGAGGATCAGGGCCGGATACAAGCCGGTGATGCGGTGTACAAGCTTGTGACCAGTGAAGAATGGTATGCGTACATTGAATTGGATGAGAATCAGGCAAAGGAGCTGTCGGAAACGACGTCAATAAAGACGCGGATTGATAAGGACAACGAGGCACTTTGGGCAGATTTTTCTGTTCTGCAGCTCGACGGGCGCTATTATGGAAAACTTTTGTTTGACAATTCCATGATCCGCTATGCGAAAGACCGTTTTTTGAATATTGAGCTCATCCTGGAGCAGGAGAGCGGGCTGAAAATTCCTAAAAGCGCTCTCATAGAAAAGGAGTTTTACGTGGTCCCTGCGGAATATATGACTTCCAGCGAAAGCGGCACAAGCCAGGGCTTTCTGTTTAAGGAAGAAGGGGAAAAGGTGTTCCGCACCGCAGAGATCTATCAGATTACAGAAGAAGGGGAAGTGTATCTGAATCCAGGAGATTTTACCCAGAATACCTTTCTTGCCCATCCGGAATCCGGGGAATCCTTCCCGTTAAAGGAGAAAAAATCTTTAAGAGGCGTATACAGCATCAATAAAGGATATACCGTTTTTCGGCAAGTGGCAATTTTGTGCGAAAATGAGGACTACTATATCGTAGATGAAGGGATGAATTACAGCCTTTCCAATTATGACCACATCGTCTTAGACGGCAGCATGGTGGAGGGATCAGAGGTTGTATTTCAGTAGAAGTTCGTGATAAAGGAGCGTTTGATATGTTAAAGGAGCAGTTAAGTGAAGTAGAGGCGCGGATACAGGCTGCATGCGCCCGCAGTGGACGCCGCAGGGAGGATGTGACACTGATCGCGGTGAGCAAGACGAAACCAAAGGAAATCCTTATGGAAGCCTATGGTTTGGGTGTCCGGATTTTTGGTGAAAATAAGGTACAGGAGTTGACAGAAAAATATGAAGCATTACCCAAAGATATCCACTGGCATATGATCGGCCATCTACAGACAAATAAAGTCAAATATATTGTCGGGAAGGTGGATTTGATCCATTCTGTAGATTCCCTGAAGCTATTGGAGGCAATCGAGAAGGAAGCGGTGAAAAAACAGGCCGACGTGCGGGTACTCATAGAGGTCAATGTGGCGGGAGAAGAAAGTAAATTCGGCATGGCAGTGGACGATGTCCTTCCATTTATCCAAAAGGCCGCGGCTTTCCCGCATATACAAGTATGCGGTCTTATGACCATCGCTCCTTTTGTGAAAAATCCCGAAGAAAATAGGTTAATCTTTAAAAATTTACATAAATTATCTGTTGACATAGCAGGCGCAAACATTGATAATGTTACTATGGATGTGCTTTCAATGGGCATGACCAATGATTATGAGGTTGCAATTGAAGAGGGGGCAACCATGATCCGGGTAGGAACAGGGATCTTTGGCGCCCGAGATTATATGATTTCCGGTTGAAATCCGACGTAGTTCCTAAGAACAGCAAAAATATTGATAGGAGTGTAGGCAATGGGTATATTTGACAAATTCCTCGACATTATGAAGTTAAACGATGACGACGATTACGATGACGAAGGGTACTATGATGATGATGAATTTTTCGAGGAAGATTATGACGACACACCCCGCCGTTCTTTTTTTAATAATAAAAAATCCAATAACAAAGATTCCTATAATGACTTTGATATGCATCAGGACAACAGCAGGGCACCGGCTGCAAGCAGTAAAGTAACTCCCATGAGGCAGCCTGCCCCAAGAAGAAATGCCAGTGCGGGAATGGAAGTTTGTGTTGTCAAGCCGATTACGGTAGATGATTCCCGTCAGATTACGGAAACCCTTCTTTCCGGACGCACCGTGATCCTGAATTTGGAAGGAATGGATCTGGAGATTGCGCAGAGGATCATCGATTTTATTTCAGGGGCGACTTTTGCAATCAGCGGGAACTTGCAGAAGATTTCCAACTATATCTTTCTTGTAACACCGACCAATGTAGATATTTCAGGAGATTTGCAGGATCTTCTCAGTGGTTCTATGGAGCAGCCGAGTGTACGGGGCAGATATTAAGATGAGACAAGAAGAACAACTGACCAGGCGGCTGCTGGATTTATCCAGGCAGTCTTTTCATCGAGGAATCATTACATATACGGATTTTTTGAATTTGAACGAACAGAGTATTCTGCATACCCTGCCAAAAGATTCCCTGTATACAGGATATATTACATTTGGCGGATATGGAACGGCGGAGCGTCAGATGGCGGCATTCTTACCTGAAGATGCTCTTTCTTTGCGTGGAAGATACAGACGGGCATTTACAGGGAAGCAAGAGGAAGCCGCTGCCTTGGAAGATTCCAATGCCGCATTTTTCATGTCGGAGATTGCAGTGCTTCGCATCCTGCCGTTACATCAAAAATATGCGGAAGAACTGACGCACAGGGACTATTTGGGATCCATAATGAATCTGGGGCTGGAGCGCAGCAAAATCGGGGATATTCTTGTGGACGGGACAGAAGCCAGGCTTTTCATTGTTTCCAGTTTAAAAGACTTTGTGAAGGAAGAACTGGTAAAGATCCGCCACACCTCTGTCGGTGTATCGGAGGAAGAGTGGCAGGATTTCCATTACGCTCCAAAATATGAAGAAATCAAAGGCACCGTACCTTCCATACGACTGGACGCCTTGCTTTCACTTGCATTTTCCGCCTCCAGAAGTAAGCTGTCAGGCTTGATTGAGGCAGGAAAGGTCTTTGTAAACGGAAGGCTCTCTGTCACCAACGGCGTCCATGTGAAGGAAGGAGATCTGATCTCTGTCAGAGGGATGGGAAAGTTCCAGTATATTGAAAGCATTTCCGTCACCAGAAAAAACAGGATTTATGTAATGCTCCATAAGTTTATATGAGTATGCATTTGAATCGAGAGGAAAGAGGAAATCAAAATGAAAGGGAGCATTTTTCAGGTAAAAAATTATCTGTCAGCCATAGTGTGCTTTATTGCGGCTGTTTTTTTTGACCAACTTACAAAGCATCTGTCTGTAATTCATCTAAAAGGGCAGAAGGAGATTGTCCTGATATCAGGTGTATTTGAGCTGCGTTATCTGGAAAATCGGGGCGCGGCATTTGGCCTGTTCCAGAACAGGCAGATTTTTTTTATGATAGGAGCAGTGGCCATTTTTTTGGTAATCGGAATTTTTTATAGGAAAATCCCACGGGGACGGCGTTTTTTTCCTATGAAAGTGTGCGCGGTTTTAATCTGTGCAGGAGCTGTAGGGAACCTGATTGACCGGATACGTTTTCAATACGTGGTTGATTTTTTATACTTCAGTCTTATTGATTTCCCCATATTTAATGTGGCGGACTGCTATGTGGTAATCGCCTGTTTTCTGTTTGCATATCTGATTCTTTTCTTCTATAAAGAGGATGAGCTGGACTGGTTTGCCTTTTTTAAATAAGGAACGTTTGGACAGACTCCGGGTTCCTAAAGACGACTTTTTACTTTCAGGGGGAGGGCGGATTGGCCATGTTGGACTCTTCGGAGAATTTTGAATTTATCATGGAAGACGAAAAACCGGAACGGATCGACAAATTTTTGTCTTCCAGATTTCCGGATTTTTCACGTTCTCATATACAAAAGCTGGTGAAGGAGGATTACGTCCTGGTAAATCAAAAGACAGTAAAACCGAATCATAAAGTGAATCATAACGATATGATTCGTGTTTCTGTCCCAGAGTTGCAGCCTCCAGAAATACTGCCGGAAAATATCCCGCTGGACATCCTCTATGAAGACGCGGATATTTTGGTTGTGAATAAGCCCAAGGGGATGGTTGTACATCCTGCGCCCGGCCATTACAGCGGCACTCTGGTCAATGCCGTTTTGTACCATTGTCAGGGAAATCTCTCCGGAATCAACGGAGTAGCCCGTCCCGGAATCGTACACCGGATCGACCGGGATACAACAGGCTCTCTTGTGGTGTGTAAGAACGATCAGGCTCATCAGTCTCTGGCAGAACAGTTAAAAGAACATTCCATTACGCGAAAATATCATGCCATTGTATGTGGAAATATAAAAGAAGAGAGCGGAAGCATCCGTGCTCCCATTGGACGGCATCCGGTTGACCGAAAAAAAATGAGTACAAAATGCAGGAACGGGAAACCGGCAGTCACTCATTATACGGTGCTGCGCCGGATCCCCTGTGAGAAAGCATTGCTCTGGAATTGGGATCTGATTCTGGGATCTGAAGACGGCAACGCTTTGGTAGAAGGACGGCCGCATTCTTCTGTGAGTACTGATACGGTATGCAAAAGCGGATATACGTATATTGAATGTCAGCTGGAAACCGGGCGGACACATCAGATCCGTGTGCATATGTCCTGTATCGGGCACTCCATACTTGGAGATATGGTATATGGGTCTTCCAGGTGTCCGTTTCCTCTTACAGGGCAGACTTTACACGCAAAGACACTGGGATTTGTCCATCCGGGTACAGGGCAGTATGTAGAATTTGATGCGCCTCTCCCGCGTTACTTTCAACAACTTCTTGAACAATCCGTTTAAATCCGATATAATAATAGTAACCGTTTGGGTACAAATTGTTATTTTAACGCAAAAGGAGAGATGCATTTTATGAAGACAAACACAATCATTACAATCGGCAGGCAGTATGGCAGTGCAGGAAGAGAAATCGGATATAAGCTTGCAGAAGACCTTGGCATCAAGCTTTATGACAAGGAGATGCTTGCAAGGGCGGCCAAGGAGAGCGGTATCTGCGAGGAGATTTTTGAAAACCACGATGAAAAACCGACCAACAGCTTTCTGTATTCTCTTGTGATGGACACCTATTCCATGGGCTATACAGGGAATACCTACACAGATATGCCGATCAATCATAAGGTATTCCTTGCGCAGTTTGACGCAATTAAGAAAATTGCGGATGAAGGCCCATGTATTTTGGTGGGAAGATGTGCGGATTATGCACTGGAATCTTATGACAATGTTGTGAGTGTTTTCATACATGCAGAACTGGACGCGCGGATCCGCCGGATTGCCCGGATCTATGACCTGCCGGACAATAAGGCAAAAGACAAGATTTTAAAAACCGATAAGAAGCGAGCGAGTTATTATAATTATTATACAAACAAGAGATGGTCTGATGTGGAAAGCTACGAACTTTGCCTGAGCAGTTCACAGCTTGGAATCGAGGGAACCGCCCAGATCATCGAACAATATATTGCTTTAAAAGAGAGTTCTTCACCGGAACAGATCCGGCTTTAAGGAACTGCGGGAAAGTCAAATACCCCGCGGCAAGCTGACGGGGTATTAAATCTCCAGCGCAGCGGGCTGCGGGGTATTTGGCCTGCACTGCGTTTCGGTCGGTTGCGGAACATAGGGTTAATTAGTTTGGATTATACCAGTCCTATTAGTCCTATGGGGAGTCCGTTTAGGCCATCCTTTGATGTTCCCATTCAGAATTGCCGAGAACATCCTTTCTTTTGCACCCGGATGATCCAAATTAAGCTGAACTAAAAGTTCTTTTGCATATTGGCGTTTGGTATATCCGTCCACCGGACATTTGTTTTTTACAACCGGAAGCTGGTATTGATTCTGGAAACCGAGTATATCTGCTTCCTTTACAAACATCAGGGGGCGGATGACTGTCAGATCCATCCGGTCTAAATAGGTCTTTGGAGAAAAGGAGTGGAACCTGCCTTCAAATATCAGGGAAAGCAGCATAGTCTCAATGATATCATCCGTATGATGTGCATAGGCGACCTTGCTGCACCCCATTTCTTTTGCCGCCTGATTCAAAGCCCCTTTACGCATCTTAGCACACAGAGAGCAGGGATTCGTTTCCCTGCGCACCTCGAAAAGAATCTGATAAATATCAGATTCTACAACCCGGTAAGGAATCTGTAGTTTACCGCATAATTCATGGATCGGTGACAGATCAAAGTCCGGAAATCCCAAATTCACGGTTATCGCGCTCAATTCAAACGGGTTTGGATAGAAGCGTTTCAATCCATGCAGGGCATAGAGCAGTGTCAGGCTGTCTTTTCCGCCGGAGATTCCCACTGCAATATGGTCGCCTTTTTGTATCATTGAATATTCATCCACTGCTTTTCTTGTAAAACTCAGTAAACGCTGTAATTCCATGCTGTCTGTCCCTTTCTTATTTTATTCCTGCGAAGCAACGAGCTAAGGTGGACATGGTATTTTATGGTTCACGCAGCTTTACAGCACCGGCTGCCTGACGGCGGCGGTTTTCATCAATGGCTGCATAATGCTTCTTCGTTGTATTCACGTCCTTGTGCCCAAGGACGTCCGCAACCAGATAAATATCGCCGGTTTCTTTATAAAGTGCCGTACCGTAAGTGCTGCGCAGCTTGTGCGGTGTGATTTTCTTATTGGGCGTGACTTCCTTTGCATATTTTTTGACCATATTTTCCACGGCCTGCACGCCGATCCGCCGTCTCTGGGTGGAGAGGAAGAGCGCATTTTCATGGCCGGGAAGAGGAGTGACCGTTTTCCTTGTTGTATAGAGATACATCTTCAATGCGTTTTCGACCTCTTCACCGAAGTATACAACCATTTCATTGCCGCCTTTCCGCACAACCCTGATTCCGTTATTCTTAAAATCTACGTCCTGAATATCCAGGCCGACGCATTCTGACACACGGATTCCGGTGCCCAACAATAAAATGATAATGGCAAAATCCCGGTTCTTCGTCTTTTCATAGTATACTTTGCGCTGCCCGGTATACTGGCTGCCGCCATGTTCAATATAGTCCAGAAGCATGGCAACCTCGTCCGTATCCAGACGGATGATCGCCTTGTCATGCAGCTTGGGCATATCCACAAGCAATGCAGGATTTTTAGTGATAACCTGATGTTTGAAGAAATATCCGTAAAAACTTCGCAATGCAGACATCTTCCGGGATAATCCTTTTTCTGCATTGGTAATCTGTTTTTCTTCCGGATTTTTATACACCTTCAGATATTCCTGATATTCCTCAATATCAATCGGCTCGATGCGCTCTAAATCCTGTACCGTAAACTGATCTACAGAATAATTTTTATACACCGGATTATTCTCCATAAGAAAATGGAAAAAGACCCGTATATCATACGCATAAGAAATCCGGGTCCTTGCGGATGTCTGTGGTTCCACAGCCCGGAAATAATCCTTTGCAAAAGGCGGAAGGGTCTTCAATATCTCCCGCAGACGCAAGGTATCGTCAATGTAAAGCTGTTCATGGTATGTTTTCGTATTGGTATCAGCCATTATAGATCACCCCTTAATTTTCTAACCCTTTTTTCCCCATAAATTGTCCAGATTTATATATTGTAGCATAAATCCGGATTTTTGTCCACATCTTTTGGAAAAATCGGTATTTGTCGTATAGATCTATTTTGCTGTTTTTACTGCTTCTATATTTCCAGATTGCAAAAATTTAATCTTTCAGGATATGATTCCACATAGCTTGCGGCGAGGTATTTTGTCTGAGGATTTAAAAATCAGGCCATTAAAGATAACGCTCAGAATGTTTATGTATGGTTTAGATGCTAAAATTATAGAAATTCTGTCTGGATTTATTAGGAATTGAGAAGATTTTCCGTGAACAGAAACCCCATATGGACGATTCTTCTCAATTCCTTATCCTTAGATGTATGGAAAGGTGTACGCATACCTTTCCATAATAGAACATCTATATCAAATACGTGGGGACGTATTGATATCATAACAATATCTTAAATCAAATGGACATACAAACACATGTCCACTTCACTCGTTGCTTCACGGGAATAAAATCTACCCTATAGTAAAAGCTGCTGCTGGCAGCCATCAAACGGAAATACAAACCCGATTTATAACATTGTTCCAATTCACGAAACAAAATTATATCGGATGCAATGACATACTTGCCTGTAAATATAGATATTTAAAATGTATATATGTATACAAAATATGCGGGCATTTCCCTTTTTACTGACACATAGCATTAAAAATGCAGTCCTTATTGTATAATTGCATACATTTAAAGACGTAATACACTCTCTTCTCTGCAGCGTTGTAATCAGTCATCAAAACCACTATTTCAAAGTTGTATACATGTATTGCAAAAAAACTGTACAGAATATATAAATTCTACGATCTTTAATATTATTCCCGTGAAGCAACGATTCAAATGGGCATGTGTTTGTATGTCCATTTGTCAACTCCACGAGGGTTGCTAAATGCTACTGGTACTTATTTAGCAACGACCAAAACAGAGTGTAGAAGCTTGCTGCGCCGGAAATGAGATATCCCGTCAGTTTGCCGCGGGGTCTTTGACTAAATATACATGTTTGTGAACTACTGTTCTTTCATGCATTTTAAGTATATACGTTGAACAAGTGTTTGTCAATAGAAATTTCCAAAAAATACGAACATATTTTCGTAACAAGTGTTTGCTTTTTTGCTTTGAATGTGGTATTATTATAAAAAGGAAATTATTCAGAGCGTTATTCAGGAATTTCATTTAAGGAGGTTCGCTTATGCCACAGGGAAAAATTACTAAAAAGCAGGAAGAGATCCTAACATATATTAAGTCACAGATTTTAACCAGAGGCTTTCCGCCTTCTGTACGGGAGATCTGCGAGGCAGTGAATCTAAAATCCACCTCTTCTGTTCACTCACATCTGGAGACTTTGGAAAAGAACGGCTATATCCATCGTGACCCGACAAAGCCGCGGGCGATTGAGATTTTAGATGATACCTTTAACCTAACCCGCCGGGAAGTCGTGAATGTGCCAATCATCGGGCATATTGCGGCGGGAGAACCTCTTCTCGCTCAGGAGAATATTGAGAACTACTTCCCTGTTCCGGTCGAGATGCTTCCCAACAAGCAGACGTATCTTCTGGTGGTTCAGGGAGAAAGCATGGTGAATGCGGGTATCCTTGACGGAGATTATGTTCTGATTCAGGAAGAGAATACAGCGTCTGACGGAGATATGGTGGCAGCTTTGATTGAAGATGGAGCTACGGTCAAGACCTTTTATAAAGAAGACGGCTTTATCCGCCTGCAGCCAGAGAATGACTTCATGGAGCCGATTCTGGTAAAAGATGTGGTGATATTAGGCAAGGTGATCGGAGTGTTCCGCTTCTTTGATTAATCCTGCAAAAAAAGCATGCGGCTGCACTTAAGTAGCCGTCGAAAGAAGCCCACAGACTGGGCGGTGGGCTTCTTTCACTAAAAAATTATGTTTATTCCCGCAAAGCAACGAGCCAGGCGGACATGTTTTTGTATGTCTATTTGGCGACTGACGCGAGAGTTGTTGCTAAGTTCCAGTGGCACTTAGCAGCGGCCGAAACGGAATGTACACCTATACCGCGCGGCGGTTTATTGTCTGTCGCACCGGATGCATGCCTGCTTTTTTGACTGTTTTTAAGACAAATTCTCAATATCAATCGTTTTTCCATCCCGCCAGATGCGTTCCAGATCATAAAACAGGCGGTTTTCTCTGTCAAAGACATGGACGATGATATCACCAAAGTCCATGAGTACCCAGCTTCCGCTTCCATAGCCTTCCCTCTGTTTTACAGAGTACCCGGCCTTTAACAGCTCTTCTTCCACATTGTCCACCATGGCGCGAATCTGGCTTTCATTGGAGCCGCTTGCTATCAGAAAATAATCGGCAAGGACAGATACCCCTCCAATATCAATGATTTTGATATCTTCTCCCTTTTTATCTGCCAGAGCATGGTAGGCGATTTTCGCCATTTTTTTTGGCTCTTCTGTCATAAACTACTCTCCTTTCGTCTCCTTCTTAATTTGATCATTGTTGTTTTTATAATATTCATAGGTCTGTTGTGTCATTGGATCGATAAAACATCTGGATTTTTCTAGATATTTTAATGTAGAATTTGCACATTGGCATACCGCCTGCTCAATATTAGTAAAGGACAGCTGACGAATCATTGCAAGTCCGGGGATTATTTTCCGGTTGGGTTCAATATAATCTGCCAGATAGATAATCTTATCCATCATGGACATATGCGGACGCCCTGTTGTATGATAGCGGATTGCATCCAGAACCCTTGGATTCTCAATCCCATATTTTTTTTCAGCCAGATATGCCCCAAGTTTTGCGTGGATCAATGCAGGAGTTTCCAATTCTGCGGGTGTCAGCTGTATATGATGCTTCTGACATAACTTTATCTGATCCTTTACAGCACAGTATTTTCCACAGTCATGCAAAAGCCCGGCTGTCAGGGCTTCTTCAAGATTCTCATTATAGCGCATAGCAAGAGAGCCTGCCGTATACATGACGCCTAACGTATGCTGATAACGTTCCTTTTTTAATTTTTTTTCAAGCTTCTTTTGAATTTTCTCCAGGTCTGTCGTCATCTTGTTTCCTCTTTTGATGATAGAATAACCAATTTGCGCAGCAATTTGAATTCAAAAACCATGTTTCATACGATACTTTACACTACCGGTACAAGTCATATTTTTTGATGTATTCTGCCACTGCATCCGGTACCATATAATAGATGCTCCGGCCCATAGCGGCGCGTTTACGGAGCGTGGTAGAGGAAATTTCAAGCAAAGGCGCCTGTAGAATCCGGATTTTCGCCCAGTATTTTTGCTCCAGGCCAAGAATTTTTTCCCGCATATCCGTCACATCCTTGTCATCCCTCATGGCCGCCAGAATAGTACAGGTTGGAAAAATCTCCCGGAAATACTTCCATTCTTCAATGGAAAATAAAGAATCCGCTCCCAGGATAAAATAAAAATCATCTTCAGGATAAAGCGCATTCAGTTCCCGCATTGTCTTATACGTGTAAGAATGCTCTGTCGCTTTTGCTTCATGCAGGCATAATTTAAAATAAGGGACACCCTTAATCGCCCTTCGGATCATCTCCACACGGTGACTAAGAGCATCTTGATCCTCATCCTGCTGTTTGTGGGGAGGATTCCCGTTCGGAAGAAACCAGATCTCATGCAGGCCAAAATCCTCATATGCAAATTCTCCCAACAGCAAATGGCCAATGTGGATCGGATCAAAGGTTCCTCCCATAATTCCGATTTTCATCCGATCACCTGTCCTTGCCTTTGCCCACGTCTCTCTTATCGGCGTGACTCGCAGATGGAAGAATGATTTTTTTCTTTTCTTCCTTCCCTTCTTTGTACAATACGATTTTCTTGCCAATGACCTGTACGACTTGGGACTGTGTTCGCTCTGCGATCATCTGCGCAAGTTCCCCCGGATCGTCCGTACAATTTTGGAGTACACTGATCTTGACGAGTTCTCTGGACTCTAATGCTTCCGCGATTGCCTGCGTGAGCCCGGGGGTAATACTTGACTTTCCGATCTGAAAAATCGGATCCATCGTCATTGCAAGGCTTTTTAAATACGCCCGTTGCTTCGTTGTCATATCTTCCTCCCTGTTTTTCATTTAATGGTGCTTTAGGTATTCAAACTGCAGGCCGTACATTTTTACGGTATCTCCGTCCTGAATCCCGGCGGCCTCTAAATCGTCCAGAATTCCTGTATTTTCCAAAAAGCGCTGGAAAAAGGCAAACCCCTTTTCTGCATCCAGATTGGTATAACCCAGCATCTTTTCAATCTTCGGCCCTTCCACTACGTAAATCCCGTCTTCAATTTCCACGGTATACGGCAGTTCTTCGTACATGAGCTCCTCTTCCGGAAAATACTCCTGCTTAAACACGATCGGAGTCTTGTCCAGTTTCTGTAGTTCATCCGCCACATAGTAAAGGAGTTCCCGGATTCCCTGACCGGAGACACCTGAAATCGGAAATACACGAATTCCCTTTGGCTCAAATTCTTTTTTCAGCCGTTCCACCGGATCCTCATCCCCAAAACAGATCAGATCAATCTTATTGGCGGCAATGACCTGAGGACGGCCTGCAATTTCCGGATTATAGGCCTTTAACTCTTCATTAATCTTATAAATGTCATCAATGGGGTCACGGCCTTCCGTCCCTGCGGCATCGACCACATGAATCATCATCTTGGTCCGCTCAATATGCCTCAGAAATTCATGCCCCAGCCCTACACCCTCAGAAGCGCCTTCAATGAGGCCGGGAATATCTGCCATGACAAAGCCCTTTCCACCATCCAGATCTACAACCCCCAGATTCGGATTCAGTGTGGTAAAATGATAATTGGCAATCTTAGGCTCCGCATTGGTGACCCGTGAGAGTAATGTAGATTTTCCGACATTCGGAAAGCCCACAAGTCCCACATCGGCAATGACCTTTAGCTCTAACAACACTTCCAGTTCCATGGCCGGCCGGCCGGGCTGGGCATATTTGGGCACCTGCATGGTAGCGGTTGCAAAATGCTGGTTCCCAAGGCCGCCTCTTCCGCCTTTGAGCACGATCTGCCGACGATTGTCTCCGGACAGATCCGCAATCACTTTCCCGCTGGCTGCCTCCTTGACCACGGTTCCTGCCGGGACTTTTAACACAAGATCCCTGCCGCTCTTTCCATGGCAGCGGCGTTTTCCTCCCTCCTGCCCGTCTTCCGCTGAAAATTTTCGCTTATGGCGGAAATCCACCAGTGTATTTAATCCTTCGTCTACTTCAAAGATCAGGTCTCCGCCCTTGCCGCCGTCTCCGCCGTCAGGGCCGCCGTTGGCCACATACATCTCCCTGCGGAAACTACAGTGCCCGTCTCCGCCTTTCCCCGACCGAATCCATATTTTTGCTCTGTCCGCAAACATAAAACCATTCTCCTGTCGCATCATGATTCATCACAAAGGCTCCCCGGAGCATGTTTGAAAAGCGGGTTTTCTACAAAATGATGTCCCTGTGGATTTTCAAACACCCTCTGAATATCTCTCTTGCAAAAAAGGCAGGAAATGCTTCCTGCCTTGTTAGTACGAACGACTATTCTGCCTTTGGATAGATAGAAACCTGCTTCTTATCTCTTCCTTTTCTCTCAAAACGTACAATTCCGTCCACCAGTGCGAATAATGTATCATCTCCGCCGCGCCCAACGTTCACGCCCGGATGAATCTTCGTTCCACGCTGCCTGTAAAGGATGTTGCCTGCTTTGACAAACTGTCCGTCAGCCCTCTTGGCACCTAACCTCTTTGCTTCGGAGTCACGTCCGTTTCTGGTGGAACCCACTCCCTTTTTATGAGCAAAAAACTGAAGGTTTATATTCATCATCGTAATTACACCTCCTTGAAAATCATATCTACATATGGTTCATAGTCACTGCTGTCCTCCAGACCCTCCAAACCAAGGATCATGGTCTTCATCAGCAGCTCTGCATCATGGGACAGCCTGTTGCGGAAACGGAACTGTATCGTTCCTTCCTCCTCGTCACTGACACAGCTTGTCTCATCCTCCGTAAATGCTTCTAATGCATTCAATGTGGTAAATACAAGCATGGACACCGCGGAACATACCAGATCCTTCCCAGATTCTGAAAAGCCGGCATGGCCCTCCACGTCAAATCCCGTGTATGCATGATGTTCATTCACATAAATCGTTACCCTAATCATCGTAATTATGCGTTGATCTTTTCAATCTTGACTGCTGTATACTGCTGCCTGTGGCCGTTCTTGTTATGGTATCCGGTTTTCCTCTTGTACTTGTAGACTACGACTTTCTTGCCTTTGCCGTCACCAATGACAGATGCGGTCACGGTCGCGCCGTCCACGGTCGGATTCCCAACAACAAGGCTCTCATTATTCACTGCAAGCACCTGGTCAAAGGTATAAGTCTCTCCAGCCCCTACGCCAAGCTTTTCCACTCTAATGATATCACCTTCGGCTACTTTGTACTGTTTGCCACCTGTTGCTATGATCGCGTACATATAGCACCTCCTATTATCATTACTCGCCAGCTGCGGTGCCTGCCATGCAGGACTTGAAAAACCTCGCTGTGCGGCATACTTCTAAAATATACCATGGGCTTTTTACAAAGTCAAGAGCTTCTTCGCATTTTCCGTGAAAATGTACTTCTTCTCATCCTCCGTCATATCCATCTTCTGAAAATATTCTACAGATTCTTTCTGTCCGGACCAGGGAGAATCTGTGGCAAATAAAATCCGATCCGTGCCGTGCTGCCTGCAGATGCGGATAAACTGCCCATCCGGGATTTTTCCAAATACAACGGCTGTATCAAACCAGACATCCCGTCCCACCAGTTCCTGCTCTACTTCATCCCAGCGCAGGAATCCGCCCATGTGTGCAAGAATCAGTTTTTCCGGCCGGACATCGTCAATCACTTCCCTTGCCATGGCAGGTGTGCAATGTACACAGTCCGGGTATCCTGGGTCAAAACCTGCATGTACGGAAACGATCAGCCCCAGTTCACTGGCAAAAGAGAGGATCCGTTTGTAGCGGATGTCATTAAAAAAGGTTCCCTGATAATCTGGATGCAGTTTAATTCCGCGAAATCCGTTGTTTTTAAGATACGTCAGCTTTTCTTTATAATCCGAATTGTCCGGATGTATCCCGCCGAAGGAGAGGATTTTCCCCTCCCGGTGCTGCGCTGCAAACCGGTTGATGCTCTCGAACTGAGCCGGGTTTGTGACCACAGGCAGGGCAACGGAACAGTGTAGCCCTGCGGCTTCAGTGGACTGTGCCAATCCTGCGGCTGTACCGTTTGTGAAAGGCACCGTTTTGCATCGGCCGCTCAGAAAATCCAATGTCTTTGCGGCAATCTTATCTGGAAACATGTGTGTATGAAAGTCAATCATTTGTGCTTTCAAAGCCTCCTTTAAATCCGGGTCTCCACAAAAATCTCATAGAGGGCGCGTATCGCATTTTTAAAATCATCATGGCGGACGCCCACGATAATATTCAGCTCACTGGAACCCTGATCAATCATTTTTACATTGATGTGGGCATGTGCCAGAGAGGAAAAAATCCGTCCGGCGGTGCCTCTGGTAGCTTTCATACCCCGACCGACCACCGCGATCAGCGCCAGATCTGACTCCAGGTCAATATGATCCGGATGCACGGCTTTATGGATTCCGGCAATCACCTGCTGTTCCTTTTCTTCAAATACATCCTTGTGGACAAAAATAGTCATGGTATCGATTCCGGAAGGCGTATGTTCTATGGAAATTTCATTTTCTTCAAACACCTGCAGTACCTTGCGGCAGAATCCTACTTCGGAATTCATCATGGCTTTTTCCACAGTAATGGATACAAAACCGTCCGTACCTGCGATTCCGGTAATCGTATATTTCGGCTGCCGGCAGGTTCCTTCCACAATGAGCGTCCCTTTGTCCTCCGGCTTGTTGGTATTGCGGATGTTGATCGGAATTCCTGCTTTCCGCACCGGGAAAATGGCATCCTCGTGAAGTACGCTGGCGCCCATGTAAGAAAGCTCCCGAAGTTCTTTATAGGTGATGGTCTCAATGGCTTTTGGATTCTGGACGATTCTGGGATCCGCAATCAAAAAGCCGGACACATCCGTCCAGTTCTCATACAAATCTGCATGGACTGCCAGTGCCACAAGAGACCCGGTGATGTCAGAGCCGCCTCTGGAAAATGTGACGATCGTGCCGTCTTCCATTGCCCCGTAAAACCCCGGAATCACCGCTCCGGTGGATTCGTTAAGCCGGGCGGCCATGAGTTCATTCGTTGTCTCATCATCAAAGGTACGATCCTCATGGAAACGAACCACCTCCGCCGCATCAATAAACTCAAACCCAAGATATGCGGCCATAATTTTTCCATTCAGATACTCTCCCCTGGAAGCGGCATAATCCCGTCCGGCCTTTTTCCCAAAATTTTCTCCGATTATCTGAAATTCCTTTTCCAGTGAAATGGAAAGCTTCAGCCCGTCGATGATTTCCTGATATCGGGTCTTTATGGCATGCAGCTGCTCCGTAAAATTTTTTTCACGGATCGCAGCGCCGTAACAGCTATAGAGCATATCCGTTACCTTCGTATCACTTGAAAAACGTTTTCCCGGTGCAGAAGGCACCACATAGAGCCTTGTCTTGTCCGCGCGGATGATTCTTGCAGCCTTTTTAAACTGTTCTGCGCTCGCCAGAGAGCTTCCGCCAAATTTTACTACTTTCTTCATTTCCTGGTTTCCTCCATAATACATGTATGTAAGGAACTGTCGCAGAAATAACTCAAAACATCTTGCTTGTCCCTTTGTAATTTTTGAAATATCCTGTCCGTTCTGCCCAATCAAAATTCTATACAGTACCGGACACAACCGTTTTCTATTATAACGCTTTGGTGGTAGGTTGTAAATCAGTTTTTTAGGAATGAAACGTAATTTCTGCGTATTCAGCGTCGGCAGCCCTCTTTAAGTCTTCAGGTTTTAAACAGATCTGCATCCCGATCTTTCCGCCGCTGACATATATTTTTTCAAGTTTTTTTGCACTCTTGTCAAGAACTGTCGGGAATTTTTTCTTCATGCCGATGGCCGTGCAGCCTCCGCGCACATATCCGGTAACATTCGTGATATTCCTGACAGGGAGCATCTCCACAGACTTCTCCCCCACTGCCCTGGCCGCTTTTTTCAGATCCAGTTCCGCCTCAATGGGAATGACAAATACATAATGGCCCCCGCCTTTTCCTGTTGTCACAAGAGTCTTGTATACCAGCTCATGAGGAAGTCCTGTCTGGTCTGCAGTAGAAATACCGTCAATAAATTCATCACATTCATAGGTGAGATATTCATAGGGAATATTTTGCTTATCCAATATCCGCATAGCATTGGTCTTCAGTTCTTTTTTACTCATGATCGTCTCCCTTATCTTTCCAAAATTCATGCAGCGGCCTTCGGATTTTTTTACGCGTGATTTCTACGAGATGCAGTGCTGTGACATCCACAAGCGTAGTCTGAATCGGATCCAGGGAAAGCAGCTTCCGAAATTCCCGTAGAAGATGCTGCGTATCTTCTGGATTTTCCAGATTCATGAAATCTACGATAATAATTCCAGAAAGGTTCCGAAGCCGGATCTGTTTTGCGATCTCCCTGGCCGCTTCCAGATTCATCCGCAGGAAATCATCCGTTCTCTGTTTTTTTGAGACACATTTTCCAGAATTTACATCGATCACAGTCAGCGCCTCCGTGGGCTGTATGACAAGATAACCGCCGTGTTTGAGCCAGACACGCTCCTTTAAGGCATGCTCTAAGACCGTTCCAGTACTATATAGCTTTGCAAGGGAAAAAGACGGATTGTTATAAAGTTGGAGTTTTTCTACGAATTCCGGCTGTTCCCTTTGCGAATATTCTAAAATTTCTTCATACAAAGCCTGGTCTTCTACCCAAATCTCAGAAAGCCCTTCTGCATATACATTTTTCAGATCTGTCAGATAGGGTCTGGCCGCCGCATACAAGCAGGAATAGCAAGTCCTTGAAGCTGCTGCTTTCCGTAATTGCAAAAAACGCTCCCTTAACTGGGCAATTTCCTGAACCACTACATCTAACGGGACTTCCCTTGCATTGGTACGCACGATGATTCCATAGTCCTCGCTTTTTAAATCCTGCAGCTTCTCTTTATAATCATCCCTCAAAGCTCTGGGAAACTTTGAGGATACGCCGATTCTCGTATTGCCGGAGGTCAGTACCGCATAGCGCCCGGTAAGGCTGATATTGCTGCTGACAGTAGGAGCCTTTGTTTTCACCGCTTCCCGGCTGACCTGCACCAGCAGCTCATCTCCGATGCAAAGCGGCTTATTTCCGGCTTTGCATGTAAATATAGCGTGAGGAGCCTGGCTAACATCATAGTAACAGTTGATGCCGCCGATATCAATGAATGCAGCGCCGATATTTGCAGCAATGTTCTGCACCTTTCCGATATAAATATTGCCCAGCATGGCCTGCGGTTTTTCGGTTTCCTTTAGAGGACTGGGATGGATTTCCACAATGTCCCCGTCTTCTAAAAAATAGGTCCAGATACCCCCGTCTTCTTTCAGGATCAGAATTTTTCTAATCATGGTTCTCCCTGCTTTCTATATCCTCCCCCAAATCCTCCAATGTTATCAGATTTTCCGCAGCGCCGTCCTTTTCCCCGCCAGAACCAGGCTCCACGTTGCTGCAAGGCATCCTGTCCTCTGGAGCCGGGCAGTCAGGAGACGGTTTTATGAACGGGGTTTTCCAGGCATACATTTCCAGACGGTGCCAGGTAAAGCGGATACCTTCGCTGTCGATTCCCGCAAATTCACAGAATGCGGATATAACAAGCTCCGGCTTTAGGTTCCGTACGCTTCCTGCGGCCAGTTTCAGATAGACGCCCTCCTCCTTTGGCTCCATCTGGTAGATAAGCGGGCGGATATCCACCTCCTGTTCGCTGCGCTTGGTCTGCTTTATCACCGGAATCCCGGGTTGTCCTAAAAAGGCAGCAATCGAATCGTGGAATGAATTCCGGAAATATTTCGGGTCTTCTTTTCTATGCATCCCCACAAGATAATCTGCCGCTGCTACAATGGCCATCCCGGTCATCTTTTTTTCTTCCGCGATCTGACGGAAGCTCACCACTTCCATTCCCTCCGGAGAAACGGCATTCATCCTGCAGACTGCTTCTTTGCTGGAAATGCTTTCTGCAAGCTCGATGTCAAAATACTCTCCGTCGCTGGTAAGGCCGATTCCCAAGGGGCTCGCAAATGACATGATCATATGGGGGCTGTAGCCGGACGTAAAGGCAATGGGAATCTGTGCCCTTCGCATAACTTTCTGGAAACACCGCATGACATCCAGATGTCCGATAAAACGGAGGGCGCCATATTTTCTGAATTTAATTCTTACCTTCATAGCAGACACCTCCCTGAAAAATGGCCGCCCCGCAGCCGGAACACTGCTTCCTGCAGTTTGGCGTCACGACTCCTTTTGCGGCGCGGTTCCATTCTTTCTTGAGGAACTCTTTACTGACGCCGATCTCAATGAAATCCCATGGGAACAATTCTTCCATCCCGCGGGGGCGTAATGTATAGAAATCAGGATCTACACCTGTATTTTCAAAGGCTTTCATCCACGGTTCATTGTGAAAGGTTTCGGTCCAGGAGTCAAAAAGGCATCCCAACCGATAAGCCTCCTCAATGACTTTCCCTACTCTCCTGTCTCCCCTTGCAAACACGCCTTCCAATACTGTCACCTCGGCATCGTGCCAGTTATATTTCAGGCTCTTCCGGTTAAGCTGCTCTGAAAATGCAAGCTTTACAATCGATGCGCGCCGGACATATTCTCTGGCAGTACACATGGATGCCCATTGGAAGGGCGTAAACGGCTTGGGCACAAAGAACGACGTACTGGCTGTGATCTGGCATTTCCCATGGCGGCATTCTTTGGGAATCTCATAATATCTGCGTGCCACCCTGTCGGATAAGGCGGCAATTTCTTTCATATCTTCCTCTCTTTCGGTGGGCAGCCCAAGCATGAAATACAGCTTTACCTTTGACCAGCCGCCCTCAAAAGCCTGTCCGGCTCCGTCCAGGATATCTTCTTCACTGAGCCCTTTGTTAATCACATCCCTCATCCTCTGAGAACCGGCTTCGGGTGCAAAGGTCAGGCTGCTTTTGCGCACATCCTGTACCTTCTGCATGGCGTCCAGGGAAAAAGCGTCGATCCTGAGGGAAGGCAGGGAGATATTGATTCCTCTCCCCTGAAATTCTTCAATTAAAAATGTGATCAGCTCCTGTAGTCCGGAATAATCGCTGGAGCTTAAAGAACTTAAACAGATTTCCTCATGACCTGTATTTTCAAGCATTGCTTTGGCATAGGTTTTTAGAAGCTCAACGTCCCGTTCACGGGTGGGACGGTAGAGCATCCCTGCCTGACAGAAACGGCATCCCCGGATGCATCCCCTCTGGATCTCCAACACGACCCGGTCCTGAGCCGCCTTGATATAAGGCACCACCGGGGACAGCGGATATACGGTGCGGTTCAGATCCATGACCACCTGTTTTTTTACCTTTGCCGGGGCGTGGGGATTGATTGGGCAAAAGGAAGAAAGCGTTCCGTCCTCATGATATTCCGGTTCATAAAAACCGGGCACATAGATGCCTTCAATCTCCGCCGCACATTCCAGAAATTCCAGACGGCTTTTTTTGTCGTGCCGGCACTGTTTATATGCATCTAAAAGCGCATCGTAAACAGTCTCCCCTTCCCCGATATAAAAGAGGTCAAAAAATTCTGCCAGGGGCTCCGGGTTATAGGCGCAGGGGCCTCCGCCGATGACGATCGGATCCGCTTCGCCCCGATCAGAGCTGTGCAGAGGGATCCGGCTCAGCTCCAGAATCTGCAGGACGTTAGTATAACACATCTCATATTGAAGTGTAATGCCCAGAAAATCAAATTTTCGAACCGGTTCCTGAGATTCCAGTGCGAACAGCGGAATTCGTTTCTCACGCATGACTTTATCCATATCCACCCAGGGAGAATAGACACGCTCGCACCACACGTCTTTCCTGCGGTTAAACATGTCATAGAGGATCTGGAGCCCTAAATGGGACATCCCGATCTCATATAGGTCGGGAAAGCACATGGCGAAGCGGATGTCCACTTCATCAGGGTCCTTTGTTACACTGTTGACTTCCCCGCCGATGTAGCGGGCGGGCTTTTCGATATTCAGTAATATTTCATCAGGTAAAGCTAGTTTTCTCATAAGTTTCCTTTCAGGTTTTGAATAAATTTGAAATTATTTTAGAAAAATGGTCACAAATCATCACTTTTCCCCTTCGCAAAGACAAATCCATATGCCGCTCCCACAATACCTCCAAGTATATGAGCCATATTGGATACATGATCCCTGACAAAAATCCCTTCATACACCTGCTGCCCCAGAAAAATGACTGCAACCAGGATAAAAGTGACTGGAATCTCTCCTTCCTTGAAGCTTGTCAGGGAAGATAGCAGGATAAAGGCGAATACAACTCCGCTGGCTCCGCACAATGCAATTTTCCAGAAAAAAATGTAATTAAATATGCCTGTTACCAGACCTGTCACGGCAATAATCTCCAAAACTTTTAATGAACCATACTTCTCTTCCAGCAGTGGTCCTAACAACAACAAGTACATCATATTTCCAATAAAATGTTCCCATCCGGCATGGCCTAATACATGTGTAAAAAACCGTAAATAAGTAAGCGGAGACTGTAATGGCGAATGATAGGTCATAAATAAGAATTGATTACTCTTCCCGTCTGTCAGGTAATTGATAACCATTGCAAGAAAGCTCGCTGCAACAAATCCCAATACCACCGGAGAATTAAAGGATATTTTTAGTTTTTTCTTCATGATTCCCCCAAGCCCTTCCATGTAAAATGCTGTTGATACAACACTTGTATTATACCAACAGCAAAGTAACGTGTAAAGCATAAAGTCTATTTGTATAAATATCTCCGCAATCTACCTTGAGCTGCCCATAAGTTCCGTATTTTAGTCAGATACCCCGCAGCAAGCTGCGGGGTATCTGACCCTCGCGGCAGTCGCCAAATGGACATACAAAAACATGTCCACCTGGCTCGTTGCTTCGCGGGAATGAAGCACGATCATCTGGCCGATTCATGTTTATTTCACTTTGACATTTAGTAAATGTCGATAATTTCTGCATTTCATAATAAAATACGTATATTGACAATTACTAAATGTCAATTTTTTAAAAAATCTTGTCTTAAAATTTATATTGAGGGGCTGGTATTATGTATAAAAACAAATCATCAGAAGGAAACAATAATCTTTGTGGTCCTAAACTTCATTTTTTACGAAAACAGATGATTCCAAAAGTGTCACAGCGTGCATTTGCAGATAAATTGCAGTTACAGGGATTAGATTTAGATAAAAATGCAATCCAGCGCATAGAATGTGGCAAGCGCTTTGTGACAGACATTGAGTTAAAAGCGTTTGCACAAATCCTGAATACTACTACTGATGAACTGCTCGACGACAGCGATGTAAAAAAATAAAACGGATTTTCAGGATTTTTATAAAATTTTTGTGAATAAATAGTTGACTGAATCGAAAAATATGTTATAATCTTTTATAGTGCTAAAAATACCCGAACAGTCGTATGATGCACAATACAAGGCTGGAGGGGAGGTTAGGTGTGAGTCTATGTCAAATGTAATCGTGAAAGAAAACGAGACGTTGGATAGTGCTTTGCGCAGATTCAAAAGAAATTGTGCCAAAGCTGGCATTCAGCAGGAGATCCGTAAGAGAGAGCATTATGAGAAGCCAAGCGTAAGACGTAAAAAGAAGTCCGAGGCTGCTAGAAAACGGAAATATAATTAATAGGTGCAGAATAATAGAGTATTGTATCAGACAATACTCTATTTTTTCTGTCAATATCACAGGGCTGTCGTGAAACAACCGTATACTCACACGATACATTGTTGTCATCTGCGAGTATACAACTGCTTCCAGACAGCCCTTTCTCTATCACGCAATCTGCGTCCCCAGCACCTCTTCTGCCTTCTTTAAGGCGTCTGCTATACCTGCCGGATTCTTACCGCCTGCCTGGGCCATATTCGGCCGGCCGCCGCCGCCGCCGCCCACACAGCCCGCAATCGCTTTTACCATATTGCCGGCATGGGCGCCTTTCTTCATTGCCCCTTCTGTGGCGGTTACCATCAGGCTGACCTTTCCGTTATTCGCAGATGCCAGCACAACGACCCCGTCCCCAAGCTTCTCCTTAAACTGGTCGCCCAGATCGCGCAGGCCGTTCATATCCATCCCGTCCAGTTCTGCGGCAAGGAGCTTTACGCCGGACACCTCTTTTACCTGATCCAGGATATCTCCGGCCGCCTCCTGCGCCATTTTGCTCTTTAAGCTTTCCACTTCTGCGCGCAATGCCTTATTTTCCGCCATCATGTGGGTGATCTTATCTCCCAGATTATCGGGTGTGGCCTTCAGCATTCTGGCCGCATCATATACATTCTTCTCCAATGTGTCATAATACTTCAAAAGCCCCTTGGAGGTCAGCGCCTCTATACGGCGCACACCGGCTGCCACGCCTGTTTCGGACAGGATCTTCATGGCCATGATCTCAGAAGTATTCCTGACATGGGTGCCGCCGCAGAATTCAATGGAATAATCCCCCATATTGACGACACGCACAATATCGCCGTACTTCTCTCCAAACAACGCCTGAGCCCCCGTCTTCCTCGCTTCCTCGATGGGCATGTTTTTAATATCCACAGTCAATGCCTTCGCAATGCTTTCATTGACCAGATGTTCCACCTTCTCCAACTCTTCCGGGGTAAGTGCCGAAAAATGGGTAAAGTCAAATCGCAGACGGTCTTCATTTACACTGGAACCGGCCTGCTCCACATGCGTTCCAAGTACGGTGCGCAAAGCCTTCTGCAGCAGATGGGTGGCACTGTGGTTTCTCGCGGACAAGGCACGTTTCTGTACATCCACCTCCAGTGAAACCGGATCTCCTACTTTCAGCATGCCTTTTACTACCCGGCCTACATGGCCGATCTTGCCGCCCAACAGCTTCACCGTATCCTCTACCTTAAATTCACCGTCTCCCGTGCGGATGATTCCGGTGTCAGCCTCCTGCCCGCCGCTGGTGGCATAAAACGGGGTTTCCCCCACAAAAACCGTTCCTGTTTCCCCGTCCGAAAGCGCCTCCACAAGCTCTGTCTCAGAGGTCAGAACCGTAATCCTGGATTCATAGCTCAGATTCTCATATCCTACAAATGTACTGGTGATACCGGGGTCAATGGACTCATAGACCGTCACGTCTGCCCCCATATAATTGGTAACCTCCCGGGCATCCCTGGCCGTCTTTCTCTGTACCTCCATGGCCGCCTTAAATCCTTCCTCATCCACATCCATCCCCTTCTCTTCGAGAATTTCCATGGTCAGATCCAGCGGGAACCCGTAAGTATCATAGAGCTTGAATGCCGAATCTCCGGACAGCGTCTTCTCTCCCATTTTCTCCATCTGAACGATCAGATCGGACAAGATGCCCAATCCCTGGTCAATGGTTTTATTGAACTGTTCTTCCTCTTTTGCAGTCACTTTCAGAATAAATGCCTTCTTTTCCTCTAACTCCGGATATCCGTCCTTAGAACCGGCAATGACCGTCTCTGCCAGCTGCGGAAGAAAACTTCCGCCAATCCCCAAAAGCCTTCCGTGACGGCAGGCGCGGCGCAGCAGACGACGCAGGACATATCCCCTTCCTTCATTGGAAGGCATAATGCCGTCCGAGATCATAAATGTCACGGAACGCACATGATCTGTAATTACACGGATGGACACATCATCCTGATATTCCGAACCATATTCTTTGCCTGCAAGACGGCATACATGGTCCCGCAATGCCTTGATGGTATCCACGTCAAAGATGGAGTCCACATCCTGAACGACCGACGCCAGACGTTCCAGGCCCATGCCGGTATCAATATTTTTCTGTTCCAGCTCAGAATAATTCCCGTTGCCGTCATTGTCAAACTGGGTAAATACATTGTTCCATATCTCCATATAGCGGTCGCATTCACAGCCCACAGTGCAGTCCGGTTTTCCACAGCCGTACTTTTCGCCGCGGTCATAATAAATCTCAGAACAAGGGCCGCAGGGTCCGGAGCCGTGTTCCCAGAAATTGTCCTCTTTCCCAAAGCGGTAGATCCGCTCTTTAGGAATCCCCATCTTTTTATTCCAGATCTCAAATGCCTCGTCATCGTCTTCATAGACGGACGGATACAGCCTGTCCGGGTCAAGCCCGACCACCCTGGTCAAAAACTCCCAGGACCATTCAATGGCTTCACTTTTAAAATAATCTCCAAAAGAAAAATTCCCCAGCATCTCAAAAAACGTGCCGTGGCGGGCCGTCTTTCCTACATTTTCAATATCGCCTGTACGGATGCACTTCTGACAGGTCGTCACACGCCTTCTGGGCGGAATCTCCTGTCCTGTAAAATACGGCTTTAACGGCGCCATCCCGGAATTAATAAGCAGCAGGCTCTTATCATTATGGGGCACCAACGAAAAACTCTTCATCGCAAGATGCCCTTTACTTTCAAAAAATTCCAAAAACATTTTCCTTAACTGGTTCACTCCATACTGGTGCATTTTGATTCATCCTCCTATCGTCCCACTGTTTGTGACCGTTTCTAATCATATCACAGCGCTTCTTGTTTGTAAAGCACACAGAATACCGCTTTGACCACAATTCACGGCCTGGCTGAAGGCAAACTGTGGCCGGCTTATTCCCGCGAAGCAACGCGCCAGGCGGACCTGTTTTTGTATGTCCTTTTGACGACTGCCGCAAGAGTTGCCAAGCGCCAGCGGCGCTTGTTTTAGCAACGACCGAAAGAGGGTGCAGGCCAAACTCCCCGCAGCTTGCCGCGCTGGAAATTGGACGCCCCGTCAGCTTACTGCGGGTTCTTTGACTTCTCCGTTCCTAATCCCTGCGCATAATAAACCGACTGCATGGCGTCTTTTCCATAGAAGTCCGCCCCGATCATATCTGCGTACTCCTGATTCAATACTGCCCCTCCGACCATGATTTTGCATTCCGGTACTTCCTTTTTCAGCAGCCGGATTGTCTCCTCCATACTGGCTACCGTGGTAGTCATCAAAGCGCTCAGTCCCACCAGACGGATATCCTGCTCCTTTACAGTCTTGAGAATCGTCTCCGGCGGCACATCTTTTCCAAGATCCACCACATCAAAGCTGTAGTTTTCCAATAATACCTTCACGATATTTTTCCCGATATCATGGATATCCCCTTTCACCGTCGCAAGAACCACCTTCTCCTTCTTTTCCGCCTGTTCCCCGCTGTCGGCAATCCGTTCTTTCAACACGGAAAATGCAGCCTTCGCAGCCTCCGCGCTCATCAAAAGCTGTGGGAGGAATACAGAACCGTTTTCAAATCCCTTTCCCACATGATCCAGCGCAGGAATCAGATGTGTATTGATGATCTCCAATGGTTCCTGCACCTGAACCAGTGATTCTGTAATATGATGGGCTTCCTCTTTAAGCCCCTTCTCGATCACCGTTTTCAGGTTCATTCCTTCAGAAGAATTTCCGAATCCGGCTGCATTTCCTGCACTGCCGACACCTGACACATTGCCGCCGGAGCCTGAAGCATTTCCTGTCTGACCGGAGGCGCTTCTCACCGCATTGCGTGGCCCGTGCGACGCATATTTCTCTACATAGGCGCTGCAGTTCTCATCCAGCCCCAGAAGGGCATGGTACGCGTGGTATGCTTCCATCATTTCATCCGAGGAAGGATTTACAATTCCTGCGCTCAGCCCATTGTACATGGCCATTGTATAAAAATTCGAATTGAGGATCGGCCTGCAGGGAAGCCCAAATGATATATTCGATACCCCCAGAATCGTATGCACGCCCAGATACTTTCGCACCCTGCGGATGGCTTCCAAAGCGACCAAAGCGCCATGTGGCTCTGAGCTGATCGTCATAGCCAGCACGTCAATGACAATATCCTTCTTCTCAATTCCGTACTTTTCCGCTTCCCGAATGATTTTTTCCGCGATCTTCACCCTTCCGTCCGCTGTATTGGGGATCCCCGACTCATCCAGAGTAAGCCCGATCACCACTCCTCCATATCTTGCAATCAGAGGGAATACCGTATCCATAGATTCTTGTTTTCCGCTGACTGAGTTTACCATGGCTTTGCCATTGTAAATACGAAGCGCCGCTTCCATCGCATGAATGTCTACCGTATCAATCTGGAGGGGCAGGCTGGTCACGCTCTGCAGTCCGGCCACCGCCTCCACCATCATGGCTTTCTCGTCAATATCCGGAAGCCCCACATTTACATCCAGGATATGGGCTCCGTTCTCTTCCTGCAGAATCCCTTCTTTTAAGATATAATCCAGATCATGGTCTTTTAAAGCCTGACGGAACTTCTTCTTTCCCGTAGGGTTGATGCGCTCCCCGACGATCTTGGAATCTGCCCCGAAAACCACTGCTTGTCCATAAGATGAGACAATGGTATAAGATTTCTTCTCCATCGGTTTCAGAGGAATATGGCGGCAATAATCCGCCATGTAACGGATATGATCCGGCGTGGTTCCACAGCATCCGCCAATGACCGCCGCCCCTTTCTCCACGATCTGTTTCATGGTTCCTGCAAAATCCTCTGGCAGTACATCGTAGAAGGTCTCATTGCCCCGCTGCCTGGGAAGGCCGGCATTGGGCTTTACGATCACAGGGACAGACGCATACGACAGCAGCTCATCCAGAACGGGAATCATCTGTTCCGGCCCTAAGCCGCAGTTGATCCCCAGTGCATCCACCCTCAATCCTTCCAGCAGGCTGACGACGGCAGGTACGTCTGCGCCGGTAAGCAGTTTTTTCCGGTCATCGAAAATGGCTGTGGCAAATACAGGCAGTTTCGTGTTCTCCTTTGCCGCAAGCACTGCTGCTTTCAGTTCATAAGTATCGCTCATGGTTTCAATATGGATCAGGTCGACTCCTGCCTCTTCACCATAGGCCATGACCTGACGGAATGCTTCATACGCATCTTCAAATTCCAGATCTCCCATGGGTTTTAAAAGTTTTCCGGTGGGGCCTACGTCCAAAGCCGTGTAGACCTTACGACCTACGCCGGAACGCCTTACCGCCTCTTTCACATTTTGGACTGCCGCGCATACGATTTCTTTCAGAGGATGGCTGCTGTCATGGAACTTAAGGGCATTGGCTCCAAAGGTATTGGTCAGGATGATATCGCTTCCTGCCTCAATATAAGCCTGATGAATTCCGATGACCTCCTCTGCATGGCCTGCATTCCAGGTTTCGGGCAGTTCCCCTGGCTTTAGGCCCTTTGCCTGTAAAAGTGTGCCCATACCGCCGTCAAAAAACAGCAGCTTTTTTCCCAATTCTTCTTTTATCATCATGTATATGCATCCCTTCTACCATTCTTATGGCAGGTTCTCCTGCCTTCTATAGATACAGTCTTTCTTGCCACAGGCTTCACAGCCCTGCCTGTGGCAATGTATCAAAAGAGTACTGGCCCCGATAACGGCGGTCACCGATTTGGACGGAACCATCATCATACTGTCCGTAATTGTAAGCCCAATCGTCTTTGCCGAATCCAGCATCCGTATTACGTTTCTTTGGTATTCTATGGAAAAATCACCGTATCCCGGGCTGAATCTGGGCCGAAGGAACCTTCCTTCCCTTTTCAGTTCTTCCGCAATCTCATCCTGACATGCATCGCAGTACTCTTCCAGAAGCGCAGCCGCACATGCCTGCAGCACCACAGCCCTCGCCATATCTGTTTTTGATGTCCGAAATAAGAGTTGATCCACGCCCACACCCAATGTAGCGCCAAACAAAACAATCTTATCACAGCCCAGAAGATTTTTTCCAAGGCTTTTACTCTTCACTTCCAGATTTCCAAACCGGATATTCTCCTTGCCCGCCAGGGATAAATCAAAGATGCGATAGATGGACTTTCTCCCGGCAGCAGATTGAAGGTTCATAAAAGATTCTTCAATCAGCTCCAGTGTCTGCGCATCTACCGCATTTTTTCCATATACAAGGTATCGGACGGCTTCCTTTTTCAGTTGCTCCATTTCCCTCGTTCTCCTGTCTCAAACAGCATGTTGTCATGAAGGATCAATTCCGTACCCTACACTTAAGGAACATAAAGTGAGATGGACATACAAAAACATATCCATCGGGCTCGTTGCCTGTCGGGAATAAAGCGGAATGCTGTTCCCCGTTGTCAGCACTGAATGATCTCAGACAGATTCTCCATGATCTTTGCCGCCACATCCGGTTTATTCATGGAGTAAATGTGGATATTTTTTACACCGTTCGCAAGCAGGTCGATAATCTGGTCAGTCGCATAAGCAATCCCTGCCTGCATCATGGCATCCGGATAATTCCCAAACCGATCCAAAAGCGACAGAAAACGCCGCGGGAACACCGTCCCTGATAACTCCTGGCTGCGTTTCATCTGAGACGCGCTGGTAATCGGCATGATTCCTGGAAGTACGGGGACAGTAATCCCCGCTTCCCGGATCCTGTATAGAAAATTATAATGGATATCATTGTCAAAAAACATCTGCGTTGTCAAAAAATCCACTCCGCTGTCCACTTTTTGTTTTAGATACCTGATATCATCCGCCTTGTGTTCATTCTCGACATGCCCTTCGGGATAACAGGCAGCGCCGATACAGAAATCACCGTGCATGCGGATCTCTTCTACCAGCTCCCATGCATAACGGAAACGATCCCCTGTAGGAAATACCATCCCCTCCGGAATGTCCCCCCGAAGCGCCAGGATATTCTCGATCCCAAGCTGCTTTAGGTTTGCGATCACTTGCCGTACCTCTTCCTTAGTGGAAGACGCGCAGGTCAGATGTGCCAGGCTCAATACGCCCAGATCCTCCTTGATGTGGGATGCAATCCTGGCTGTATTCTTGCTCGTTCCGCCTCCCGCCCCATAGGTAACGCTGATGTAGGATGGCTTCAGCGATGCGATCTGATCGGTTGCCTCCAAAACCTTTTCAAATCCCGCGTCTGTCTTGGGCGGGAATACCTCAAATGAAATGTGGATCTTATCTTCATTCAGCCTGTCGATAATCTTCATATCTCTTCTTTTGTACCCCCCAATCTAAAGAAATCATTCTCCCAACAAATCCTTATAAAGTTCTTCATACTGTCTGGTAGAATTCCCCCATGAGAAGTCTTCCTTCATGGCGCGTTCCACCATCTTATTCCAATCCCTCTTCCTGTCGTAGTAAATCTGCTCTGCATAGCGAATCGTATTAAGCATCTCATGTGCATTATAATTCGTAAAGCTAAAGCCTGTCCCTGTCTTTTCAAATTCATTATATGCTTCTACAGTGTCCTTTAGCCCGCCTGTCTCACGCACGATCGGCAGTGTGCCATAGCGCAGGCTCATAAGCTGGCTCAATCCACAAGGCTCAAACAGAGACGGCATCAGGAAAGCATCTACAGATGCGTATATCTTATGTGACAATTCATCAGAATAGTAAATGTTCGCGGATACCTTTCCGGAATACTTCCAAGCAAAATGGCGGAACATATTCTCATATTTTGCATCTCCTGTCCCAAGCACTACGATCTGCACCGCATCCTGACAGAGTTCATCCATCACATAATCAATCAGGTCAAATCCTTTCTGGTCTGTCAATCTGGACACGATACCGATCATCATGGCATGGGCATCCTTATCCAGTCCCAGTTCCTCCTGCAGGGCAAGCTTATTCATAGGCTTCAGCTTGCGGAAATTCTCAATATTAAAGTTCTTTGCGATCCGGGTGTCTGTCTCCGGATTCCAATCCGTGTAATCCAACCCATTCACAATCCCGCTCAGGGCATTGGAGCGCGCGTTCATCAGGCCGTCCAGCGCTTCCCCGTAGAACGGCGTCTTGATCTCCTCCGCATAAGTCTGGCTAACCGTAGTCACCCGGTCTGCGTAGACGATGCCGCCCTTTAACAGATTCGCATCCTTGTAAGCCTCCATCTTGTCGGGCACAAAATAGTACTCCGGCAGCCCTGTAATCCCACGGACTGTCTTCGTATCCCACACTCCCTGAAATTTCAGGTTATGTATCGTCATGATGGACTTGATCCCCCGGTAATATTCCCCCAGATAACGGAAGTTATCCAGATACACCGGAATCAGCCCTGTCTGCCAGTCATGGCAGTGGATCAGATCCGGGCGGAACCCAATCACTGGAAGGATACTCAATACTGCCTTTGAGAAAAATGCAAACTTCTCGATATTCCACTTCGGATCCCCCTCATATGGTGCAAATCCATTGAAATAATATTCATTGTCAATAAAATAGAATTGAATGTCATCATACTCGCACTTCAAAATCCCCACATAACGATCCTGACCTGCAAGCTCCATATAAAAGTGGTCAACATATTCTAACATATCCTTCCACTTCTGATACATGCAGTTATACTTTGGAAGTACCACACGGACGTCATACTTTTCCTTATCAAAATACTTTGGCAATGATCCTGCTACATCTGCGAGCCCCCCTGTTTTAATAAATGGAACGCACTCTGAAGATGCAAATAAAATGTTTTTCATAGCTAACAAACCTCCGACTTTTTCTTAGTATCTCTTCAAAATTACATCATTATAGTATATTATACCTCATTTTTCGTACATTGAAAAGATTTATCTTGTAGGAATATTGGCTAAATTTTGATTTTCTTTTGGGAATTTCTTTTGAACGTCAGCTTTAATAATGCCTAAACCTTTTAGAATTTGTGATTTATGTAGATTTTAAGATTTTATCGATGCTTGTACTCTAGCTGAATAGTGTCTGCAATCAATGCAATAAATTCTGAATTAGTCGGCTTGCCTTTTCCATTGCTCACGGTATACCCAAAAAGCTCATCTAATGTGTCCAGCTTCCCCCGGCTCCACGCCACCTCAATCGCATGTCTGATGGCCCTTTCCACCCGGCTGGAAGTGGTCTGGTATTTCTTAGCTACAGTTGGGTACAGAACTTTTGTAATCGCATTTAGTACATCCATATCTTCAACGGCCATGATAATTGCGTCCCGCAGGTAATGATACCCTTTTATATGGGCGGGAATCCCAATTTCATGGAGCATATCTGTAACTCTATTTTCCAGATCATCTTCTCGAATCTGTGTATTTTCCAGCACTTCTTCTGTCTTTTTTTCGTGGTTTCGGAATACTTTTTTTACTGTCTTGATCCGGTTCAATAAGATCTCGTTATTGAACGGCTTCATCACATAATAGTTCGCTCCTTTATCAAATGCATCTTCTGTGATCCGCTCCTGTCCAACTGCCGTGACGACAATGAAATACGGCTGCTTCGCCATAGACTTATCGTGACCCACATGTTCCATCACTGTCAGGCCGTCCATTTTCGGCATGATCAGATCTAGAAGTACAACATCTGGCCTTTTATCTTTGATGATTTGACACATTTCTTCGCCATTCTTAGCTTTCCCAACGACGTTTAGATCCTTGTCCATGCTGATAATCTCTTCGAGCATGTTCAGCATTCTTTCATTATCATCTGCGATAGCTACGGTCAATGGTTCCATATCTCTTCCTCCAGACAGATTCCTGTACTGCGGAATTACCACTATCGACTTTATTATATCTACACGACTTTACAGAATCAAGGATATTTTGCCGTCCTGATTCGACATGGAATGTCGAAGTATCCGCACATATTTTCGGAACATGCCGTATGCTGTCATTTGCCGTATCATCCTGTCTGATTCTGGCAGAAAGTTTTCCCGAACCATGGTCAGCCTGCTTCCAAAAGATACAACCAGGGCCTATGCTTTAATTCCTGCTCTGGCTGACCATGGTTTCTGCGAAAATACCGTATCCCTTTGTAGGGTCATTGACAAATACATGGGTCACCGCGCCCACAAGCTTCCCATTCTGCAGGATAGGGGAACCGCTCATCCCCTGGATGATCCCCCCTGTCTCTTCGAGAAGTTCTGCATCCGTAACCTGAAGGATGATCCCCTTATTAATCTCTTTCGGCTCTAAGTCCACGCCTGTGATCATGACAGAGTATTCCTTCACTTCATCATCGAGACAGCAGCGGATCTTCGCCTCCCCCAGATTGATTTCACTTTTTGACGCCACCTGCACCGGAATCTGCTCTTCAAACAGTTCATCAATCTTTTCCACTGTCCCATAGATTCCGGAATCCATATTGCTGTCAATACTTCCCAGCCTGTTAAATGTATTATATACAATCAGCCCTTCCATGCTGCCCGGGATTCCATAATCTCCTTTTAATATAGATCGGATGCTCGTCTTATACAGGCTTCCCTCATCAATATCCATCAACACATTGGTGTCCGCATCATGGATACCATGCCCCAGCGCGCCGAACCTGCTGTTCTGATCCAAAAATGTAATCGTCCCCAGGCCCTGCACATTATCCCTCACCCAGATGCCAAGCTTATAGTCATTGGGGGTATCTTCCACGGCCTCCACCCTGACATCCAGCGTCTCTTCCTGCCTGCGCAGCGTAAGAACCACCTCCGTATCTGTGAGATTTTTTAATACCTGAATCAGATCCTCTTTGCCGCTTACAGTTTCCTGATTGATCCCCACAATATAATCTCCTGACTTCACCAGATTGTGCGCCGGATTATGCTGCAGGCCATCCATTCCTTCAACACTCTGGGTATCCAGGACCAGCACGCCGTCTGTTTCCATATAAATGCCCACCGGCATCCCGCCTACGAGCACCGTATCCTCGCCAAAATCAACCGCACTGACCTCCTCCTGCGGAACATATCCCGCGGCCGCCCATCCAAGGCATCCTGAAGCCAGCGAGCCAGACAAAAATACCATTGCCAGAAATAATCTTTTGATTCCTTTGTTCTTCATGACCCACATATCCTCCTTGTTTCATTTTCTCATGTGTACATTCGTTTTATACCTGCTAAAAAGAAATCGCCGTCAATGCATTGAGCAATCTTTTTTCATATACCCAAAAGACATCCTGTAATTCATGTCCTAACGGGACAGACGGACTTCGTCCGATAGAGGATGAGTTTTGACATGCGAAGACGAATACCATTTTCGGGTATTCGTCCGACATGCTTTTTCAATATTATATGGAATCAAAAAAATTTCACACTGGTATTCTATTTCACGGATTTCCTTTTTTTTCAAATTAATAATTAAAAAAGCCATTATCCCCGTTCAGAGAGAGAATGGCTTTTCGGTTTATTCCCGTGAAAAAACAAGCCAAACGGGCATGTCGGCATGCCCGTTTGGCTTGTTTTTTTTGAAATGATTATTCTGCTGCAGCGCGTGCGGCAATTTCTTTCTCCTGTACATCGGAGGGAGCCTGCTCATATCTGGCAAATGTATACTCATAGGTTCCTCTTCCTCCTGTCATGGAGCGCAGGATAGTACAGTATCCAAACATTCCCGTCATGGGGATATCTGCCTCAATTACCTGTTTGCCGCCTGCGATCGGGTTCATGCCCAGTACGCGGCCGCGGCGCTTATTCAGGTCGCCCATGACATCGCCCGTATAGCTGTCAGGCACCGTCACCTTCAAGGATACGATTGGCTCTAAGAGCACCGGCGACGCCTCCATAAAGCCCTTCTTGAAGGCCTGGCTTGTAGCAGTCTTAAACGCCATTTCCGAGGAGTCCACCGGATGGTAAGAACCATCGTAAAGGATGGCCTTCACACCCACTACCGGATAACCTGCCAAAGGTCCTTTCACCACTGAATCCTGCAGGCCTTTTTCCACTGCCGGGAAATAGTTCTTCGGCACCGCGCCGCCGACTACGACTTCCTCGAAAACATAAGGCGTCTCAAGGTCTCCTGACGGCTCGAACTTCATCTTAACATGGCCGTACTGTCCGTGCCCGCCGGACTGCTTCTTGTATTTCGTATCCACGTCGGAATTTTTACGTATAGTCTCACGGAATGCAACCTTCGGAGTCTCCAGAATAATCTCCACCTTATATCTGGCAATGAGCTTGCTTGCCACAATCTCCAGGTGCTGGTCGCCCATGCCGTAAAGCAGGGACTGGCGGTTCTCGCTGTCGATTACAGCCTTCAATGTCACATCCTCTGCCATCATACGTGCAAGCGCCTGTGACACTTTATCTTCCTCTCCTTTATTCTTCACACGGTATCTCATATATGTATAGGGAACAGAATATTCTGTCTTGGAATACATAATCTGTGTGCCTTTGGTAGAAAGGGTATCCCCTGTCCTGGTATTGGCCAGCTTCGCGATGGCTCCGATATCTCCTGCAAAAAGCTCGCTGACTTCTGTCGGCTTATTGCCGCACATCACATACAGCTTGCCCGGCTTCTCTTCTGATTCGCTTCCTGCATTGTACAGAACATCGTCTCCCTTGAGTACGCCGGAACACACCTTTACAAAAGAATATTTCCCGATAAATGGGTCAACCATGGTCTTAAATACATAGGCTGTCTTTGCCTTGGAGAAATCATAGTCCGCCTCGAAAATATCATTGGTCGTCCGGTGGATGCCTGCGCAGCTTCTCTTGTCCGGGCTCGGGAAGAACCGGACGATATCGGACAGAAGGTTGGCAACACCCTGAGCCTCCACATTGGATCCCATTGCCACCGGCACAATGTCCCCGCTCATCACTTCCGTGCGCATTGCAGCGCGGATCTCTTCCACGGAGAACTCCTCCCCGCTAAAATAGCGGTCCATGAATTCTTCACTTGTCTCTGCAACGGCTTCCATCAGGGAATCCCGCAGAGTCTCCAGATTCGCCATACAGTAATCCGGAATCTCGCATTCCTCCCTCTTGCCAATGCCTGTGTATCTTCTTCCTGCGTTCTTGATCACATTAATATATCCCACCAGCTTTTCGTTCTCGCGGATCGGCTGGAAATGAGGCGCGATCTTCTTCCCATACTTCTCTGTCAGGTCTTCCACAACCTGACGGAAACTGGCGTCATCCACATCCATCTCTGTCACGTAGATCATACGGGGCAGATGATACTTTTCGCACAGCTCCCATGCTTTCTCCGTACCCACCTGCACCCCGGCCTTTCCGGATACAACGATCACCGCCGCATCCGCCGCGCTCACTGCTTCTTCTACTTCTCCTACGAAATCGAAGTATCCCGGAGTGTCCAATATATTAATCTTGGCCTTTTCCCACTCTATAGGCACAACACTTGTGCTGATGGAAAAACCCCGCTTCTGCTCTTCCTTGTCAAAATCACTGACCGTACTGGACTCGGAAACCTTGCCCATACGCTTCGATGCCCCGGATACATAAAGCATTGCTTCTACAAGGCTTGTCTTCCCGCTGCCCCCGTGCCCAAGCAATACCACGTTCCTGATCTCATCTGTTCTGTAAACCTTCATTCTGCTGCCTCCTTGTATC
>CATKXE010000023.1 GCA_949840465.1 uncultured Lachnospiraceae bacterium | reverse complement strand
GAGAGGTGGTTGGATGGTGGTTTTCTTTGTATGCAGTTTTGAAGGTGCATGAAATATTGTATATTTATTTTTAGCCAGGTTTCGCGTAAGCGGAACTTTTTTCTGTTATCGGGAAAAATCAGTGTCATAATGTCAGGAAAATAAAATTCCTTTTCCTGTTTTCAATAGTCATCAGGGGGAAAGTGTGATATATATATGGTAGGAGAAGTTTTTTAAATAAAAGCGAAGGGACCATTGAGCGAAAACTACACCAGGAAATGAAAGAAAGGAAAAGCAGATGAGATGAAAAAAATCATAAAAAATGGCAGGATTTTTACGGAAAGAGAGGATTATCAGGCGGATATTCTGATTGAAGGCGAAAAAATTATGTGCATTGGAAAGGATATTTCGGATGGGGATGCACAAGTAGTGGATGCTTCCGGATGCTATGTGATTCCAGGCGCAGTGGATGTACATACACATATGGATCTGGATGTGGGGATTTCCCGGGCAGTGGATGATTTCTATGACGGAACCGTGGCGGCAGCGTGCGGCGGAACTACGTCGATTGTTGACCATATGGCTTTTGGCCCGGCGGGAGTCGGTCTGCACTATCAATTTGAAGTGTATAAAAAGCTGGCGGAAGGAAAAGCAGTCATTGATTATGGATTCCATGGGACGGCACAGCATGTGGACGAGGATATCCTGGCAGAATTGGGCGCCATGGCGGCAGACGGGATTCCCAGTGTAAAGGCATATCTGACTTATGGATTCAGGCTGAATGATGCGGACGTATTGCAGATATTGAGGAAAATGAAAGAAATAAACGGAATTACGGCTTTTCATTGCGAGAATCATGATGTGGTTGAATTTTTAAAACAACAGTATAAAAAGGAAGGGAAAACAGCTCCTGTTTATCATGCGAAAAGCCGGCCCAATCTGGCAGAGGCAGAAGCGGTAGGCCGTGTACTAAGGCTTGCCAGAATGGCAGACGACGCGCCGGTATACATTGTACATTTGTCATGCAGGGAAAGCCTGGAAGCTGTCAGGGAGGCAAGGCGTCAGGGCCAGAAAAATATTTTCGTAGAAACCTGCCCGCAATACCTTCTTCTGACAGAGGAGTGCTATCAAAGGGAAGACGGCCTGAAATATATTATGTCGCCGCCCTTACGTACACGAAAGGATTGCGAAGCTTTGTGGGAAGGTTTGTCGGATGGGTCGGTTCAGGTTGTTGCAACAGACCATTGCCCTTTTAATTATCGAAAAGAGAAACAGATGGGCAAAGACGATTTCACCGCGTGTCCCAACGGAGCGCCGGGAGTAGAGGAAAGACTGATGCTGCTGTATTCGGAAGGCGTAGCGAAGGGGAGGATTACGATGAACCGGCTGGTGGAGACGCTTTGCACCAATCCATGTAAAATCTATGGACTGTACCCGGAAAAAGGCGTCATTCAGCCCGGAGCGGATGCGGATCTTGTGATTTTTGATACGGATGCTTCTGGTGTGATAACCCATAGCAGGATGCATGGAGCAGTTGATTATACGTCCTATGAAGGAATGGAGATTCAGGGACAGATCTGTCAGGTGATGCAGAGGGGAAAGGTGATTGTGAAGGAGCATCAATTTATTGGGGAAAAAGGAGCAGGGCGTTTCATCCACAGAAAGCCCCTGGAGAAGGGGTTATTCCAGAGTAGAAGCTGAGAATCCGCAGGGATTGTCTGGGGAAGACGTCCTTGCTCGGTGGATTTTATTTCAGAATTTCATTTTTAAAGTTTTCCAGATGTCGAAATCGGTTGACAGGTTTTTCCTTTTTTTACGGATTGACTGTGGTAGACTGAAAGCCAGTTTATCAAAAAAGTAGATTCGGTGAAAAAGGAGGACAAGATGATGGGCAGACGGAAAGGAACCTGGATACAGATGTTTGTTTTGATGATCGGCATGGCAGCGATACTGAGCGGCTGTACCACATTCGACGCATGTGCTTATATGCAGGCGATTTTGGACGTATCGTACAAAAATCAGACAGAGAATTATATGGAGATCACAGGTGTGACTCAGGAGGAGGCGGATGCGATTTTCCGAAAAAATCTGGATGCAACCATGCATGAGTTCAGCACCACAGAGCTGCCGGAGGATTTGGAGGAGGATTACCGTGCATTGTTTGAGAATACGGTCAAACAGGTGAGGTATACTGTAGGAGAAGCTGCGGAGGAGGAGAACCACAGCTATACGGTTGAGGTGGCTGTGGAGCCCATCCTGTTGTTTGATGATACATATGAAGAATTTCAGGATAAGACAGAAGAATATGCGTCCGAGATCTCAAACAATGTGATGAACGGGGAGGAGATGCCTTCTGATGATGAAATCCAGAATCAAGTGTACAAGACCTATTATGAGGTGCTTGAGGCAGGACTGAACAAAGGACTGACCTATGGGGACGTCAAAAAAATCGTAGTACACATTAACCGCACCGAAGACGGATCTTATGAGATTCCTGATGAGGATTTACGTGCTATAGACCAGGCCATGATATCACAGGAAAAGCTGATGACGGCTAAAAAATAGGCAGCGGCATTTTCGCTGGATGCTTACGGTTCGCGGCCGGTCAGGCCGTGAATTGTAACAGTAAAAGTCACAAAATTTCGTTGACAATACTATGCAGGGATGTTATCCTTTAATAAAGATAAAAACAGAAATGGGATAGAGGTTGCATTTTTCATCAGTAGGCTGCCGGATGTTCAGGAACAGGAGATGGCAGTTGAAAGGGGAAGATGCCGAAAGGGTATGATACCTGAGATCATACTGCTTGGGCATGGCATGAACAATGACATGACTGTCATCGAAGGATGGAGCGCTATCTTAGATACAAATTGTATGTGTATTTAGAGACGGCGCATCCTGCCGTTTCTTTTTTGCTGTACCGCAGGGAATTCCTGCGTCGCAGGAGGGTTTTGTATAAAAGTGTATAGGTCAAGGAGGATATGACAGTGGCAATTTTCAAAGGCGCAGGTGTTGCGGTTATTACACCTATGAAGGAAAATCTGGAAGTAAATTATGAGAAGCTGGATGAGATTCTGGAAGAGCAGATTGCCGGCGGCACAGACGCGATCATTATCTGTGGGACGACGGGAGAATCAGCGACATTGACGGAGCAGGAGCATATGGATGTCATCCGTTTTACGATTGAGCGGGTGAACCACAGAATTCCGGTGATTGCAGGAACGGGTTCCAACAGTACCGCAACAGCAGTCCAGTTTTCTAAGGAAGCGGCAGAAGCAGGGGCAGAAGGGCTGCTGCTTGTGACCCCTTATTACAACAAGGCTACCCAGAACGGCCTGATTGCCCATTACACGAAAATTGCGAATGAAGCAAAGCTTCCGGCCATTCTCTATAATGTGCCGAGCCGCACCGGGTGTGCGATTGAGCCGGCCACGGCGGCGCATCTGGTAAAAAATGTAGAGTACATTGTGGGCATCAAAGAAGCGTCAGGCAATATCGGCAATGTGGCAAAGATTATGCATCTGTGTGACGGGAATATTGACCTGTACTCCGGGAATGACGACCAGATTATTCCGCTTTTGTCATTGGGCGGGATCGGAGTCATTTCCGTATTATCCAATGTTGCCCCCCAATATGTTCATGATATGATCTATAAGTTTTTCAACGGTGATATTCATGGAAGCTGTAAGATGCAGCTGGATGCACTTCCGCTCTGTGACGCCCTGTTCTGCGAGGTGAATCCGATTCCGGTAAAAGCGGCCATGAACCTGATGGGTAAAGAATGCGGGCCGCTTCGGGGACCTCTGACAGAGATTGAGCCGGAGCATAAGGAGCAGTTGAAAAAAGCAATGCAGGAATTTGGGATACTTTCATAAAAGCCCGGATTTGGTTCCCCGCGGTTTGCTGCGAGGAGGCTAATTTGGGACGTTATTCCGATCAGGAAAGGGTTGGTGCAGGTTATGCTGGAAGGAGCTGCATCCATGTTCGACAACATGGGGCCAATGTTAAAAAAATTAAAGAAAAATGCTTATGAGATGAACATGAAGACATTCAGGCAGACATATGGGCATTATTTTCAGGAGATGACCGAGTATATCGGGCAGTCCGATGATCCAAAAGAGGCCGCGCGGGCGATCGGCAATGAATTTGCCGGGAAGGTGAAGGAAAAATTCCAGTCCCCGAAAAATGGCAGGATCAAATCCTATGTTCAGGCAGATTTGAACTTTTTTATGATTTATTATGTATTCCCAGCGCTTCTTCTGACAGGGCATGAATGTGCAAAGACAGCGGCAGACGGTATTTGTACGGCATGGGGAGAGCATTTTAAAGACAGTCATATCAATTATACAGATTATGATACGCTGTACAATGGATTCAGGGAGAAGATTTTCGGGATTTTTTAGGATTTGCCAAACGGATCCCCGCCCGATCATGTATACCCAGGGGGCATCCCTTTATGCCTGTCCCTGCGGGATAGACGGACTTCATCCGATCATGTATAACAAAAACTCCGGGAACGCAGTCTGCAATGCAGGCTGTTTCCCAGAGTTTTTAGTTTAACAGATGTCTCTTCCCGAAGCTTCCGTTTGGGGCTCTTTCCAGATCATGCCTCCTACCTTGCTCTCGGGAATCCCGAGTACATAGGAAAACTCGCTGTAAAGCGCATGTTCCAGCATCTGCTGATATTTTTTATCCATGCTTGTGATTGCCCCGCGGTGGCGGGTGCGCCTGTAAAGCGTCTTCAATACACGAATCCAGTCTTCAGGCATATATCCGGAAATACAGTCTTTATACTCCTTTTCCCTCAGCTTTTCATTCTGGACCCACAGAATATCGATATCGTCTATCCTCTGGATTAAACCGAAAATCGCATCCTTCTCCATCGGCTTGCGTATATTCGATTCATCATCAATCGGAACATACGCCCGATCCTTTGCATTCCCTACTGACTGCAGCGTATAATACTTTTTCTTCCTGTCTGCAAACGTAAAATCCAGAGTTCCGACTTCTTCCACCTTGTAAACGCCCTTACACTTGTAAACTACCGCATCACCCTGACTATGCATACGCATCTCCTCACTTTCACAATACGGCCATTTTCGGAAAGTATCTCCGAAAATGGCCAATCACACCTTGACCGGTTACATGACTGCCATGCAACCCCTCCATACTGCCGCCGCCAGGAAACCGTGCCGAAATTCTCTCTCACAGTTTCTCAGAAGCTGCAAAAAACTCTTTCATCTTAACTTATTCCCGCGAAGCAACGAACCAGGTGGAGATGTTTTTGCATGTCCGCCTGGCGACTGCCGCAAAGGTTGCTAAATACATGCCCGTGGCATTTGTTTAGCAACAACCGAAACGGAGTGTAGACCAAATCCCCCACAGCTTGCCGCGGGGGATTCCACTTGGGTGCAGCATGATTCATAGTATTTTCCAGCGCATACCTGAAAAATCAAAAAATTTCCAGACATAAGACTATTTTAGCATCTTTTTTCCCGGAAAGTAAGGGGATATTTTTAAGAAAGCATCAAATTTGTGGGTAATGCATAATATATGAAACAGGGTTCTTTGTTACTTTTTTCTATATAAATATACGGAATGATCTGTGTTCACCTGATTTTTCAGAAAATACACGTTATCTCCTGTGCTGTTACTCCAGAAACATTTTCAATTCGTCCATGAAGGTACTCACATCCTTGAACTGCCGGTAAACCGATGCAAAACGGACATAGGCCACCGGATCTAAGGTTTTGAGCCGTTCCATGACGATCTCGCCGATGAGGCTGCTGGGGATCTCTTTTTCCTCCCGGTTTACGATCTTTATTTCAATCTCATCTACGGCCGCTTTGATTGCATCTGCAGATACCGGGCGCTTATAGCAGGCGCTTAAGACTCCGTTTTCAATCTTGGAGCGTTCATATTGTTCCCGGTTATCATCCTTTTTGATTACGATCAAAGGGATTGTCTCTACTTTTTCGTAAGTCGTAAAACGCTTTCCACACTCATCACAACAACGGCGGCGGCGGATGGAACTATTATCCTCTGCCGGCCGTGAATCAATCACACGTGTATCCAGATTACCGCAATATGGGCATTTCATAATATGTCCCGCCTTTCTTTTGTCGTATTATACCGCAGGCCGGTGGGATTGGCAGCCAAAGCATACCGGATATGCCGCAGATAAAGAATCCTGTGCAAATGTTCCCGGCGCGCAGTATAAATGGTGGTACCGGCCGCGTTATAACCGGTAAAATTCCTGTGTTTTCTGTAATTTGATTATACACATTCTGTACAAAATTTGCATTATATTTTTTTGAGAAATTTTTCTTCTTTAATTTCCACGAGAATGATGTCCGGCCCTATCTTTTTGATGCAGGAGAACGGAATCACATATTCGCTGTCTGTGCCCAGAAATCCGCAGATTTTTCCGGGGCCGGGCACAATGATAAATTCAATCTGCCCGCAGCTACAGTCAAATTCAATATCCACCACACAGCCCAGCCGCTTGCAATCACAACAATTAATGACTTCTTTTTCCCGAAATTCACACAGGCGCATATCCTGTCCCCCCGATAAATACCGTTTATTCCCGCGAAGCAACGGGCCGGGCGGGCATGTTTTTGTCTGTCCGTTTGGCGGCTGCCGCGAGGATCAAATACCCTGTCGGCTTGCTGCGCGGGACATTTGATGTCCCGTCAGGCTTGCCGCGGCGTATTTGACTTCTGCTTCCAATATATGCACATGGCCTCTAAAAGGTGCGCCATGGCCCGGGCAAAGTACAGCCGGCATTGTGCTGTTTGCAAAACTCTATGTAAAACACCTGAAAAACTCTTTTTATG
Organism: uncultured Lachnospiraceae bacterium; assembly: GCA_949840465.1. Taxonomy (GTDB): domain Bacteria; phylum Bacillota; class Clostridia; order Lachnospirales; family Lachnospiraceae; genus Schaedlerella. The sequence continues at coordinate 32,131 of CATKXE010000023.1, read as the reverse complement.
GTTTTGAAGATTTATATTGAACTTGCAGGATATGACAGGTATAATGGACGTATTGAGACGAAAAGGAGAGACGGCTTATGAACATGTTATCCATTGAACAGGAATTAAAGAGCAATTCTTATCCGGGAAGAGGGATCATCCTCGGCAGAAGCGCGGACGGCATCAAGGCGGCAGCGGCGTATTTTATCATGGGGCGCAGCGAGAACAGCCGGAACCGCATTTTCGTGGAGGACGGGGCGGGAATCCGCACACAGGCATTTGACCCGGACAAGCTATCAGACCCGAGCCTTATCATCTATGCACCGGTTCGCGTGCTGGGCAACAAGACGATCGTCACGAATGGGGATCAGACAGATACGGTCTATGAATGCATGGACAGGCAGATGACATTTGAGCAGTCCTTACGCTCCAGAGAATTTGAGCCGGACGGGCCTAATTTTACGCCGCGTATTTCCGGGATTATGCATGTGGAGGACGGAAAATACAATTACGCTATGTCTATTTTAAAGAGCAGGAACGGTAATCCGGACGGATGCAGCAGGTATACCTTTGCCTATGAGAATCCGGCCGCAGGCGAGGGGCATTTTATCCATACATATATGCACGACGGCAATCCGCTCCCAAGCTTTGAGGGAGAGCCGAAGCTGATTTCGATTCCGGATGATATAGATGGTTTTACGGCGTTGCTTTGGGACAGCCTGAATGAGGAAAATAAAGTGTCTCTGTTTGTGCGTTATATTGATATCCGCACAGGGGGCTATGAGACCAGAATTGTAAATAAAAATCAGTAAAAGCGCTTTTTTGACGAGGAGGAATGACAGATGAAAGAATTGGAATTGAAATACGGCTGCAACCCCAATCAAAAACCGTCCAGAATCTATATGCAGGACGGAAGCGACCTTCCGATCGAGGTGCTGTGCGGGAGGCCGGGTTATATCAATTTTCTGGACGCCTTCAACGGCTGGCTGCTGGTCAGTGAGCTGAAAAAGGCTACCGGGCTTACGGCAGCCACGTCGTTTAAGCATGTATCCCCGGCAGGGGCGGCAGTGGGGCTTCCGCTGACGGAGACACTGGCGAAGATTTACTGGGTGGACGATCTGGGAGAACTTTCCCCGCTTGCGTGTGCGTATGCAAGGGCGAGAGGCGCGGACCGGATGTCTTCATTCGGAGATTTTATCGCCTTGTCCGACGTCTGCGATGCGGATACGGCAAGGCTGATCAAGAGGGAAGTATCAGACGGCGTCATTGCGCCGGGATATGAGCCGGAGGCATTGGAGCTGTTAAAACAGAAGAAAAAAGGCAATTATAATATTATACGGATTGATCCTGACTATCAGCCGAATCCGCTGGAGCACAAGGAAGTATTTGGAATCACCTTTGAGCAGGGGAGAAATGAACTAAAGATTGATGCTGATTTCTTCTCCAATGTAGTGACAGAGAACAAGGATATTCCTGATGCGGCGAAGAGAGATCTGGCGATCTCCATGATCACATTGAAGTATACGCAGTCGAATTCCGTATGTTATGTGAAGGACGGACAGGCAATCGGTATTGGCGCAGGGCAGCAGTCCCGGATCCACTGCACCCGCCTTGCGGGGCAGAAGGCGGACAACTGGTGGCTCAGGCAGTCCCCGAAGGTATTGGGGCTTAAGTTCAGGGACGGCATTGGACGCGCGGACAGGGATAATGCCATCGACCTGTACATCGGAGAGGAGTATATGGATGTTCTGGTTGACGGCGTATGGGAGAATACATTCCAGGAGAAGCCGGAAGTATTTACAAGGGAAGAGAAGCGGGCATGGCTGGATAAAATGACAGGAGTGGCGCTGGGTTCCGATGCATTTTTCCCATTCGGCGACAATATTGAGCGCGCCCACAAAAGCGGAGTGAAATATGTGGCGCAGCCGGGCGGTTCCGTTCGGGACGACAATGTGATTGGAGCCTGTGATAAATACAAAATGGTCATGGCGTTTACCGGGATCCGTTTATTCCATCATTGATAAAAAGTGAGCCGGAAGGCATAGGGGCCGGCACAGCGGTTTCAGGAAAAATATGCCGTACGGCCTCAGAAACCGGCAGGGCAGTTCCAAATGGACAGGCAAACATGTCCATTCGGCCCGTTGCCTTGCGGGAATAAAAAATATATAGTGGCGTACAAAGCACGCTCGTCGGAGGCAGATATGATAGTGGAGTCATGGAGTCCGAAGGAAACATTTGAAATCGGGGTCCGCCTGGGACAGCAGGCACAAGCAGGGCAGGTATACACTTTGACCGGAGACCTTGGGGTTGGAAAAACGGTCTTTACACAGGGATTCGCAAGAGGGCTGGGAATCGAGGAACCGGTGAACAGCCCCACGTTTACGATTTTACAGGTTTATGAAGGCGGAAGGCTTCCATTGTACCATTTTGACGTATACCGTATTGGGGACGTGGAGGAGATGGAAGAGATAGGATTTGAGGATTATATCATGGGAGACGGCGTTTCCCTGATAGAATGGGCGGATTTGATTGAAGAGATCCTTCCGGAGAAACGCAGGAGTATCCTGATCGAGAAAGATCTCGAAAAAGGCTTCGATTACCGGAAGGTCACGGTGTTGTGACGGAAAGGAAGTAGAACATGAAGGTGCTGGCTATCGACAGCTCCGGGCTGACAGCGTCCGTGGCCATTGTAGAAGAAACACATACGGTGGCAGAGTATACGGTCAATTATGAACAGACCGGATTTTGCAGTGCGGGTCAAGGCAAAACCAAAGAAGCAAAAATAACATCGTGTGGATCCGGTAAATCCGGGGATGCGAAAGCACGGCCGGACAATTCGGGCGGCGGGACAGGAGGGATTCATCCGGTTAAGGGAAAAAAGACACACTCCCAGACGTTGCTGCCCATGATTGACGAGATGGTGAAAATGGCGGATTTCAGCCTGGCGGATGTGGATGCCGTTGCAGTTGCGGGAGGGCCGGGTTCGTTTACCGGGCTTCGGATCGGTTCTGCCACAGCAAAGGGGCTGGGACTGGCGCTGGAACGGCCGCTGATCCATGTGCCTACGGTGGACGCCCTTGCCTATCAGCTTTACGGCTGTGAAGATATCATCTGTCCGGTCATGGATGCCCGGAGGGATCAGGTCTATACCGGGATTTATACATTTTCCAGAGAAGCAGGAAGGCAGGAAGGGACAAAAGAGGCAGAGAGTGTATTCAGGGTATTGGAGGCCCAGGCCGTCATTTCCGTGGAGGAATTGATCCGGCGCCTCAATGGGTATGGCCGTCCGGTTATCCTGCTGGGAGACGGCGTGCCGGTTTACCGGGATATGTTTGCGGGCGGATTGGAGGTTTCCTGTTCCTTTGCGCCTGCCTATATGAACCGGCAGCGGGCCGCAGTAGTGGGGGAATTAGGAATCCGGTATTTTCACGCAGGAAATTATGAATCAGCCGACCAACACCGGCCGGATTATCTGCGCCTGTCTCAGGCAGAGCGGGAGCGCATGCAGAGGGAGAAGACGGCAGAACTGGCGGTCCGCCCAATGGAGGCCGGGGATGCGGCGGCGGCGGCAGAGATCGAATTTCAGACTTTCCCGGATGCGTGGAGCCAAAAAGGCGTAGCGGAATCGTTAGCCAATCCACAGGCAATTTGTTTAGCGGCGGAAAAAGCCGGAAAGCTGATCGGCTATCTTTTTGCCTACCATGCGGCTGACGAGGCGGAGATTGCCCGTATCGCGGTCATGAAGGAAGAACAGAGGAAGGGCGCGGGCAGGAAGATACTGGATGCACTGGGAGAATTATGCAGAAAAGAAAAGATTCAAAGGCTTTTGCTGGATGTGCGGGAGAGCAATGAGGGGGCGAGGGCATTTTATAGAAAAGCGGGATTTCAGGAGGATGGAATCCGAAAGGGATTTTATTTGGAACCTGCGGAGGATGCGGTTCTTATGAGCAGGGAGATAAGCTGATCTTTTACAACCTGCGGCTTTGAAGCGTCACCATAATCTTTCTAATTGAGGAAGCACTTCCCAGTGGGAAATACCAAAGAAAACCGCTATAATTTAGGCGTAACGGATGTGTGCAGGGGCTGCCGCCCGGGGGAGATGCCTGTTTGTCTGCGGCAGGAAGTCCGAAGCCTGCCGGAGGTATTTCTGCCCGGCGCGGTTTCTGCGGCGCACCGTGACAATACTCACAGGAGGAAATTGTATGCGCCAGTATCAGATAAAAAGAACAGAAGAGCTTAAAAAAGAAACCAGTAAAATTATCTGCAATCAATGCGGAAAAGAAATTCCGGTTGTGGCCGGGCAGGAACAGGAAGGGGTATTCAGTATTGAATATACATGGGGCTATTTCTCGGAAAAGGATGGGGAAAAGCACAGGTTTGACCTTTGCGAAGAATGCTATGACGCTATGTTGAAAGGATTTCGGGTTCCGGCAGAGATTCAAGAATGAACCGTACATTTGACTTGTCCGAATGGATCGGTCGTTAGTTTGTATGATATCGGGAATGTTTAAACTTTGGATTTGGCAGCAGAATGGAGTGTATTATGTTAGATGTATGTTTGCTTGGATGCGGCGGCATGATGCCGCTCCCTTACCGTTGGCTTACTTCGCTGATGACCCGGTTTAACGGGAGCAGTCTTTTAATCGACTGCGGGGAAGGGACCCAGATTGCGATCAAGGAGAAGGGATGGAGTTTCAAACCAATTGATGTGATCTGTTTTACACATTACCATGGCGACCATATCAGCGGGCTTCCGGGACTGCTTCTTACCATGGGCAATGCGGAGCGGAGAGAACCTTTAACGATGATCGGGCCAAAGGGGCTGGAATACGTGGTCAACGCCCTGCGTGTGATCGCGCCGGAACTGCCGTTTCCAATCAAATTCCTGGAGATTGAGGGGGCGGAACAGACCTTTCCGCTTGAGGGATACCGGCTGAAAGCATTCCGTGTTAACCACAATATCCTTTGTTACGGCTATACGCTGGAGATTGACAGGGCAGGAAAATTCGACCCGGAGAGGGCGCTGGCTCAGGAAATACCGCAAAAGTACTGGAGGCCGCTGCAAAAGGGCGAGCAGATCGAGGCAGACGGAAGGGTGCTGACCCCGGATATGGTGCTGGGGCCGGATCGCAAGGGGATCAAAGTGACGTACACTACGGACACAAGGCCCACACGGTCTATCGTGGAAAATGCAAGGAATTCAGACCTGTTCATCTGCGAGGGGATGTACGGTGAAAAGGAAAAGGCGGCGAAGGCCGTGGAATATAAACATATGACATTTTATGAGGCGGCCAAGCTTGCGAAGGAAGCGCAGGTAAGGGAACTGTGGCTGACCCATTACAGTCCCTCGCTGGCACGGGCGGATATTTATATGAATGAAGTGAGGAAGATTTTTCCGGCGGCAAAGGCCGGGAAGGACAAGATGTCTGCGGAAATGAAATTTGAGTAGGGCCTGGGAGGGCGGGCATTTGCTGTGCAAGCGGTTACATTCAGCAGGCAATCAATTTGCCGTCCAAATTGGCTGCGAATCAAGGGAGGTGCATGAATGAAAAAAGATATTCACATATTGGCGATTGAGACCTCCTGTGACGAGACGGCGGCGGCAGTAGTGAAAAACGGGAGGGAAATCTGCTCCAATATTATTTTTTCCCAGATTGACCTGCATAAGCTGTACGGCGGCGTGGTTCCTGAGATTGCGTCCCGGAAGCATATCGAGAAGATCAATCAGGTGATCGAAGCAGCCCTTCAGGAAGCCGGGATGACATTGGACGATTTGGACGCGGTGGGCGTCACCTACGGACCGGGGCTGGTCGGCGCTTTGCTGGTGGGTGTGGCGGAGGCAAAGGCCATCGCATATGCAAAGAACCTGCCTTTGATCGGGGTACACCACATTGAAGGGCACATTTCGGCAAATTATATTGAACATCCGAATTTGGAACCTCCGTTTCTGTGCCTTGTGGTATCCGGCGGACATACCCATCTTGTCTGTGTCAGGGATTATGGAAAATATGACATTCTCGGGCGTACAAGGGATGATGCGGCGGGGGAAGCCTATGACAAGGTGGCCCGTGCCATCGGCCTGGGATATCCGGGCGGGCCGAAGATCGACCGGATTGCAAAGGAAGGCAATCCCGAGGCGATCGTATTTCCCAGAGCGCATATAGAAGATTCCCCCTATGATTTCAGTTTCAGCGGTGTGAAATCCGCAGTGCTGAACTATATCAACGGCTGCCGGATGAAGGGGGAGGCTTTTCAGCCGGCGGACGTTGCGGCGTCTTTCCAGAAAGCGGTGGTGGACGTGCTGGTCGGGCATTCCATGAGAGCAGTGGAAGAGTATAAAATGTGCAGATTTGCCATTGCCGGGGGTGTGGCTTCTAACAGCGCGCTCCGGGAAGGCATGAAGAAAGCCTGCAGGGAGCGGCAGATTGAGTTTTTTCATCCGTCGCCTGTATTCTGCACGGATAATGCCGCTATGATCGGGGCGGCGGCTTATTACGAATATCGTGCGGGGACGCGGCATGGCTGGGATCTGAATGCGGTGCCGAACTTAAAGCTCGGGGAGAGATATACTGAGCGCCGATGAAATCTGCCGCCCCGTCAGCTTGCTGCGGGGTATTTGACTTGCTGTGCAAATTCGTTATAAGAGACAGGAGGCAAGGATGGGAAAGCCATACTGTGCCGCCATTGTATTGGCGGGAGGAAAAGGGAGCCGGATGGGGACATCCATACACAAGCAGTATCTTATGATGGCCGGGAAACCGGTGCTTTTCTATTCTCTGAAAGCATTTCAGGATTCGGATTTGATTGATGAGATTTTCCTCGTGGCAGGAGCCGGGGAAGAGGAGTACTGCCGGAAAAATTTTGTGGAAAAATACGGGATGTCCAAGGTGGGCGCAGTCATTTCCGGGGGCAGCGAGCGTTACCACTCTGTTTGGAACGGACTCCAAAAAGTGGGCGGGGAAGGGTACGTTTTTATCCACGACGGGGCACGCCCCTTTGTGGATCAGGGGATGATCCGGCGCGTTTTCGAGGAAGTACAGCTTCATAAAGCCTGTGTTGCCGGGATGCCGGTGAAAGATACGATCAAGATTGCGGATGAACACTGCAATGTGGCGGGAACGCCGGATCGCAGCACCCTGTGGGCTGTGCAGACGCCTCAGGTATTTGAGGCAGGCCTGATAAAAAAGGCATACGGGATGTTGATGAAGGAAGAAGGGCGCCGCCATGTGACGGACGACGCGGGGGTTGTGGAAGAGATGCTTCACTATCCTGTCAAACTGGTGCGGGGCTCTTATGAAAATATCAAGATTACCACGCCGGATGATCTGACGGCGGGGGAGGCGCTTGCGCACAGGCTGGGCATTTAGGAATTGCCTGGAGATTCCCTTTTTTGTCAGTTTTTTGGAAAAATGAAACTGCACCGGGGGCAGACGGATATGAACAAGACCGCTCAAAATATTTTTAAGGCCGTCCACGAGGGAAAATGGCTGAGTATCGAATACAAGAACAAAAAAGACGAGATCACGAATTATTGGATTGCGATCCATGGGATCGATGTGAAGAGGAAAGCCCTCCGCGTGGAAGGGTTTCATTTGACGATGCATACGATTCGGGAGTATGACTGCATCTATCTGGATTCGATCCTGTCGTCGTCGGTGGTGGAGGCGTCTACCTGTAAGATCGAGCAGAAGCTTGTGGAGGATATTGAGCGGAACCCGGAAAAATACGAACTGCTATTTGGGCAGGCCGTAAATCTTAAAATTCTGAATTATCTCATTGACTGCAACCGTCTGGATACAGAGACTTATGAGTGTGACTATTCCCTGATCCGGCATCTGGATGAGGAGTCTTTCCGATATGGGGAATACCCTTTGAGCAAAGAGCAGTTTTCCCAGTTTGTCCACCAATTTCAAAAAGAGAGCACCCAGTCTGAAAAACAGAAAATATGGAAGTACAGGCACCTTGCCATGAATGAACTGAGCATCCTTGTCAACGGAAGGAGCGCTCAGCGGGAAGCGCTGTATGTGCTGGCATACCGCAAGCTTTATCTGGATGTAAAGCGAAGGGTGTTAGAGCCGGATACAGACATTACGATCTGCAGGGAATTTACCGTAAACGGAGAACGGGAAAGCATTCGGAAATACATGGATCCGGCAGATTATGACCTGCTGGAAGAATTTGAAAGCAATAAGGAACTGATAAAAGAAAAGATTACGCATTATAATTCCTTAAAACAGGGTGTGGATGACAGGCCTTATATCATTGCCCTTGCCAGGAATGTGAAGGTGGATCTGAATCAGGAATATGACGCGGTGCTCCAGAGTCTGGAAGAGGGAAAAGAGACATACCCGGTCAAGGCATTTTTCGGGAAAATTACCGGAAAACCCGTCAGGCGCAAGGATTATCCTCTGGCGCTTTTGGAGCGGCGCGCCAATCTGGATCAGCTCCTTGCTATCCACAACGCCATAAAATATCCGGTCACTTACGTCCAGGGGCCGCCCGGTACGGGAAAATCCCACACCATCATCAACAGCATTGTCACGGCATTTTTTAATGAAAAAACAGTGCTTTTGGCGTCCTACAACAACCATCCCATCGATACGGTGGTGGAAAAGCTGCAGTCCATTCCATGGGGGGCGGCCACAGGGGATGGGAAGGGCGAAAACATTCCGTTTCCCATTGTGCGTCTGGGCAACCAGAATCTGGTGAAGAAAGCGCTTCTGGAAATGAGGCGGCAGTATGAGCGGGTGAAGGACAAGAAGATTTCTGAAAATACCCTGGAAAAAAACAGGGGGGATAAGATCAACCGGACAAGGGCGCTTACGGACCTGCTGAAAAAATATGAGCATACATTGGCTTTACGGGAAAAAGAGGAGGCGATACAATGTCTGCTGGATCGGACAAAGCATTTGACATTCCAGACCGACCTGCAGGGGAGGCAGCTGCAAGAAATCAGGAAGGAACTTCAGGAGATCGGCGAGATTACCAATGAACAGGCGTTATCGCTTCTTGATCAGGATGGAAAGGAATTTAAGAAATACCTGTATTTTACGTCCGTCAGGTATTGGAAACGTCTGGGGGAACCGAAGAATGAGGATTTGCGGAGCATTCTGTATATAGAGGACGAGGAGGAAAAGGTGAAAGCGTTCCACCAATATCTGGGGAGGCCGGAAAATGTCAAAAAATTTCTGCGTATATTTCCTGTGGTTGCCACATCCTGCATTTCTTCCCACAGAATCGGAAGTCCAGGGCCGTATTTTGACATTACCATCATGGATGAGGCAAGCCAGTGCAGTACGGCGGTATCGCTTATTCCCGTCATTCGGGGGGAGAACCTTCTGCTGGTGGGCGATCCGCAGCAGCTGAATCCGGTTATCCTTCTGGACAGGAAGGACAACGAGATCCTGAAACAGCGCTATCGCATCCCGCCGGAGTATGACTATGTGGAAAACTCGATTTATAAAACGTTTCTGGCAAATGACGCGGTCAGCGAGGAAATTCTCCTGCGCCATCACTACCGGTGCTGTAAATCGATCATTGAATTTAATAATGTAAAGTATTACAACAGCCGCTTAAAGATTGAAAGCAGCGTGAAGCCGGATCGCCCTCTGGTCTATGTGGATGTGAAGGGGAATGAGGCCGGAATGAAGAATACGGCGCCACGGGAAGCCGAGCAAATCCTCAGGTATATTCAGGAGAACCGGGACAAAAAGATTGGGATTATCACGCCCTTTGCCAACCAAAAGGAATGCATCCAGCAGATGCTGAAAGACAACAAAATCCAGGATGTATCCTGTGGGACGGTCCATGCATTTCAGGGAGATGAGAAGGATATTATCTTATTTTCCACGGCGATTACCGACCAGACTTCGGAGAAGACCTACCACTGGCTCCAAAACAACCGGGAACTGCTCAACGTGGCGACTTCCCGTGCAAGGGAGAAGCTGGTCCTATTTTCCAGTACCAAAAATCTGCAGCGCCTTCACGATGATTCACAGCGGGATGATATGTATGAGCTGGCTCGTTATGTCAGCAGTAACGGGCATTGCCGGGTGACGCCCGACGAGGTCCATTCGCGGGCTCTTGGCATCAAACCCTACAGCACGCAGACGGAGGAAGATTTTCTGGTGAGCTTAAACCATGCGCTGGGAAATATCCTGAATAACAACCGGAAATGCGCGGTGCGCAGGGAGGTTGCAATTTCGCAGGTATTTCAGGATAATATTACGGGTGAGGGGCTGTTCTATAACGGACGGTTTGATTTTGTTATTTATGAGAGAGAGTACGGCGGGCGGGAGATGCCGATCCTTGCTATTGAGCTGGACGGCAAAGAGCATCAGGAGGAGGAACTGGTCAGGCAAAGGGACCGGCAGAAGGCCAATATATGCAGGCAGCACGGATTTGAACTGATCCGGGTGGAAAATTCCTATGCCAGACGTTATTATTATATCAAAGGAATACTGGAAGAGTACTTCAGGAAGCTGCGGTGAGGGTACTAAGGAACTGCGGAGAAACACATAGGTCAGGGGGCAGGGGATTTTCACGCGATTTTGTATTGATAGGAGAGGTATCTTTTATCAGGCGGAAAGGATCAGGAAGGAAAGGGGGAAGAAACAAAACAATGGGACTATTTAAGAAGAAACAGCAGGAGGCCAAAAAAGAGTATGACAGGGAAAAACAGAGGCCGGTCCTGCACTGCAGCATATGCACAGGTGAGAAGGTGGCAGGTTTTAAAGATGTCCATACAGGGAAATTTGAGGAAGTCATGTTCATCAGGGATGACAGGGATCTGGAAAAGTTTAAGAGCATGTATGGGATAGAAGAAGTGGGGAAGGAGTATTGAGAGGTTGTTACAGCCCGTATATGGCGGGGGTGTTAACTGCGATAAGGAATGTTGAAAATCGGGTGATGAAAATTTGTTTAATTCCGGTAAAAAATATTGACATTCAATTTTAGTCGTACTATAATATTACAGCATGTAAAAGGGAGGAACAGTATACGCCAAAGCCCCGGAGTATACTGATTTCATATAAAAACAGCAAACGGGCGGGAGATTTTCCGCTCTTATGTTCCGGTCTTCAGCCATGAACCGGACATCTGAAGGACAGAGGAACATATTTTTATGAAAAGACTTTAGAAAATAACAGGAGGAATCCCCATGAAAACTTATATGGCTAATCCAGACAAGATTGAGAAGAAATGGTATGTAGTTGACGCACAGGGCCAGACTTTAGGACGTCTTGCATCCGAAGTTGCAAAAGTATTGAGAGGAAAGAACAAGCCGGAATTCACTCCGCATGTTGATACAGGCGACTATGTAGTGGTTGTGAATGCAGCGAAGGTAAAAGTGACGGGTAAGAAATTACAGCAGAAGATTTACTATCACCATTCCGAGTATGTAGGCGGGATGAAAGAGACCACTCTGGCAGAGATGATGCAGAAGAAGCCGGAAAAAGTTGTAGAACTGGCTGTAAAGGGAATGCTTCCCAAAGGACCTTTAGGCAGACAGATGTACAAGAAGCTTCATGTATATGCTGGTCCGGAGCACGAACAGCAGGCTCAGAAACCAGAAGTATTGACATTTTAAGGAAAGGTTGAGAGGAGGACATTACAGTGGCTAACGCAAAATATTATGGAACAGGAAGAAGAAAAAAATCGATTGCAAGAGTGTATCTCGTACCTGGTACAGGTAAGATTACGATAAATAAAAGAGACATTGACGACTATCTGAGCCTTGAGACATTGAAGGTAGTTGTACGTCAGCCGCTTGTTGCAACAGATACAACGGATAAGTTTGACGTGCTGGTGAATGTAAAGGGCGGCGGTTATACCGGACAGGCAGGAGCGATCCGCCACGGTATTTCCCGCGCACTGCTTGAGGCTGACCCGGAGTACAGGGCAATCCTCAAAAAAGCAGGCTATTTGACCCGTGACCCGAGAATGAAGGAGAGAAAGAAATACGGCCTCAAAGCCGCAAGGCGTGCGCCGCAGTTCTCCAAGAGATAGGCAGTTATTTGCAGACAGAAAAGAGACAGAAACCCCACAGACAGATGTTGTTTGTGGGGTTTTAGTATGGCGGAGCTGTTATAATGTGTTTGACAAATGTTATTATATAGAATAACATAATGGCGAGCAAAGGAAGTAATGAAAATATGGAACAATCATTTATGAAAGAAAAGAAGATACTGCCGCTTGTGTTGTCTATGTCCATGCCCATGGTGGTCTCCATGGCGGTCAATTCACTCTACAACATTGTGGACAGCTATTTTGTGGCAAAATTGAGCGAGGATGCCATGACAGCGCTGGCATTGGTTTACCCTGTGCAGAATATGATCAACGCCATTGCCATTGGGTTTGCCATTGGAATCAACGCAAGCGTGGCGTTTTACTTAGGGGCAGGCGATCAGGAACGGGCGGATAAAGCGGCAACCCAGGGGCTGGTTTTGAACTTTTTGCACGGGGTGGTGCTGATGGTTTTGTGCATTGCGGTTATGCCTGCGTTTTTGCGGATGTTTTCATCAGATGAAGCTGTGATTAAAATGGCTTTGGAGTATTCCAACAGGGCATTTTTATTTTCCGCCGTGATCGCGCTGACACTGGTATATGAAAAAGTATTTCAGGCCGTGGGCAAGATGAAAATATCTATGTTCAGCATGATGTGCGGATTTGCCGCCAATATTCTCCTTGACCCGTTGATGATCTTTGGGATCGGATTTTTCCCTGCCATGGGGATTGCCGGGGCTGCCTATGCAACCGGGATCGGGCAGGTACTGACTCTGGCGGTGTATCTGATCTGCGGCAGGCTCGACCCGCTTCCTTTGAAGATCGAGAGAAAATATGTGCGGCCGGAAAGGGACGTAGCGGCAAGGATGTATTCGGTAGGCGTCTCTGCCACGGTGACCTTAGCGCTCCCGTCGCTTCTGATTTCCGTGCTGAATGGGCTTCTTGCAGGATTTTCGGAAAAATATGTTCTGGTGCTGGGGGTTTATTACAAACTACAGACATTTATCTATCTGACGGCAAATGGAATTATTCAGGGCATCAGGCCGTTGATGGGATATAATTACGGCGCGGGGGAGAAGGAAAGGGTGAAGCAGATTTTCAAGACCACTCTGGCGCTGACCATGGGAGTCATGACGGTGGGCACGGCGCTGTCATGGCTGATTCCGGGAAAGCTGATCGGACTGTTTACATCCAATCCGCAGACAGTGGAAAGCGGCGTGACCGCTTTACATATCATCAGTTCCGGCTTTGTGGTGTCGGCAGTTTCCGTAACCTGCTGCGGGGCGTTGGAAGGCCTGGGAAAGGGTCGTCCGTCCCTGTACATTTCCCTGCTCCGCTATGTGGCGGTGATCATACCGGCGGCATTTTTACTAAGCTGGTTTATGGGGGTCAAAGGTGTGTGGTGCGCATTCTCCTTTACTGAATTTGTCACGGCAGGTCTGGCGTATTTTATATATAGAAGGAATGAAAATACAGAAACATAAAAAATTTTGGATCCGAAAGGCGTGGTACGGTTTATGATCAGGATGAATGATCTGACAAAATATTTTGACGGTGTCTGCGCGGTCAGCCATATTTCTCTGGAAATACCGGACGGCATGATGTTCGGCCTGCTTGGCACGAACGGGGCGGGCAAGACAACAGTACTTCGGATGCTTGCAGGGATCATTGAGGCGGATGCGGGGGAAATCCGGTTTGACGGCGAAGAGGATTCTTTTTCGCCGTCATCCAGGGAAGCTCTTTTTTATCTCCCGGATGATCCCTATTTTTTTCCCAATGCATCCATGGACGTGATGATTGATTTTTTCAAAAAACAATATCCTGGGATGGACAAAGATTCGGCAATCTACATGGCCGAATCCCTGAATCTGGACGAGTCCCTGCCTCTTAGGACATTTTCGAAGGGCATGAAGCGGCAGGCATTTCTGATCATGGCGCTTTGCAGCGGGACAAAATTTTTGTTGTGCGACGAGGTATTTGACGGTCTGGATCCCATTGCGGCGGAAATGATGAAAAATTTATTCCGAAAGGAAATGAAAGCGAGGGATTTTACGGTTGTGGCGGCGTCCCACAAGCTGGGCGATCTGGAGGATATCTGCGGAAATATCGCCATCCTCCACAAAGGCGGCGTTGTGACGGCGGGGGACTTTAGGAAAAGGGCGGAGCATGTGAGTAAGTTCCAATGCGTGTTTCAGACGGAAACGGATCTGGACAGGATAAAACAGTGCCCGGCTGTTTTCCGTTTTCATGAAGATGCACGCTTCATCACGCTGATGACAAAGGGAGACAGCGGGGAAATCCGCAGGATGTTGGAAGAAAACGACCCGATCTTTATAAACGAGGTGCCTTTAAGCCTGGAGGAAACGTTTATTGCGGAAATGGAGGGCGTGGGGTATGACATCAGAAAAGTACTTCAGTAAATGGGTGAAAGAAGCCGGGAGAGGGCATATTGTAGCGTTTTTGTCATGGGGGAGCCTTGCGGGGTATATGATGGTCTCTCTTGTACGGTTGAGTACGAGTACGGAATTTGATTTTTTCGGCATGGGCAGCAGAGACTTTTTATGGCTATGCGAGGGGCTTGGGGCAGCGCTTTCTTTCCTCGAATTCCTTTACCTTCTACAGCCCCAGAAACTGGACTTTTATTATGGGCTTCCGGTGAGGAAAAGTACCGTATTCTGGAGCAGGTATGTACATGGAATGCTGCATTTTATGGCACCGATGGTGTTGGTAATGATCGCCTGCGGGCTGTATGAGAGTACGGTTGACATGGAATTTATGGCATATTCCGCCGGTTATACAGGGCGAAGCATTCTGGCATTTGCCTCGGTATTTCTTATTTTTTATCATATTGGGATTTTACTGCTTACAGTGTGCGGAAAAATCCTGCCTGCAATTCTGGGGTACGGGGCGGCGCTTTTCTATGGAACGGTTCTGATTGGCAATGCATTGACCACATTGGCAGAAAATTATTTTCATACCTATTATAGGATTCCGCTGCTGGAGAAACTGGATGTGATCCTTACGCCGTTCTCACTGGCAGGGAAGCTTACGGGAAGCGGAGTGTATGACAAAGAAGAGGTTTTTTTGTATATCCCGCCCATGTTCTGCCTTGCGGCCGGGCTTGTGTGGATTGCCTTTTTGTTCCTTCTTTTTGCGGCGGCGCAGAAAAGGAGAAAGACAGAACGGGTGGGGAGGTTATTTGCCATTCCTCTGGCAGAACGGGCGGCGGAAGCGCTGCTCTCCTTTGGGGCCGGCGTATGGAGTACCAGTTTTTGTATCGAATTGTCGGGGCTGGCCGCCCGGAAGCCCGGGGCAGCGTTTGTCCCTGGCCTGTTTTTTGGCGCGGCAGCGGCCTGTGTTGTCCATTTCCTGTTGGAGTGGGGATGCAAAGGAACGGCCGGACGCCGGAAGGGAAGCAAAGGCCGGGACAGATTCCGGCGGATGGGGCGGCTTGCGCTGGAATGTGCGGCGGTGGTTTTTGTGGGGGCGTATGTTTTTGCAGGCGCTTTTTCCTTTGATGCTTTTGAGCCGGAGGAAGGGCAGGTGGAGGCTGTCGGAATCAGTATCGCCGGGTTGGATATGGGGTATGACGCTTATAAGCAGGACGGTTCCGGGGAGAAATATCTGCTTTCCGGGGAAGGAAAAGACCCGGCATTGGAATGGGCGGTCTTACAGGCGCGGAAAAACGGCAGCGGCGAAGTGGACGGATTTACCCATGCAGTGGTCTGCTACCATATGAAAAACGGAAAAGAAGTTTACCGGATGTATCCGGTCTCCGAAGAAGATTTAAATCTGTTTGCCTCTGTGTATGAGACGGATGAGTATAAAGAAAAAGCGTATCCTCTGCCAAATAAAAGATATGTAATGGATGCGCGTTTCTTCTGGTCGGACGGGGTCACGGGAACGGTATTAAGGCTGGAGGACGGGGAAAAAGAAGCGCTTCTGGATGCATGGCAGGAGGATGTGGACAATATGGAAATGGAAGATCTTAAAGCGGCGCTGCCCCTGGGATTTGTTGACATAGACTCTGAAATGCGGCTGGCATCCGCAGAGATGGCGGTGTATCCTTTTTTTGAAAGAACCTGTGATTTCCTAAAAAAGCATGGAATCCACATCAATAAAGCGCTTGCGGACTACCCGATCTCTTCGGTAAGCGTAAGCAGTGCGTACGCAAACGGCATAGGGAGCCGGAGGGAATATTACGAGGAGCCGGTGGAGATCGAAGCCTGGAAGGAAAAAATGGTTCCTGAGCGGCTGGATCTGCAGCCCCTGCTGTATCCTCTGGATTATTCCCGGGAACTGAAAGCGGAAGTGGAGGATGAGGCGACAAATTCGGTGACATACGTATATTGTTATTCGCTTCGGGAGTAAAAAACTGCCCCCTGAACTTTGTCTTTAAATTTTTCTGGCTGGGGAAACTTTTGGACACCCAATCTGCTATACTTTGAAAAGAAGCAAGGGCAGGCAGAAAAAGCCTGTCTGCAGATGGATGATATCAGACAGGAGGCACAGCCAATGAAGGGGTATTTTGTAGAAGACGGTTATATGGGTTATGTAGATGGAAGCTATGTTTTATTTGCAGACGAGAGAGACTATTGGGAATTTGTGGAGGAAGCGTCATGAAAGCGATGGTAGGATGAGAAAAGTAAGTGTATATTGTCAGGCGGCTCCTACAACTGCATCACGTATGTGTGTGAAATGATGGAACAGATCATAAACAGAAGCGGGAACTTGTGCTATGGAAAATATGTAGTGGCACAAGTTCCTGCTTTGTGTTATAGTGTACCCAAAGGGCATCACGCTGTTGTACTGTATCACTCATATCTGGTAAAACACCGCAGGATAATTTTTCATCGGCAAGGCGGCTGAATGAGGCGATGCGGTGGCATCGTCGATTGAAGCCAACGCAGTCCGATGGAAAATCAGACAAGGCGGTTTGCCTGAATATGAGCGATACAGTACAACCGGCCCCGGAGACAGGCGGTGAGACGGATATGTCGGTTTCGGCAGTAAAATTGAGAATACTCTACCTTATGAAGATGCTTCTGGAGAAGACGGATGACAGGCATACAATGTCTGCTGCAGAGATGGATGCAGCGCTGCATGTCCACGATCTGTCAGCGGACAGAAAGACAGTGTACAATGATATCGAGACATTGAGGGCGTTTGGGATGGATATCCTGCAGACAAAGGGAACCAACAGCGGATACTATGTCGGCAGCAGGAAATTCGAGCTTCCGGAACTGAAGCTTCTTGTGGATGCGGTACAGGCTTCAAAGTTTATCAGCCGGAGGAAGTCGGAGGAATTGATCAAAAAGCTGGAAAGCCTGACCAGTGAATCAGAGGCGAAGCAGCTCCAGAGGAATGTATTTATTTATAACCGTCCCAAAACCGGCAACGAAACGATTTATTATAATGTGGATCAGATACATACGGCAATTCTGGAGAACCGGCAGATCCAGTATAAATATGCGGAGTGGACGGTGCAGAAAAAATTGCGTCCTAAAAAGGAAGGCGCGCTCTACAGGGTCAGCCCATGGGCATTGACGTGGGATGACGCCAATTATTATCTCATCGCCTACGATCAGGAGACAGACAGTATCCGGCATTACCGGGTGGACAAGATGCAGCAGGCAGGCGTGGCAGAAACGGAGCGTATCGGAAAAGAAAAATTTCAGGATTTTGACCTTGCGGAATTTGCCAAAAAAACATTCTCCATGTACGGCGGGCATGATGAAGAAGTGATACTGCAGTGCCATAATGAGATTGTCGGGGTGGTCTTAGATCGGTTTGGCAGGGAGACCACGATCGTGCCGGTAGATAACGGACAGTTCCGGGCGCGTGTGCCGGTTGCCGTCAGCCGGCAGTTTTTCGGATGGGTGACGGGGATCGGCAACCAGATGCGCATTGTGGGCCCGGAGCATGTGCGTAAGGAATATCAGGAGTATTTACGGGAGATTATGGAAGGATATCAGGGGACAGGCAATTACCCGGTTTCTTAAAGCGTGTAGACGCCATAAAAGGAGGTTTCATCATTATGAAAAAAAATACATTGCCGGACGAAGTCCGCCCGTCCCGTAGGGACATGAATTGCGGGATGCCCTCAGGGTATACATTGTCGGACGAAGTCCGCCCGTCCCGCAGGGACATGAGTTGCGGGATGCCCTCAGGGTATACATTGTCGGACGAAGTCCGCCCGTCCCGTAGGGACATGAGTTGCGGGATGCCATTAGGGTATACGTTCAGGAATGCTGTAAAAGGGAAAAAATGGCTGCAGTATTTTCTGGCAGCTTTGCTGGTATTTGTGATCACCATGACCGGCTGCGGCGTGGAAGAGGGGAGGGGCGGCGAAAATACAGGGGATGCTGCGGCCAATGCGGCGCTGGAAAATGAAGCCGATATTCCTGCCGGGGACCAAAGCGAGGGTTTGCTGGACGATCAGGGGGCGGAACCCGCCGGGAACCAGGACAAGGACCTGACGGCAGAGAATGCCCCGGATTCAGATACAGGCGAAAACATGGATCTGGCGGAGGCTGAATCCGCGGAATTGGCGGAGGACGGGACATACACCAGTAAGGACGACGTGGCGCGGTACATCTATATTTATGGGCATCTTCCTTCCAATTTTATTACAAAAAAAGAAGCCCGGAATTTGGGATGGGAGGGCGGCTCCCTGGAACCCTATGCACCGGGCAAATGTATTGGCGGCAGTCATTTCGGCAATTATGAGGGGCTTTTGCCGGAGAAGGAGGGCCGGGTCTATACGGAGTGCGATATTGATACACTGGGGGCTGACAAGCGCGGCCCGAAGAGGATGGTATTTTCCAATGACGGCCTGATTTACTATACGGAGGATCATTATGAATCCTTTGAACTTTTATATGGAGAAGACTGAATATGTGTATATGTATATTGGATGGGAACGTGGTCAGGGACAAAGAAATGCTGCATGACATTCTGGCAGATTCGCTTGGTTTCCCGGACTGGTACGGAAGGAATCTGGACGCGTTGTATGACTGCCTGACAGACATACAGGAGGCAACCCTGATTCGGATTCAAAATAAAACCGGGCTGGACGTCCATCTGGGGGCTTATGCCGCTGCATTGCTGAAAGTGCTGGCTGTGTCGGCAAAGGAGAATGAAAAGATTCAATATGTTGTTGAGGATTAAGATTGAAAATGAGAAGTCATTTTCATAGCGTTTTGTGCCTGAGCGAAGCGAAAGGAGCGGATATAAAAATGGTAAATCTCATACACTGCTTCAAAAAGGAAAAGATCCTTGCCGTTTCTGACGGAAAGAAGTATAATGATGTTACTGTTTACGCGGCAGCATAATAATACTACTATGAAACCGGGAGGCGGCTGAATGGATCTGAATAAAGAAAATATGCGTAAAATCAGGGAATTGATCGTATTTACCATTATCATCCTGATGGCTCTGTGGAAATATACGCTGGTAGTGGATGTGATTGGGTTTATCCTCAATATCATATTTCCGTTTCTGCTGGGCGGTGCGATTGCATTTATCCTGAATGTGCCCATGAGTTTTCTGGAGCGCATTCTTTTTAAAAACGAGGATGCACAGGGGCGGTCTTCGCAGAAGTTTGCCAGGCCATGCAGCCTGACATTGACTATCCTGTGTGTGATCGGCGTGATTGTTCTTGTGATGTTCGTCGTGATCCCCCAGCTTGGTTCTACATTTGTGAGCCTTGGCAAGTCGATACAGGATTTTATGCCGAGCGCCATGATATGGCTGGAAGAGCTGTTCCACAATAACGAAGAGATTATGGCGTTGATCGGAAATCTGGATATGGACTGGGATAAGATATTGGACGGCGTGGTTTCGTTCTTCAGAAGCGGGGCGGGCAATGTGCTCAATTCCACCATGTCTGCGGCGAAAAGCATTATCAGCAGTGTAACCACATTTTTTATCGCATTTGTATTTTCGTGCTATATCCTTTTACAGAAGGAAAAGCTGCATGTGCAGGTGAAAAAGATCCTGTACGCGTATCTGCCGGAAAAAATCGTGGAAAAGACGCTGGATGTGTGTTCCCTGACTTACCGGACATTTTCGAGTTTCCTTGCCGGGCAGTGCGTGGAGGCTTTGATCCTGGGATTCATGTTTTTCGTATCCATGGGGATCCTGCGTCTGCCTTATGCTATGCTGGTGGGAATCCTCATTGCTTTTACCGCGCTGATTCCTGTTTTTGGGGCGTTTATCGGATGTATCGTGGGGGCGTTTTTGATTCTTATGGTCAATCCGGTACAGGCATTTACCTTTGTTGTGATGTTCCTTGTACTGCAGCAGGTGGAAGGAAACCTGATCTATCCAAAGGTGGTGGGGAATTCTGTGGGGCTCCCGTCCATCTGGGTGCTTGCTGCGGTCAGTATCGGCGGCAGCCTGATGGGGGTTGTGGGGATGCTGGTGTTCATTCCGCTGGTATCCGTCATATACATTTTGTTCCGGGGAGATGTGTATAAACGTCTGGATAAAAAAGGGATAGAAGTAGAATAAAAAATCCCCCAGAGAACTTTGGGAAGAAAGGTTCTTTGGGGGATTATTCTGTTTCACTTTTTTGGGAAAAATTAAAAAAATACTTGACTTTCCACCTTGTGGAAGCTGTATAAAAGACTCAGGAACCAAAAGAAACGGCATGGGCAGGAAGGGAAAAGCGCCCGGCATACGGTTTCTGAGGCTCAGTCGTGTAAGTTGATTTTGTGACAGAGCCCAAAGATAAATATTCTGGATACGCAGGGAAGGAGTGGGGAAGAATGAAGATCAAACAGGTGGAGGAACTGGTCGGCATCACGAAAAAGAATATCCGCTTTTACGAGGAGCAAGGGCTTCTGAATGTGAAGCGGGCGGAAAACGGATACCGGGAGTACAGTTTGGACGATGTAAAACGTCTTCAGGAAATCAGGCTCCTGCGGAAGCTTTCTATTTCCATTGATGAGATGCGGCAGATGTTCGTCGGCGAAAAAAGTCTGCGGAGCTGTCTGGAATATCAAGTGGAAGAGATGGAGCGGCAGAAAAAGAATCTTTTGCAGGTTCAGGCTTTTTGCGAGGAACTTCTGGATGCGGAGATTTCTTTGGAGAAGCTTGACGCACCCTCGTGTCTGGAGCGGATGGAGCAGTTGGAAAAGGAGGGAACGAATTTTATGGATGTTAGGAAAACGGATGTTCATAAGAAAAAAATCATGGGAGCCGCCCTCGGAGGCGGGATCATGGTATTGCTGATGGCGACGCTGCTTATTTTCATGATCTGGTGCAGCCTGACAGAACCGGTTCCGATCGGAGTGCTGCTGTTCATGACCGCAGCGCCGGTCGTGGTTATTATCGGCGTAGTTGCAGCCCTGGTCGGGCGGGTAAAAGAAATCAAAGGAGGAGAAGAAGATGAAGCTTCTAAGTATTGAGTATATTCCGGGTGTGGAATTCGAGGCATTGGAAATGGTAAAGGGAACCGTGGTACAGTCAAAAAATTTTGGAAAAGATTTTATGGCCGGAATGAAAACACTGGTAGGCGGGGAAATCGTAGGCTATACACAAATGCTCAATGAGGCGCGCCAGATTGCGGTTAAAAGAATGGTGGATGAAGCCAAGGCGCTGGGCGCGGATGCCGTGGTCGGCGTAAAATACGGTTCATCACAGATCATGCAGGGGGCGGCGGAAGTGGTCGCTTATGGAACTGCGGTGAGGTATCTGAATAAGTAGGAGGCAAAGCGCCCTGCAGACTCTGGGAAACCAGGGGATGCAGGGCGTTCTGATCTGGCGATCCGGTCACAGCAGCTGTTTTCTATAAAATCTGGCGGCAGCAGCCCCATTCAAAATTATCTGCCGGGACAATGCATGAATCACGTCTTTTTGTCCTGCTGTTCTTTCCGCCACTGGCTCGGCGGCATCCCGTATACATTTTTGAATGCTCTGGAAAAATGCAACTGGTTGGGATAGCCTACCGCATTGCCGATGTCCTTTACGGATAAGTTGGTGGTTTTCAGAAGCTGTTCTGCCTTGCTCATCCGGTAGGTAATCAAAAATTCCTGAGGGCTGACGCCTACATGCTCGCGGAAAATCTTGCACAGATAGTTCCGATGGATCTTACATGACTCTGCGATTCCCGAAATGGTAATGTCGTTTTGAAAATTCTGGGCAATATAACTAAATGCCCATTCCAGATAATAGGTACTCATTCCGCTGCTGGACGGCGTCGTCCTTGAGGCTGAGGAACGCATCAGGCAGTCAATGAACATATACAGATGGGACAGCAGGTTAAACGGCGTTTCCGTGGGATGATGTGCAATATAGAGCATGGATTCTTTTAACTTTGCGGAATAGATTTTTTCTGAGGAACGATACACCGGGTTATTGACAGACAGGCCCGAAAGCATCAGAGCCTCTTTTGCATGCATCCCGTCAAATTCAATCCATGTATATTCCCATGGATGCTTTTCATCGGCAGTATAGGTGGTTATCTGCCCGGGAACGATCAGGAATCCCTGATTGCTGCGGATATGATACGTATGATCCTCGCCGTTCTCATCTGTAGCCTGTAGAGTCCCACAGCCTGAAATCACATAGTGGAACAGGTAATGGGAACGTATATGCGGGCCGTAGGAGGATAAGGGGTCATTCTGCGCATATCCGAATTGATAGATGCACAGGTCGATAAAGGTTTGATTCTGCAAAACATAAAATATGTCATTCATACAGGTTACCTCGCTCATAGCAAAAATCTTTTGCAGCAGTGGTATGGTTCCGGATATCAGCCTGGAAACGGAAAAGTTTTTTATTGTCAGGAATTATAGCATAAAGAAAGGGATTGTTCAATCAGGTAAAACGGGTTCTTTCTTAAAAATAAATCATATATTTCCAATGAGATACCCAAAGGGCATCCCGTAATGCATGTCCCCATGGGACGGGCGGACATGCATATATCAAAATGCACATCTATATGCATTTTTGACAAGAAAAAGTGCAATATGATATATAACTTGATTGCGTTAGGTATTTTAAAATCTGCTTTTTTAAAATATAATAAACCCAGTCCAATGGAAATGGGCGTAAAGTCAAGTGAATTCGGCCGATTCTAAGAGAAATTCAATGAAAACAAAAACGAAATATGCGATATGTACTCAAATTGAAAAATATTTGATTTGGGTATATTTCCTGATGCCTTTTATGAGAAATCGGGATATGAAGCAGACGATGAAGAATGGGAGGAACGTCGAAATGAATAAATGGATGAAAAAAGGAATTTCCGTATTTTGCGCGGCGGCTATGGCAGTGGGATGTATGGCAGGATGCGGTTCGGGCGGTTCAGGCGGAACCGGCAGTGATGGAGGAGAAAAGAGCGGAAAACTGATCTTTCTCATCTGGGACTCGGGACAGAAAGCAGGGATGGAAGCCATCGTGGACGCTTATACAGAGAAGAACCCGGACGTCAGTATCGAAGTGCAGGCAACCGGATGGGATGAATACTGGACCAAGTTAGAAGGCGCGGCGACGAGCAATACGATGCCGGACATTTTCTGGATGCACTCCAACCAGATGTTCAAGTATGCGGACAACGGGATTCTGGCAGACTGCTCTGACATCATCAATGAGTCGGATTATTCGGAGATTGCCGTAGAAAATGCAAAGGGAAGCGACGGGAAGGTGTACGGAGTGCCAAAGGATAAGGATACCATCGCGCTTCTTTATAATAAGGAGCTTTTCGATGCGGCGGGCGTGGAGTACCCGACAGAAGAGTGGACATGGGACGATCTGGAAAATGCTTCTGCACAGATCCACGAGAAGACCGGAAAATATGGATATATGCCATTTTCCCATGACCAGATCGGATATTGGAATTTCGTATACCAGAACGGCGGCGAGATTTTAAATGAGGACGGTACAGAGCCGAAATATACAGACAAGGCGACGGCGGATGCAATCGAGTATTATGTAAGCCTTCAGGATAATGACTGGAGCCCCACTCAGGCCCAGTTTGCAAATACAGGGGCTTCCGAGTTGTTTTTCTCCGGCGAGGGCGCGATGTATTATGCAGGAAATTGGGATCTTGTGAATCTGTGCAATACCTATACAGATATGAACGGCAAATGGGATGTGTCAGTCCTTCCGAAATGCCCGGATCCGGAAAATGGGGACGGCCGCGCAGTGATTTCCAACAGTGTTTCTTACGCAACAGCGGCGCAGGGAAAGAATAAAGATCTGGCGATGGATTTTCTGGCATTCTTAGGTTCCGAGGAAGGACAGAGGATCCAGGGAGAATCCGGCGTGGCAATTCCGGCATACAACGGGCTGGAAGAAACCTGGGTACAGACATTTGCGGACAATGGATATGAGGTTAATGTGGGAAATCTGATCGATGCTTTTGATTATAGTGTGAAATATGTCAATAATCCATCCCGCCCGGACTGGGAGCCGCGGGTAGAGCAGGTGATGCTTGATATCTACGCGGGGACTCTGACGGTGGATGAGGGGATCCGGAAGATGCAGGATTCTGTCACAGAGGCAATCGAAGAGTACTAGTACATCGAAAAATTTTGGAACACGTTCTAAGAGAAAGGATGCGGTTCACAGCCTGCGCATGGTTTGCAGACAAACCTGCAGGATGCAGGTTGTATCGGGCCAAAAGCTGCCAGTGGACAGGGAGTGTGAACCGCGCCGACATTTGAAAAGGAGGATTTCCAGATGAAGAAAAATACAAAGATCGACCAGGATCATTTCTGGGGATATCTGCTGGTGGCGCCCACCATTATCGGGCTTCTGGTGCTGAACGTATATCCGTTTTTACAGACGGTCTATCTCAGTTTTACCAACGCAAAGGTATTTGGCGCGCATAAATTTGTGGGACTGTTGAATTATATCAAAATGTTTACCAGTGAAGAATTTTTAAGAGCCACATGGAATACAATTTTGTTCTGTATCCTGACCGTGCCGATTGGCGTACTGTTGGCACTGGTGATCGCAGTACTCTTAAATGCAAAAATCAAGGGGAAGGTGGTATTCCGTGCAATCTTCTTCCTTCCCATGGTTGTGGCTCCGGCGGCGGTTGCCATGGTGTGGAAATGGATGTTCAACTCAGAATATGGAATCATCAACACCGTATTCCACACCAGTGTGGATTGGATCACAGACCCGAACGTGGTGATTATCACGGTTGCGATTGTGGCAATCTGGAGCGCGCTGGGATATGATGCGGTGCTGCTGCTGTCAGGTATCCAGAATGTGTCCAGGAGTTACTACGAGGCGGCAAGCCTGGACGGATGTACCAGGCTGCAGCAGTTCTGGTATATTACGCTGCCCATGGTGTCGCCCACGCTGTTTGTCGTATTGATCATGCGCTTGATGGCATCTTTGAAGGTATACGACCTGCTGTATATGATGGTTGGGGAAGGCAATCCTGCGCTTGGGAAGGCGCAGTCGTTAATCTATCTGTTCTATCGGGAGTCATTTATTTCCGGGAACCGGGGCTATGCATCGGCAATCGTAATCTGGACGGTGCTTCTGATCGGTGTCGTGACCCTGCTCCAGTTCATCGGACAGAAGAAATGGGTGAATTATGAAGTGTAAAAACGGCTTGAGCACTTTCGTGGATCGGATACTGTGCAGAGAAGTGTACAGTCCCAATGGCAACGAAACGAACTCTTGTAAAATCAGAAATCTGCGTGGGAACAAATGGAATTTTTACCGGGACAGTATCCCACAGCGGATGATAAGAAAGAAAAGGAGACTTACGGATGAAGAAGAAACAAGGAATATCCACAACTCTTACTTATGCGGCACTGATTGTCGGAGCGGTCATCATGATCTTCCCGTTTATCTGGATGCTGCTCACCGCGTTTAAGACCAATGCGGAAGTTATGCAGATTCCGCCGACTATTTTGCCGTCCAACTGGAACATGGATTCGTTTGCTAAAGCGACGGACCTTCTGCCGTTTGGAAAGCTGTATCTGAACACCATCCTGATGATCATCATCCGTGTTGTAAGTGCGGTGGCGTTCTGCTCCATGGCGGGATATGCGTTTGCAAAATTAAATTTTAGAGGAAAGAACTTTTTGTTTACATTGATCATCGTGCAGCAGATGATACCGGGGCAGATTTTTATTATCCCGCAATACCA
Source organism: uncultured Lachnospiraceae bacterium (assembly GCA_949840465.1). Taxonomy (GTDB): domain Bacteria; phylum Bacillota; class Clostridia; order Lachnospirales; family Lachnospiraceae; genus Schaedlerella. The sequence continues at coordinate 6,027 of CATKXE010000023.1, read as the reverse complement.
GATGATCGCAAAACTGGGCGCGACCAATACGCTGTTTGCACTGGTATTTCCAGGGATCGTGAGCGCGTTCGGGACATTTTTCTTAAGGCAGGCCTATATGGGGATTCCGGATGAGATCGGCGAGGCGGCGTATCTGGACGGGTGCAACCGCTGGCAGACGTTTATCAAAGTCATGTTCCCGCTGACCCGGTCTTCGGTGGCGGCGCTGACAGTATTTACCGCAGTGTTTGCATATACAGACTTGATGTGGCCTTTGATCGTAAATACAGATATCAACGCGACCACATTGTCCGCCGGGCTTTCCAGCCTGAATGGGCAGTTCAGCACAAATTATCCGGTGCTGATGGCCGGGTCGCTTCTGGCAATGCTGCCGATGGTGGCGCTGTATCTGGTATTCCAGAAACAGTTTATCGAAGGCGTAGCTATGACAGGAGGAAAGTAAGGGGAGCAACATATGAAAATAATTACAATACAGACGAAGCATACCTCTTATCAGATCGGAATACATCCGCTTGGTTTTCTGCTGCATTTGTATTATGGTGCAAAGGTAAAAAATGACATGGGCTACCAGCTTCTGTATTATGACCGTGGGTTTGCGGGGAATCCGCATGATGCGGGGGCGGACAGGAGTTTTTCGCTGGACGTGCTCCCGCAGGAATTTCCCTGCTATGGGACAGGCGATTTTCGGAATGCTGCGTTCAATGTGCGCAGCGAAGAAGGCGTGTTCGGGGCAGACCTGCGCTACCAGGGCCATATTGTGCGGGCAGGAAAATATGACATTCCGGGAATGCCTGCGGTATATGAGAACGAAGAAGATGTGGAGGAACGGCGGGAGCTTTATGAAGGGGTAAAATCCTATACGGAAGCCAATTTCCATAGAGAAGTCGATTTTTATTCCGGTGGAGATGAGGAAGAAAATGAGGAGGAAGCCCGTTGCAAAGAAGGAAGGTTATGCTCCGGCTCTCAAGGGGCATACACGGTCGAAATCCTGCTTGCGGACAGGCTTTTGGGCGTGGAGGTTTGCCTGAAATATGGCGTACTGCCAGGGCTGGACGTGATCACCCGGAGTGCGGTCGTGAGAAACACCGGGCAGGGGAGGCTTTATGTGAACCGGGCATTCAGCAGTACATTGGATTTCCTGCGCGGGGACTTTGACCTGCTGCATTTCCACGGGCGGCATACCATGGAGCGGAACATGGAGCGTGTTCCGGTGATGCACGGAAAGCAGAGTTTTGGAAGTAAAAGAGGAACCTCCAGCCACCAGCACAATCCATTTGCCATACTGGCGGAACGGGAAACAACGGAGGATCATGGAGGCTGTTATGGGATGTCGCTTCTGTACAGTGGAAATTTCAGCTTTGAGGTGGAACAGGATCAGTTCCGGCAGGTACGGATGCAGATGGGGATGTTGGACGAGATGATGGATTACCCGTTGGAGCCGGAAGAATGTCTTTATACGCCGGAAGCGGCAATGGCATATACATCGGAAGGGCTGAACGCTCTGTCCCATATTTATCATCAACTGATCCGGGAACATGTATGCCGGGGGATTTATAAACATGCGAGGAGGCCGGCGCTGATTAACAACTGGGAAGCCACATATTTTCATTTTACAGGGGAAAAGATATTAAAGATTGCAGAGCAGGCCGCCGCACTGGGGGTAGAGATGCTGGTTCTGGACGACGGCTGGTTTGGAAAACGGGACGACGACAACAGCGGCCTGGGCGACTGGACAGTGAATGAAGTGAAACTGGGGCGGCCGCTGCCAAAGCTTGTGGAGCAGGTCAACGCTCTGGGAATGAAATTTGGCATTTGGATTGAACCGGAAATGGTGAATGAGGACAGCGGCCTTTTCAGGGAACACCCGGACTGGGCATTTCGGATTCCGGGTCGAAGGCCCAATCGCTGCCGGAATCAGCTTGTGCTTGATTTTTCGAGAAAAGAAGTCGTCGATTATATATTCGGGCAGATAGCAAAGGTCATTGATTCTGCAAATATTGAGTATATAAAAATAGATATGAACCGCAGCATCTGCGATGTATATACATTATCGGACGAAGTCCGCCCGTCCCGAAGGGACATGAATTACGGGATGCCCTCAGGGTATACGTTATCGGACGAAGTCCGCCCGTCCCGAAGGGACATGAATTACGGGATGCCCTCAGGGTATACATTATCGGACGAAGCCCGCCCGAAGGGCATCTGTTATCAGAACTATGGGAAAGTCATGCACGGGTATGTACTGGGAGTGTATGATTTTATGGAGAGGCTGGTCAGACGCTATCCTCACATTTTAATTGAAGGCTGCAGCGGAGGCGGCGGAAGATTTGACGCGGGAATGCTGTATTATACGCCCCAGATCTGGTGCAGCGACGATACGGACGCTATCGAGCGGATCAGGATCCAGCATGGGACTTCCTATGGATACCCCATATCCGCGGTGGGCTCTCACGTGTCCGCAGTGCCAAACCATCAGACCGGAAGGACGACGGCGTTAAGGACAAGGGGCGTGGTTGCCATGGCAGGTACATTTGGTTACGAGCTGGATCTGAACCTGATTACGGAGGAGGAAAAAGAAGAAGTCAGACGTCAGATTCAGGATTATAAAACATATTGGGAGCTGATCCACAACGGAACTTACTACCGTCTCCATGACCCGGAGAAAGACCGGGAGGCAGCGGCCTGGTGTTTTGTTTCCAAAGACCGGACGGAAATGCTCCTGAATATCGTATCATTAGAGGCACATGGAAATGCACCGCTCTCTTATATCCGGTGCAAAGGGCTTCTGCCGGATGCGGCATACCTGTGTAAGTCGGAGGATCGGGAAGTGAAGCCCTACACGGGCATGGAACCCCGGATTGACAAAAAAGAGTTTGAAGGCCGGTTGTTTGACGGAAACGCGCTGATGCACGCCGGAATCCCTGTGCCCATGGAACTGAGAGAATACGGAGCGGCGCAGATGTATTTTAAGGCAATACAATGAAGAGGGCTATCGGCGGAAAGCAGTAAAAACGGATATTAGAATAAGGGTAAAAAGAATAAAAACAGGATCGCAGGCTTGACTTTTAAATCTTACAGATGTAATATGTATTTAAAACTTACATATGCAGGGATTCACAACTACAAAAAAATTTTTCCTACAGTTTCTTAGAAAGGGCAGCAGGATTTATGTCAGTTAAAAAGAAGAAGGGGCAGATATTATCCGGGACAAAAGGAAAGAGAACAGGAGGGCAGCTGCTGGCTGCGGCAATCGTTCTTACCATGGCGGCCGGATGCAGCGGTGCAGGACGAACAGACTCAGACATTGCATCAGGCGATGATAAAGCGCGGCCTGTCCAGGAACAGGCGGAGGAAGTAAATAATACAGATCCTTTGACGGAACAGACTTTCCAGGCAAGCCGTGATATTTTGAAGGAAGCAGGAGATGAGTTCCATGGAGGGAGGCAGACGGAAATGGAAAAAGGCTATCGTCTGCCTCTGGACGATGCTGTAAAAGAAGAGGCTGAAACAGACTGCAAAGCGGCTATGGAGAAGATCGGCGCCATCTATAGGGAAGCCAACAAGGGGGATACCCTCAATCCGATATTGTCCGGGGACGCCATTTCACAGATGTATACCGCCCTACAGGAAAACGGATTCCCGGTGATTGCTGCAGGATATTACTACAGGATGGGGAATTATGAGAAGGTGGATGCATTTTTGACAGGCTGCCAGAAGGGAGAAGCAGGCAGCGTCACCCTCTATAAAATTAATACAGGCGGGGGAATCAACAGAAGCCAGTTTATGTTTGACGGTACAAAGATGTATGTGGTTGATACGGCGGCCAGCTGGAACCAAAATGAGCAGCCCCATGTCACATCCAGTACGCATACCAGGCTCAAAAGCTGGAAATACACCCCCAAAGGGTGGTTTGCATATGAATACAGTGTTCCCGAATTTCCGGAAGTGACGGAGATTGTGAATGGGAACTACATGATCAGGGTCAGGCCGATGGCGGAGGAATATATAAAATTGGCGGAGAATTACCTGCTGCCCATTGGATACCAGGGAAATAACCTTTTTCGGACAAATTGGGGCGCAGGCCATATGGAAGAGCTGGATTATAACGGACTGTATGAGTATCTGTATGAAATCAGACATCAAGAGGCATTCGGCCCGCAGAGGAATCTGGACGGAATACCCAAAGAGGAATTTGAAAATATGATGACAGCATACCTTCCTGTCACTGTCGCAGAACTATCAAGGTACGCCGTATTTGATGAAGGGAAAGGGGAGTACGTATGGAAGCGGCTGGGTCCTTTGACCTATAAGGCGAATAATTTTAGTTCCTCCATACCGGAGGTGGTGCAGACGGAAGAAAATCCGGACGGAACGATTTCCGTTTCCATTGACGTAGTCTGCATACCCAGAGGGGAGGATGCATTGATGCGCCACGTATTGACGCTGGAACTGCCGGACAATGGAGGCGTCCGGTTTCTGGGAAATCAGGTGACGGAGGAGGCGCCGGGGGAGATCACGGAATATCATTATCGACTCCGTGAGCATCCATGAATTGTAAGTAATGGAAAACGGTAATAAACGGCTGCCCATCAAGCTCTCAAAGTCAACCTCCATGCCCGCCATGCCTGGCGCCACCATGAATGAAAGAGGCCTACTGTGAGTCTCCGGCGGATGCGCAGAAAACGGGAGAGGAAGATGTTGCTTTGCGACCCCATTTTCACGCAGTTTCGCGCCGGAGCGCGGAACTTTCAAAGTAAAGTTACACTTTTGTAGCAAATGCTGTTCTTGACAGATATGGCAAAAGGTGGTATGGTATAAAAGAAGTTAGACGCTTCTAACAAGCGCTTTTACATTCTTGTGAGAGCGCTTGTTTTAAAACAAAAAGTTAGTGGAAACTAACTACGGAAAGGAGAGATTAAATGAGCGTTGTAATTATAGGCGGGCATGAACGGATGGAGGCGCAATACAAGGAAATTTGTAAAAGATACCACTGCAAAGTAAAAGTATTTACAAAAATGAAAACAGATCTGAACCACAAGATTGGAAAGCCTGACCTGATGATCTTGTTTACGGCGACTGCGTCCCACAAGATGGTACGCTGTGCGGTTGCAGAGTCGGAACATTCAAGTGTAATCCTTGAGCGCTCCCATAGCAGCAGCGCAAGCGCATTGGTCAATATTTTGGAAGCTTATACATAAATCCGTTTGTACCGATGAAATCGAAGTTTTCAGGGATCTCGTCATTTTCCACAAAATGCCAGTGTGAAAATTATATAAAATGTCAATTCACAAAAGGTGGATGGAGGTATATAATAAAGTTTGATAATTTTTTAACGATTAATTTTTTGAGTTTCATAAGGAGGGCATCATGAATATTTGGCATGACATTGGAGAGAATCGGATTTTTCCGACAGATTTTATGGCAGTGATCGAGATTCCAAAAGGGAGCAACAAAAAGTATGAGCTGGATAAGGAGACGGGGCTGATATCCCTGGACAGGATTTTATTTACGGCGACGCATTATCCGATGAATTATGGTTTTATACCAAGGACGTATGGAGATGACAGGGATCCTCTGGATGTTCTGGTTATCTGCTCCGAAGCGATCGAACCGATGACGCTGGTAAGATGCTATCCCATCGGAATGATGAAGATGACGGACGGCGGAGAGGGGGACGAAAAGATCATCGCAATCCCATACGGCGATCCTACTTACATGGGATATACAGATATCAAAGAGCTTCCGGTACACATTTTTGACGAACTGAAGCATTTCTTTTCCATCTACAAGCATCTGGAAGGAAAGGATACGGTAGTTGAAGAATTTGGCGGGCCCGTTGAAGCGGTAGGATGCATCGAGAGATGTATGGAAAATTACAGGAAGAAATTTGTGGAAAAGCAATAGGAGATGGGACGGGTCTGGTTCACCCAATGGAGTATCGGTATCAGAAAGGAAGACTGTGATATGAAAAAAATGATTTATGGTGTAGATCTCGGACGACCACCAAACATAAAAAACAAAAATCAT
>CATKXE010000022.1 GCA_949840465.1 uncultured Lachnospiraceae bacterium | reverse complement strand
GAAAAGCATGTCCACTTGGCTCGTTGCTTCGCGGGAATAAAAAGGATCAAGCCAAGCAATGTCAGAAAAATATAATGTTAAAACCCTGTGAGGTGCGATAAACAACTGTAAAATTATGAGTTTCTAATTTATATTTTCAATAAAAGTTCAATCTTCCTCCTGTACAATGGCCAGGTCACTGTACAGGAGGATTTTTTATTTGACCCTCGCGGGAGTCGACAAATGGATATGCCAACATGTTCACCTGGCTCATTGCTTCGCAGCCATAAAAATGAATTTCTCCAAAAGTTCCTGCATATCCCCTGTCATCGTAAACGTAATCAGTAAAGAACCGGCTGTCAGATTACAGCAGAAAGGATGTGGCCAGCATGAAATATCGGCACGAATGGAAACATGAAATCAACTATGCGGATCTTCTGACTCTCCGGCAACGCCTCTCTTCCATAACCACAAGAGATTCCCATGCCAGAGACGGAACGTATAGAATCCGCAGTCTCTATTTTGATGATGCCGCAGATCGGATACTCCGTGAAAAAATAGACGGCGTCAATATCCGTGAGAAGTTCCGCATACGATATTACAATCAAGACACCACTTTTATCCGTCTGGAAAAGAAGAGTAAAATGAATGGCTTATGCACGAAAAGCAGCGCAAGGCTGACAAAAAAACAGTCGCAGGCAATCCTTAACGGCCAATTCGGCTGGATGATCCAAAGCGGGTTCCCTCTGATCGAGGAATTTTATACAAAGATACTATCCCAGGGACTGCGCCCCAAAACCATCGTCGATTACATAAGGGAGCCCTTCATTTTTGCCCCCGGCAATGTACGCGTCACACTGGATTCGGATATCAGGATTGGAGTACGCTGTACAGATTTTTTTAATCCCTCCTGCGTCACCATCCCCGCCGGGGATGCCCCCATCATTCTGGAAGTAAAATGGGATGCATTTTTGCCGGATATTATCCGGGACGCCGTACAACTGGACGGCTGCAGAGCCGGAGCATTTTCGAAATATGCTGCCTGCAGAATCTATGGATAAACCAATTTTTAAATCCCACTTCGGGATAGGCGGACTTCGTCCGATAAAGTATACCCGGAGGGCATCCCGTAATTCATATCCCTCCGGGATAGGCGGACTGCGTCCGATAAAGTACAAAGGAGTAGATAATCATGACTTTTAATGACATTTTTAAATCGAGTTTTTTGGAAAATATCGGAGGCGTGAGCCTCCTTGACATGGCTGTTGCACTGACGCTGGCGTTTGGAATCGGCATGTTCATCTTTCTTGTTTACAAACGGACTTGCCAGAGCGTCATGTATTCTTCCGGTTTCGGCACAACCCTGGTTGCCCTGACCATGATCACCACCGTAGTAATCCTTGCCGTAACGTCTAATGTCGTTCTTTCCCTTGGCATGGTAGGCGCGCTGTCCATCGTCCGTTTTCGAACGGCAATCAAAGAACCGCTTGAAATCGCATTCCTGTTCTGGGCCATTGCTGTGGGAATCGTTCTTGCGGCAGGCATTATCCCTCTGGCAGTCATCGGAAGCCTGGTCATCGGCGCAGTTCTTCTCATACTGGCCAACAAAAAGCCCCACTGCAATCCTTATATCGTAGTGATTTCCTGCACAGATTCTGCCTGTGAAAAAAAGGCAAGGGATTTTCTGAAAACACAGGTTCAAACGTGTGTTGTAAAAAGCAAGACTGCGCAAAAAGGCTCCATTGAACTGAATCTCGAAATCCGCATGAAAAATGATAATACAGATTTTATCAATGAACTTTCTGAGATGCACGGCGTCAACAGCGCAGTCCTCGTCAGCTACAACGGCAATTATATGGGGTAAAGGGGGCGTCTTATGTCGACAAATAAGCATATTGATAAGATTTGCTGCGTTGTCCTTGTCTTAACGCTCCTGATCACCGTCCTATTTGTAAATGCAGAACATTTTGGTGTCCGGAAAGTTTCCGCCATGACAGGGTATGAAACCCGTTTGTTTGATACTTCATACGTCCATTCCATTGATATTGTGATGGACGACTGGGACGACTTTCTTGAAACGTGCAGGGACGAAGAATACTCCGGCTGTACCGTAGTCATTGACGGCGAGGCTTACAAAAACGTTGCGATCCGTGCTAAAGGAAATACCTCTCTGACACAGGTAGAGTCCTATGGAAACAGCCGCTACAGCTTTAAGATTGAGTTTGACCATTACGACAATGCCAACACCTACTACGGCCTTGATAAGCTTTGCCTGAACAATGTGATTCAGGATAATACTTACATGAAGGATTATCTCACTTATCAGATGATGGCGGGAATGGGAGTCGCTTCCCCCCTGTGCAGCTATGTGAATATTACCGTAAATGACGAACTCTGGGGACTATATCTGGCCGTAGAAGGGGTGGAAGAATCCTTCCTGCGCCGCATTTACGGTAACGATTACGGAGATCTTTACAAGCCCGACAGCATGGATATGGGCGGCGGCCGCGGCAATGGGAAAGATTTCGATATGGAAGGATGGGAGGACGCAATGCAAAACGGCATTCAAATGCCCGACAGCACAATGCAGAACGGTAATCAGATGCCCGGCAATTCCCCGCCCCCCGGATTCTCTGGAAATATGGGCGGCATGGCCGGCAACCCGCCCGGCGGCACTCCCCGGGATGCAACGGCAGAATCGCCCGGCGGCATTCCTCAGGATGCACTAGCAAACCCGCCCGGCGGCATTCCCCAGGATGCAACGGCAGAGCCGCCCGACGGCATTCCTCAGGATGCACTAGCAAATACTTCAAATGGAACGCCCCGGAATACGCCCGGAAATGGCGTTCCCGGGCAAGCGGCAATGAGCGGTGATGATGTACTGTTAAAATATATTGATGATGACTTTGACAGCTACTCGAATATTTTTGAAAATGCCAAGACGAATATTGCAGACAGCGACAAAAAGCGCCTGATCTCTTCTCTCAAAAAATTAAGTAACAAGGAAGATTTGGAAAATACCGTAGATATCGAATCTGTTATCCGTTATTTCGTAGTCCATAATTTTGTCCTGAACTTTGACAGCTACACAGGCGTCATGATCCACAATTATTATCTGTATGAGGAAAATGGGACGATGGAAATGATCCCCTGGGATTATAACCTTGCCTTCGGCGGCTTTGAATCCGCAGGCGGCGCCAAAACCCTTGCAAACTTCCCCATTGATTCCCCTGTATCCGGGGGCAATACAGAAGACCGCCCGATGCTCTCATGGATCTTTGCAGACGACGAATATACTGCGCTTTACCATCAACATTTCGCAGAATTTATCTCTGATTATTTTGACAGCGGAAAATTTGCAGAACTGATAGATTCCGTAAAAACCATGATCTCCCCTTATGTGGAAGACGACCCTACAAAATTCTGCGCCTTCGAAGAGTTCACAACAGGCATCGACACACTCAAAGAATTCTGCCTGCTGCGCGCCCAAAGCATTCAGGGACAGCTTGACGGGACGATCGGTTCCACCTCCGAGACACAGGAGGAAAGCACATTAATCGATACCGGCGATATGGAAATTTCGGATATGGGTTCTATGAATATGGGCATGATGAATCCCATAGGCAGATCCATGGGAATTCCGACAGATAACCGGACGGAAAATGAACCGGGGCTGCCCCCGGAAGATTGAAATGACATGCCAATCCCCGAAGTTCCAGACGCCGGCAAGCCAATAAGCCGCTGTATCTGGATCAGATTCATCAATCGGATCACGATCCAGATACAGCAGCTTTTTATAGTCATACAATATACTTCTGAAGCTGTGGGAACTGCTCCATATTTCCTCGCACATAATTCCTTTTAAATGCTGTATATTTCCTTACGGTTCTTTCATTATATCTCCGCTCTCCGACGCCTAAAATTCAAACACTGCAACCCCGTAAGGCGGTAATGGATAAGCAAAGGAATACTTCTGCCCGTCGCACTCTTTCTTCACCGCTTTGTACATCAGCGGACGTTCTGCCCCGGTTCCGCCATATCTCGCATCGTCGCTGTTCAGGATCAGCTTATACTGCTTGCCCCTCGGCACGCCGACCCTGTAATCTTCCCGCTCCATGGGTGTAAAGTTGCACACAAACAGCAGGTTCTTCTTATTATCCTTAGAATGCCTTACAAAGCTGAAAATGCTGCGGAAAATATCATCCTTATTGATCCATTCAAATCCTTCCTTCTCCGTATCAAGCTCATACAGCGCCTTATTCTTGCGATACAGGTGCAAAAGATCCTGTACCCAGTTCTGGATCTGCTGGTGCGGCTGCTCTGCAAGCAAGTACCAGTCAAGCTCTCTCTCCTCGCTCCATTCCCTAAGCTGCGCAAAATCCTGTCCCATAAAGAGCAGCTTTTTGCCAGGATGCCCCACCATGAACGCATACCCCGCCTTCAGATTGGCAAATTTATCAAATCCAAGCCCCGGCATCTTGTTGAGCATGGAGCACTTCAGGTGTACTACCTCATCATGTGACAGCACAAGGATATAATTCTCACTGTAAGCATACTCCATGGAGAATGTCATCATATAATGTGCATTCTTCCGAAACAGTGGATCCAGCTTCATATACTCTGTAAAATCATGCATCCAGCCCATATTCCATTTGATGCTGAATCCAAGTCCGTCTTCCTCCGGATCTCCGGTCACTTTCGGCCATGCCGTAGACTCTTCCGCAATCATGACTGCGCCATGGTTGCGCCCCAGCACAACGGAATTCAAATGCTTAAAGAATTCGATCGCCTCCAGATTCTCATTGCCGCCATACTTATTGGCAACCCACTGGCCGTCCTGCTTGCCATAATCCAGATAAAGCATGGAAGCCACCGCGTCCACGCGCAGCCCGTCCACATGATAATGCTCGATCCAGAACAATGCATTTCCGATCAGGAAGTTCTTCACCTCGGTCTTGCTAAGATCAAAAATCTTTGTTCCCCAATCCGGATGCTCCCCACGTCTCGGATCCGCATACTCGAAAGTCGGCGTCCCGTCAAAATCCGCCAGTCCGTGCGCATCACGCGGGAAATGGGCCGGAACCCAATCTAAAATCACGCCGATCTTGTTCTTATGGAGATAATTGACCAGATAAGCAAAATCCTCCGGCGTGCCATATCTGGATGTAGGCGCATAATATCCTGTTACCTGATATCCCCAGGAACCGTCAAACGGATGCTCTGCAATCCCCATCAGCTCTACATGGGTATAGCCCATCTTCTTCACATACTCTGCAATGGATTCCGCAAAATCACGGTATGTGTAAAACCCTTCGTCCTCCCGTCCCGGATGGCGCATCCAGGAACCCATATGCACTTCATAGACAGACATGGGGTTCTTTTTATTATCCCACTTTTCACGCGCCTCCAGCCATGCACTGTCCGTCCAGCTAAACTTCGAAATATCCGCCACACGGGAAGCATTCCCCGGGCGGAGTTCTGCATAATTGGCAAATGGATCCGATTTAAAAAGCCTGTCTCCGGTTGTTGTCTCGATACAGAATTTATACATGTCCCCTTCCTCTACGCCAGGAACAAACAGAGTATAAATCCCAGCCGGTTCCTGACGTTCCATCTCGTCTGCCCCGACTTCCCAATTATTAAACTCTCCGATCACAGACACACTCTCTGCATGCGGAGCCCACACTGCAAAATAAACGCCCTCCACGCCTTCTGCAGAAACAACCTTATGGGCGCCCATCTTTTTATAAATCTCATAATGTGTGCCCTTACCGAACAGGTATTGATCCAGCTCTCCAATCTCATAAGGCTGCAGATCCTTTTTACCGGATTTTTTCTTTTTACTGGTTTCATTCTTTTTCATAAGCCCACCTCACCACAGCTTGTTTTATTCCGTGCAATGCATGCGAAAGAAAATGCACGGTTTTGTAATAAGTTCTATTATACTTGATAAGTCGAAAAAATAAAAGAGAAAACGTGCCGGAAAATGCATAAAATCAAGGTTTTTTCCCGACCACTGGTTGAAAAAACTGCTGTGGATACTTCCTTTTTATACATTTAAACAATCTTCAGCTCTTTAAAAATTGCCCACACATACGGAGCCCCAAATACCCCAAGGCTTTTCGGTCCGGTGACAGTCTCCGGCGCTGCATGCAGCTTGTCCCACGCTTTCTCCACCGTTGCCCGTGTGATCGACTTCGACCTGCGATCCACAAACAGTTCCCCTCCGATGACCTGATAGCGGAACTCCAACCCTTTCACCGTATGAAATATTTTCCCCTGATTCCTGACCAGTTCTTCCCAAAATTCTTCTTTCAGCATGCGCCACCTACGCCTCACTTTACCAGAGGACTGTATGAAAATATCCCGTACAGCCTGTCCAGGTTATTTTCCTGCAATCCCCCCCAATATTCATTTATCCTGCTTTCCTCTCCAGATCCACAGTGCAGTCAAGATTCCGGTTATGTACAAAATATTCACAAGAACTGTAGGATTGTCTTTGAGAAGCCCGACCACTCCCACGATCGCAGCCATGGAAAGGGCGATCTGAATGGTTGTAAAAATCCGCTTCTCTTTAACTTCTTTTGCCTTCTGGAGCATCTCGGTTCTCTTCTGCTCCATCGTAAGATATTCCATCAGATCCTCCGCCGGAATTCTGGATAATATCCAATCCTCCCGGGTAAATCCCTCGATATTCTTCCGAAAATGAAAGAAATCGCTGATCTGCCTCTTCTCCTTGTCCGAATCCTTTTTCGGGAATTCCGGTTCCGTAAAATCGATCTCCGAAGAAAAATCAGGCTTCCGTTCTTCCAAAGGCCTCTCAAAAGAGACATTGCCTGCATCTCCCCCATGTCCCGGTTCTACAGAGCCTCTCACTTCCCCGGCGCCTTCCGGTTCTGTAAAATCCATCGCGCCTGGCAAGTCCTGCGGCCTTGTATCCTTCTTTTCAGCCTTCCCCGCTTCACGGAACTGCTGCTCCCCACTGTCTGCAGCAGGTTTCATTGAAATAACTGTCCCCATCGTCTCGGCTTTCTCCGCCTGCTCTGATTCTGCCTCCGTGCTCCCCTGCATACGAATTACCTCTTCTGCCACAAAGTATCCCTCCTATTAATTATGATAGCGTTTTCAAATCCTGCAACCCCGGACCCATGAATGTGTCCTCGTTTATCATAACAACTTTCGACAAAAAGTGCAAGGAAACAATCTATAAACTCTAAAAGGAAACTAACCAGGCCATCAGCGGATTACTTTCATATAAAATCGTCAGAATCACGCTGTCATCGATCATGGCAAAGCAGACCTCCCCGAGCGGTGTAGAATAGCACACTGCAATGGCAAGGAACAGCACCCATACGAACAACAACGCGCCCAGCGCGCCGACGGCTGCGCCGCCCACATAGTTAAACGCCCCCAAAACGGGCAGTTCCCCCAAAATATCCACGGCGGCCATCAACGCCTTGACAATGACGAACGCCAGAATAAATGTAACAAGGAACGAGATAAGATTCAGGAACATCCTGGATATATAGGACGCAATGTACTGAGGGAAAGAGTCCACGCCCAGTTCCTCATAGATTGCGGTATTATTATTTTCAAGCAGCAGGTCCTTCAGAAATTCCGGCATCATCGAATCCTCGATATCCTTGATCTGCTGGTCTTTCGGGATATCCCCGAATATTTTCATAATATCGCCTGTTGTGATTCCTAATCGCTCCCAATCCAGATCCGTCAGCTTCGCGATATCCTCCACGGGAATATTCTGCAGAGGCGTGCCGCTTAAATCCTTATCGGCCAGAGACTCGGCAGACATATCCGGAAGAAACGCTTCTATAATCTTATCCTGAATCAAATCATCCAGCGGCGTATATTTTGCTATGGCATCGCCCACATGGGGAGCCAAAAAAGCAATCAACGCAGCTGTGAGCACCGTGGACAGAAGGGAAATCCCGATTTTCAAAAAACCGCGGATTGCCCCTGCCACAATGCTCACCAAAAACACAACACCTACCATAATCAATAACCAGTTCTCCATCGCTTTTCTCCTATCCGGCCAAATAAATGACCCGTAATTCGTCTGTGCTCATCACCAGGTACTGATTGACGCCCTCTGTCGGAATCATCATCAGGACATCTTCTTTCAGGCTGCCGTCAAACCGCGGCATTCCTGTACTCGTATAAATACTGCATCGGTTCCCCTCATAGAGGATAATCTCATTCCCCACCATCTGCACATTCCCAAACTCTCCGGCAATGGCCCGGTTCATGACCTGCTTCCCCGCCTTATCGTACAGCCGCAGCTCATAGCCTGACTTTTCTTCATTGAGCAGGACAAAACCAATATACCGGTCCGTATGGAACGAGCTTTTGATTTCCTGCGGGATCTGGATCTCCTTTTTTTTCTCCGGCACGGCCCACCCTTCCGATATTACAAACGAATGATCTCCCACTGCCACGGATGTATAACCATCCATGAAAAAGACCTCCGGCATGATGGAATCCTCATATTCCTCCAGGCTCACCTGATGGTTTTCCATTTCCGCCCCTTCATCCGAAAAATTATATCCAGCTACCCGTGATTTCAGCACGCCGCTTTTCATATCCAGATAAGAGACCATCAGGACGTTGCCGTCGGGGGACATATCAAGCGCCGTCGGATAGCCCATACTTCCTGTGACCACCTGATTTTCCACCAAAATATTTCCCGTGGAATCATAGGTCACCACCATAGGAGAATTTTCATTTTTCAAAATCGCACTGACAATCCCCTGATTGGAAATGGAGAATTTTTCAATCGGCAGATTCGTCTCAAATTCTCCTTTTAAGCCGTCCTCTGTAAATACCTGAACCGAATTTCCGCCCAGATCCGCAACTGCAAATGTCTGAACGCTTATATCAATCATCGGATTCTGAAACTGCGCCGGCTGAATCCAGAGTACTTCGTTCCTCCGGTTTAGATATGTCACACCGTTCTTGCTGTATCGGATAATCCCATTTCGAAACGCCGCATAGCGGTTGTTGTTGGAAGTCTCCCTCTTATAGGACGCCGTCTCATATACTGTATGATACAAATGGTTCGTGAGCAGCAGATATGTCCCCAGCAACACCATAAATACCAGAAATGCCGCTGCCGCAATCTTTTTAAATCTTGCCTGGGCGTGCCTTCGCTTTCTTTTCTTCCGCTTCTCCATGTCCGGAGGCTCCATAAGCGTTAAATTTGGATTTCTCTTTTGCGCCATCTTTTTGTCCATACCCCTTTTTGGTACAATAATGTATTAGTATAACATCTTTTCACGGTAATAGCAATTTCTGGCCGATATAAATTAAATTTCCGTCTGTCAGCCCGTTCATTCTACAGATTGCATCCACATGGGAAATATCCCCATACGCCTTCTGGCTGATGATGGCCAGAGTATCTCCCTGTTCCACAATGTATACTCCGTTTTCAAAATTCCCGCTTCCGCCCGATGGATCTGCGGTTCCCAAATCCCCGGGCGAACCTTCCGAAGACACGCTTCCGCCGGTTTCAACGGCAGGCTCCTGCGGGACGTCGCCGAGCACTCCTGCAGGAGCCTGCCCCTCCGGCGCCCCGCCCTCGGCGGAAGCAGCCTGTCCCCCTTCATTTACGGAAGCCGCCCCATCGGCGCCTGCCTGGGCCTCACCTTGTGTCCCGCCTCCGTTTGCCAAAGCCTGTCCCCCGCCTGCTCCTGCATTTTCATCCTGTCCTTCTGGCAGCTGCGCAAGAAGTTCCTGCCCGGAGCCGCTCCCTGCATCGGGGGCGTCCTTCTGCCCGTCTGAATCCGCGGACCCATTGCCCGAAAGGGCTTCCAAAGCATTCTGGACAGATTTCATTTTATCAAAATTGTTCATGGTTGCAACCCCCATGATGACTACAAGCAGCACAAGGCAGGTACTGAGTGCGTACATCATACGGTTGGCGCGCTGTTTCGCCGCCAGTTCCTCTCTGGATCTTACAATGCTGCGGAAATCCTTTGCCGCCCGGTCTTCCACCGTCTCCGACGGACTGGCTCCGTTCTTTTTTCTGGTGGAGATCATATAATTCTGCATACAGGGATTCTTTTCATAATATGTATAGTGGCCGCCGATTTCCATCAGGTCGTCCAGCTTATGTACATAATATACTTCGTCCTTTTCCCCGGGATCCTTTATGATAAAAACCGTATTCTCCTTGGGAAATGATTTTTTATGCAGCTTCACCGTACATTCCTCCGGACAAAGCGGTACCCCCGGATGCGCCACGAACCATCCCAGCATCTCCCCGTCCTCAAAATATTGTTTACAGTCCTCGTAGGCATGTTTCCATGTATCTTCATCCAGAATGTACTCCCGCCCGGAAAATTTCAGTTCATGCATCCGGATTGCCCCGTAAATATAGACATATTCCCCCTCTTCCGTACTCTGGATATCCCCCACCAGAAACGCCCCAATAGGGGTCTCTCCTGCCTTATCGCATAACTGGGCGAAAAATGTATCTACATAATCCTCCACGTAAATTTTGGGAGTATCGCTTACATTGCCGATCTGACGCACATTTTTTGGTATCTGTCTTTCCATTACACTCACCTCTGCTAATTTTTTTATCAAGCATAGCATAAGGAAAAAGCCGAATTTATCATTCTATGTCAGGTGCGTTCGACAAAACGCGAAAAAGAAAAACCGCAGGGCGTCTATTGTCCTGCGGTTTTTCCTTATGATACAAAAGTAGGAGGTGTAAAAATGATTCCTTTCCTGAAGCGTACTGCTATATGCGCCCTTCGGATATTCTATATAAAACGCACCCGTGTACTGTATAATCCAATATAATTAGCCTTCTGTTTCGATTGGATTATACAGACGTACGTGAAAGCGCTTAGTTTCCTGGCTCTTCCTCCATCCGTTCCCCGAGTGTAACGTCAACCTGCTTTTCTGTATATTCGCCGTTGTTCTCCGGGATGTTGACTGTCACGGTGACGGTGTCCCCGGCCGCATAATAGGTCAGCTCCTTCTGCAGCTCCTCATAGCAGGTGACGCTGCTCCCATTAATTCCCGTAATGATATTTCCCTGTGTGATCCCGGCCTTCTGTGCGCCGCCGCCTTCTACAAGCTCATATACATAGTAGCCTAAAGGCATCTGGTACTTCTGTGAGATCTCCGCCGTCACGTCATATCCTCTGACGCCTAAGATCCCCTGCTTACTTTCTTCTACCTTATGCTTTGTCCGCTGGTTCATGAGGTTGTCGATAATATCGGATACATCGCTGATGGGGATTGCATACCCCATGCCTTCAATTCTGGTTCCCGCCAGCTTGGAGGAATTGATGCCGATCACTTCGCCGCTTACATTGATCAGTGCTCCGCCGCTGTTTCCTTCATTGATCGCCGCGTCGGTCTGGATCATCTTTACCGCACTGCCGATCACCTGGCCGGACGACTCATCATAGGGCACTTCTCTGTCAACCGCGCTGATTACGCCTACTGTGACAGACTGCCCATAGCCCAACGCATTCCCGATGGCGATTGCAGGTTCCCCGACTTTCAGCTGAGAGGAATCTCCCAATGTGGCAACCGAAATAGCATTCATCGTCTCATCTGACAGCTGGCTCTTGGGAACTGCGATCACCGCCACGTCATGCTCCGCGTCGGAGCCTTTCACGCCGGCCTCCACGCTGCTCTCGTCATTGAATGTGACGGTCAATGTCTCACAGCCCTGGATCACATGGTGGTTGGTCACGATCAAAAGTTCTTCGTCGGTCTGGCTGACGATGATTCCTGTGCCTGCACTCTTCATCTCCATCTGGGACCTGCCGCCGAAAAAGCTCTGCACTTGCTGAATACTCAGGTTCGTGATGGAAACTACGGATGGCATCACGCTTTCCACGGTAGAAGATACATCCGACGTCACTACTGTGGAAGACCTGGAGAGGGCGCTTCCCACCGGGGCATTCTGCTTCGTCTCTGCCTTAGCGGAAGAGGAATTATCAAGCCCCAGTATCTTGCTCCCCACAATATTAGAAGTCAGGAAGGTGGCGCTGGATACGATGCCGAACAGTAATGCCAGCCCCGCCACTGCAACTACTTTTGGAGCCTTTTTCTTAGGCCTGTTTCCATGATTCATATTATGTTCTGGCTGGCTGTAATTCTGATATACCTTTTGAGGATTTTCCGGATTGTAATAATTATATTGGTTTTCCATATCTCATCCTTCTTTCTCTTTACTGTGTGTTTGATTTTATATCTGATATCATAGTCAGCCTTTGTGATAAAACTGTGTTTATTATTTTAATAAAATTTGTTTTTTAAACAAAATGAAAAATTCTCTGCCCTTCCAGTTTCTTCCGTCAAAAAAATACAGGTCAGACGTGCCGGTAATCAATACGGCGCGGAATGATCCCGGCCTTCCTGCAATCCAGACCAGAATCATCCCGCGCCGCAGCGAACAATCTGCCGCAAAATGCAGACGCAGAAATTATTTACAGAAACTCCTTACCTTTTCATAGATGCTGTCCGCATCCAAACCGTACTTCTTCACCAATTCTGCCGCCGGGCCGGATTCTCCGAAGGTGTCGTTGACGCCGATCTTTAATACTCTCGCCGGAGCCTGTGCGCAGAGCACGTCGCACACCGCGCTTCCCAGTCCGCCGATAACGGAATGTTCCTCAACCGTCACCACTTTGCCCGTTTCCTTTGCAGCAGCAGCCACCAGTTCCTCATCCAGAGGCTTGATGGTGTGGATGTTGATCACTTTGGCCTCGATTCCCTCAGCTGCAAGCCTCCCGGCTGCTTCCAGGCAGTTTGCCACAGGAAGCCCTGTGGCGATGATCGCCACGTCTTTTCCTTCCCGCAGCACAACGCCCTTGCCCAGTTCAAACTGATAATCCGGGTTGTCATTGATCACCGGAACTGCCAGCCTGCCAAACCTCATATAGACTGGTCCCCGATGCTCGTACGCCGCCTTCACGGCCGCTCTTGCTTCCACGTCGTCTGAGGGGCTGAGTACGACCATTCCCGGGATCGTGCGCATCAGCGCGATATCTTCGTTACACTGGTGGCTTGCGCCGTCCTCCCCTACGGAAATACCCGCGTGGGTCGCGCCGATCTTCACATTCAGCTTCGGATATCCGATGGAATTACGCACCTGTTCAAACGCACGCCCCGCAGCGAACATCGCAAACGAGCTTGCGAAGGGGACCTTTCCCGTGGTGGAAAGGCCTGCTGCCACGCCCATCATATTACACTCCGCAATCCCGCAGTCAATATGCCGCTCCGGAAACGCTTTCTTAAATACGCCGGTCTTGGTCGCCGCCGCAAGGTCGGCATCCAGGACCACGATATCCTCATGTTCTTTTCCGAGTTCGGCTAAAGCATTGCCATAACTCTCTCTTGTTGCGATTTTCTTTTTCTCTGACATCATGCTTCACCTGCCTTTCTCAGATCCTCCATTGCAACGGCATACTGCTCATCATTGGGAGCCGCCCCATGCCATCCCACCTGATTTTCCATAAAGGACACGCCCTTGCCCTTTAACGTCTTTGCGACGATTGCCGTAGGCATTCCCTTTACTGTACGCGCTTCCCTGAAAGCAGCGTCGATCTGGTCAAAATCATTTCCGTCAATACAAATCACATGGAAATGAAACGCCTCAAATTTCCTGTCGATCGGATACGGGGAATTGACCTCTGTGATGGGTCCGTCAATTTGCAGGTTGTTGTTGTCCACAATAACTACCAGATTGTCCAGTTTGCGGTGGCCGGCCAGCATGGCGGCCTCCCATACCTGGCCTTCCTGGAGCTCACCGTCTCCTAAAAGCGTATAAACCCTGTAATCCGCGCCTGAGAGCTTGCCTCCGATGGCCATGCCCACCGCCACGGAAATCCCCTGCCCCAGAGAACCGGAAGACATATCGACGCCCGGAATATGCTTCATATCCGGATGTCCCTGAAGATAGGAACCGGTGTGGCGTAAGCTTTTCAGATCCTCTACAGGGAAGAACCCTCTGTTCGCCAATGTAGAATACAGCCCGGGAGCCGTATGCCCCTTGGACAGAACAAAACGGTCGCGATCCGCTTTCTTCGGATCCCTGGGGTCAATATTCATTTCTTCAAAATACAGATACGTATAGATATCGGCTGCGGACAGCGAACCGCCCGGATGCCCGGATTTTGCGCTGTGTACTGCCGTCACGATGCCTTTGCGGATCTCGTTGGCAGTCTTTTTCAATTCTTGTTTGTTCATCAGAACTCCTCCTAATGTTTATTCTCCGAATACAGCCTTGTAATCAGCCTGGAATTTTGCAATCCCTGCATCCGTTAACGGGTGATGTGTCATCTGCTCGATAACGCTGTATGGCACGGTCGCGATGTCTGCTCCCGCAAGCGCGCAGTCTGTCACATGGATGGTGTTGCGCACACTGGCTGCGATGATCTCAGTCTCAATTCCTGCCACATCAAACATCTGTGCAATCTCAGCGATCAAATCCGTGCCGCGGACAGAGATATCATCCAGGCGGCCTAAGAATGGAGATACGTAAGTAGCGCCTGCGCGGGCCGCAAGCAGAGCCTGATTTGCGGTAAAGATCAGTGTCACATTCGTCTTGATCCCCTCTGCCGTCAATGCTTTACAAGCCTTCAGCCCTTCTGCTGTCATCGGGATCTTAACCACCATGTTCGGATGGATCGCTGCAATCGCCCTTCCTTCTTTAATCATACCCTCTGCGTCTGTAGTCGTCGCTTTCACTTCCCCGCTGATCGGGCCGTCTACGATCGACGCGATCTCTGCGATAACCTCCTCGAACACACGGCCTTCCTTTGCAATCAGGGACGGGTTCGTGGTCACGCCGCAGATGACGCCCATGTCATTGGCCTTCTTGATGTCCTCTACCTTGGCTGTGTCGATAAAAAGTTTCATGTTCTGTTCCTCCTTATAATAAATAGTGAATGAAAGATTGAATGGCAGCCGGTAAGCGACTGCCTACCGATGAAACATCCGTATGTTTCATTTCCTGATATCGATTATAAACGCCAAAAGAAAAACGGTCAATAGCCCCACTTTTTATTAATAATTTTTCTCATTAATAAAATCGTTTTATAAATTACTTTTTGGTAATATTTTATCGAGAAAAATCTATATGCTCTTGATACTTCCAGCATTTATGCGGAAATATCCACATTAATAAACAAAATAAATCCTATGGTTATTATTAATATTTTCCGTATTTCAATTTATTTTTACAAAAAACCCGCAAAAAAGAACTTACACCTGCCAATGCAGGCTCCTTTTTGCGGGCTCACGGCCTTTCCTTCATAAAATATGCTTCCCTTTATGCCTGCGTTACTCCCGCGCCAACATGCGAAGCTGTTTCAGAATCACCTCTATGAGCCGCCCCTTCGATCCGGCGGATAGGACGTAGTGCCCCGTACCACAAGTCTCGGCTCATATTCCACATGGTAAATGCTCACCGGCTCCATATCCGCATATCGGTGGGCATGGGTCTGTATCTTCTTCATAATAATGTCGCAGGCGTCCCGCCCTTTGTATATGACAAAATGCTCAATGGTTGTCAAAGAGACTTTTTTCATCTTCGCAAACAACGTATTGTCGCACCCCATCACGGACATATCGCCGGGCACCTTGTATTTCTCATCATATAATGCGTCCAGTATCCCGAAGGCGATCATATCATTGAGCCCTACGATTGCGGTCAGGCTGCGGTATTCCGCCAAAAGCTCCCTTGTCAGGTCATAACCGATACGATACTCCGAATCAATACCCGGCACGTCCTTATCGATGGATTCGTTGGCGGCCTTAATGACCACATGATCCCCCAGGCCAGCCTCCTGAAATTCCTTCAGAAATCCTTCCACCCGTTTCGAACGCTGCTTCTGGCGTACGGTAAGGGGCGGGGCAATGTACGCCACATCCCGGTGCCCTAAATCCAGCAGATGCCTTGCCATGATACGGCCTAATTTGGAATTATCCAGCTCCACCGCGTCAACTCCCAGCCTTTCGTTCTGATTGTTGATGATGGCAAAAGGGATCTTCCCTGATAATTCCTCCACCATCTTCATATAGCACCGGCTGGGGTTGCAGGTATACACAACGCCCTGGGGATTGAGGGAGGGCAGCATCTTCAGATAGCGTTCCTCCAGTTCCAGATTGCGCTGCGTATTGCACACAAACAAACCGTATCCCTGTTCTGTCGCCCGGGACTCGATTCCCTGCAGGAGCATCACATAATAAGGGTTGGTCAGATTCGGGCAGAACACGACAAGGAGCTTTTCTTTCCTTCCCGCCCGGCGCACCTTCCGCCTGGGAAGCTCATACCCCAGCTCCGCGGCGGCCTGCTCCACCTTCTGGATGACCTCCCTGGAAAATGATACGTTGTATTTTTTATTCAGCACCATAGAGACCGTAGCCTGTGATACTCCGGCTCTCTTTGCCACATCAGAAGAAGTCGCTTTTTTCCTGCCCATTTCCCATACATCCTTTTCCTGCCGCGCCCTGGCACAGACCGGTACTGCATTGCGTAATGAACAGCCGGCTCTGCGTCGGCGTGTTTCTGAAAACAGGTCCTGTCCTATCCGAGGAACTGCCTCAATATAGAAATAAATAAATCTACATCAATCGGTTTTGCGATATGCGCGCTCATTCCGTTCTTCAGCGCCGCCTCCTTGTCCTCATCCATGGCGTTGGCCGTCATGGCGATAATGGGCAGATCCTTCACATCCTTACGCTGCATCGCCCGGATCGTCCTGGTGGCTTCATAGCCGTCCATGATCGGCATCTGCACATCCATCAGAACCGCATCATAGTAGTATTCCTCCGCCTTTTTCATCATCTCCACCGCATCCGTCCCGTCCGGCGCCGATTCTACAATAAATCCTGTCTCCTCAAGGATCTCTTCCGCAATCTCACGGTTCAGCTCATTGTCCTCCACAAGCAGGATCCTCTTCCCGTCAAAATCAGCCTGAGTCCATGTAGCCGTAACTTCTTCCTTATCAACCAGATTATTTGCCGCAAGCAGGGCGGACTTCAGGTCTGACATAAACAACGGTTTTGCACAGAATGCCGTAACCCCTGCTTCCTTTGCTTCCTCTTCAATGTCCGTCCAGTCATAGGCGGTCAGAATGATGATCGGAGCCTCGTCGCCCACCGAGGCACGGATTCTTCTCGCCGTCTCGATTCCGCTGGTCTCCGGCATCTGCCAGTCAATAATGTACGTATGGTAGGAATCGCCCTCTTCGTAGGCAACCTTCGCGCGGTATGCCGCTTCACGCCCTGAAGTGGTCCATTCAGAACGCATGCCGATCTGCTTTAACATTTTGCTGACGCTGTCACAGGTATTAAAGTCGTCATCCACCACCAGAGAACGCAGCCCGTTCAGTTCCTGTATCTGCTGTGCATTTTTCTCCACGTCCTGCAGCTTCAGGGAAAGCTCTACCTTAAATTCACTTCCCTTGCCCCGTTCGCTCTTCACCTCAATCGTACCGTTCATCATTTCCACAATATTCTTCGTAATCGCCATGCCAAGCCCGGTACCCTGGATGCCTGTCTTCGTGGTGCTCGCCTCACGCTCAAACGGTTCAAAGATATGCTTCACAAATTCCTGCGTCATGCCGATGCCATTGTCTTTTACGATAAATGTATAGTCGCCGTACCCATGCCGGAACGTAGTCTTCTGCATAATACGGAAGCTGATCACGCCCCCGGCCGGCGTATATTTCACCGCGTTGCTCAGCAGGTTGATGAACACCTGGTTCATTTTCAGGGCATCAGCGATCACATCTTCATTGACGATCTCAAAAGTATCAATGAACAGTTGAAGCTGTTTCGCCTTCACCTGGGGCTGGATGATGTTGACCAGATTGTGCATCATTTCGGAAATATTGCACTCCTGCTCTTTAATCTGTACCTTTCCGCTCTCAATCCTGCTCATATCCAGAATATCATTGATGAGGCTCAACAGATGGTTGCTTGACGAAAGCACCTTCTGAAGGCAGTCCCTCACCTGTTCCTTGTTATCAATATGGCTCACCGCGATCGTTGCAAACCCGATGATTGCGTTCATCGGCGTACGGATATCATGGGACATATTGGAAAGGAAGGTGGTCTTCGCATTGTTGGCATGCTGCGCCTGCATCAAAGCATCCTGCAGAGCCTGTGTCTGCTCCCTCTGCTTCTTCACCTGGCCTGTGATTTCTTTCGTCACTACCATGACCATAATATCCCCGGTGTCGTCGTCCCATGTCATGATAAATGACTGGCGGACGCACATCTTATTGCCTCCGGAATACTCGCTCCAGTATTCCACGTCCACTTCTGTCTCGCCCCGCATGAAGCACTCTTTGAGATAATCCAGATTGACCGCCGCGCAGTAATCTTCCATGGACTCCGCCGCCACATACTCCTTACACCGTTCAAACCACTCCGAAGTCTTACACGGCGCCTGCATGCCTACCCGGTCAAGCAGGGAGATGATCTTGTCGTCGGTCACCCGCACAATATCCTGCTCGATCAGGTCCTTGGTCAGGTTGAAATCATAGGTGCTGATGGCATTGGAAGTAATCGCGATACGGTACTGCCGTTCTTTCCGGTTGGCCAGGGAAATCTCTGCCTGAATGCGCAGTTCCTTTTCCTTGACCTCCGTGGTATTCTGACGGATGACGAGAACCTTACAAGCCCTGCCTTCCTTCCTCTCCAGACAGATCACGTTCATGTGTTCCCATTCTATCCTGCCGTCTCTGAGCACCCTGCTCTCAAAGCGCACATCCGTGGCTGTTTCTCCCAGTTCTTTGATAATCGCATCTTTTTCCAGATGCTCCCGCATCTGCTCCTTCTCTTCGTCTACCAGAAAGGAGCAGAGATAATCTGCAAAATCCGGGTATCTGCCTTCCAGCGGAAAATCGTCCCGCTCCGGACGGGTTCCTGACAGATACTGATACCTGTCTTCTTCAAAATCCGCCATGACAAAACGTGCAAACAATTTGTTGACTCCGTCTATGACATAGCCCATCTCCCTGTTTTCTTTTTCCAGCAGCTTTTTCTCCTTGCCTGCATCCGCCAGCATGGCGATGATATAGATGACAAACAGCCCGATCAGCATGGTTTCCAGTATGATCCCTGTACGGTTCGCATTGTCCACCATTCCCCGTGTAATATTTTCCGGGAATACCTGTACAAGCACATACCCGCTCTTGGGCAGGTTGATTACGCAGATATTGTCCGTTTTGCTCGCGGAGCTGCACAGAAAAGCGCCTTCCCCGCCGTTTTCAAAGATATTCCTCGCCTCTGAATACGTGGCTTCATCGATCTGCCCCGCCTCCAGCATGGAGTCCAGCAGGTCTCCGTTGTGTTCATAATTATTGGAGCTGGCAATCTTCGTGCCGTCCTGCTGGCACAGGAATACATCCACATCTTCCCCAAAATACGTGGTGGCCAGCAGGCTCTGCAGGTAGGTCTCCGCAGAATATACGCCCCGGAGCACGCCGATAATCTCCCCTTTGCTGTAGACCGGCGCATAAAAACTCATGACCGTGTCTTCCGTGAAAGTAGTGCCGAACTCCACCATGACCCCTGTCTGCCCCTGAATGCCGTTAATATAGAACTCGGCATCCGACGTATCGGAAAGACGTCCGTCTGAAAACAGGCTCATCCCATCAGAATTAACATATGTAAAAAAGTCAAACAAAGAACTTTCGGCCATTTCCTCCAAAGCGTTCGCGTCGATCTCATCCTCCGTAAGCCCTTCCCCCAGAAAATAGGCGTAGGTTGCAATACGGCTCTGCGCGTTAATCAGCTCCTGCTCGATATAATTCGCCGTCTGCTTCGAGGAATCTGCTGCATAATTCAGGTTCTGCGCTTCAATACGCTTGCTGTTCTGCCCGGTATACCATTGGAACAAAATCACAATAGCAATCATCAACACGACAACATAGAGAATGTTCTTCAGTGACCTTCTTTTTCCATTCATCGAAAAATACCTCCCCAGAAAGTATTGCAGAATACACTGACTCTATAATAAACTAAAATACAGGAGTTGAAAATACCTAAAATGAATTTACCAGTTTTTTTTGCAAAAAAAAGCCCTGCTTTCGCAGAGCTTTCCCCTATCAGTACTTTTTACTTTTCAAACAGGAATTCTTCCGGCAAAGTCACTTTGAAATCTTTTGCAAGATCACGGAAATTGTCCGGCGTAATCGTCTGCAGTTTGTTCGGGGACATGGACAGCATCTTCACCAGAATCTCCGCAGACTTCTCTACCGTGTGGAGCAGGCCGAAAGTCAGGTCAAAGTCCTCCCCGGAGCAGAACATCCCATGATGCGCCCAGATAACCACATCATACTTTTTCATCAGTTCCGCCGTCTTCACGGCAATCTCTCTTCCCCCGGGCACCATCCAGCCGATGACCCCGACGCCGTCCGGAAACACCACCGGGCACTCCGTCGCCATTTCCCAAAGCTCCCTTGTAAATACCCTGTCCTCCAGCGGAAGCACAAAGGTCAGTGCAATAATGTTGGTGGTGTGCGCGTGGTAGATCACGCGGTGCTTCCCGTCCGTCAGTTTCTTCTTCACCTCATGGTTCATCAGATGGGTGGGCAGCTCGCTGGTAGGCCTTCCTCCCTCCACCAATCCCCAGCGGATACGGTAATTTACGCCTGTCGTATCCAGTTCAATAATCGCCAGGCAAACTTCCGGATCCTCTACGATATTTCGGAAATACTTTCCGCTTCCGGTGACCAGAAAAAATTCCCCTCCAAGGCCCGGCACCTCGGTCCCGATGGGCTCCCATTCCCCCGGTGAATTCAGGCGGGGACGGATCATCTCCACCTCTTCCGGTTTCAGGCGGTAGCTTAAATTGCCGCCGTTCCTCTCATGCCATCCCTGATGGAAACCGTCATCCGCCATCTTGATAAATCCCTGCACAAATCTTGACTCTAAAATTCTCATGCTGTTCCTCCCTTAATTTGAAAATATACGACGTTGTTTACAAACAGTCTTCATTCGTTTTCTCTGTTCTATACATATATTATAGGGAGAAGACCGGGAAATAGTAAGAACTTAAATTGCGAAAAAGAGGGACCTTTTTGCAGGGTCCGGCAAACTGCACAGGTTCTTTCCTTTCCGTTCTTTATGTAGTTTCTCATCCTTACGCCGAAATCGCGTTCCCCGTATACAACTGGTAATATTTCCCCTGCTCTTCAATAAGCTGGTCGTGGGTCCCGCGCTCGATGATACGCCCCTGCTCCAGAACCATGATACAGTCGGAGTTGCGTACCGTGGACAGCCTGTGGGCAATGACAAACGTGGTCCGCCCGCTCATCAGGCGATCCATTCCTTCCTGAATAATCCGTTCCGTCCTGGTATCAATGGAACTGGTAGCCTCGTCCAGGATCAGTACCGGCGGATCTGCTACCGCGGCCCTGGCAATGGCAAGAAGCTGTCTCTGGCCCTGGCTTAAGTTGGCTCCGTCCCCGGTGAGCATGGTGTCATATCCTTTGGGGAGCCTTCGGATAAACCCGTCTGCATTGGCAAGCTTCGCCGCTGCCACAATCTCCTCGTCCGTGGCGTCCAGCTTGCCGAACCGGATATTTTCTTTCACCGTCCCGGTAAATAAATGGGTATCCTGCAGCACGATTCCAAGCGATCGGCGCAGGTCGGCCTTTTTGATCTTATTGACATTGATACCGTCATAACGGATCTTGCCGTCCTGAATATCATAAAACCGGTTGATCAGGTTGGTGATCGTTGTCTTGCCTGCCCCTGTGGAACCCACAAATGCAATCTTCTGCCCGGGTTCTGCGAACAGCTTCACATCATGGAGTACAATCTTGTCGTCATGATAGCCAAAGTCCACGCCGTCGAACACCACATTTCCCGTAAGCTCTACGTAATCCACAGATTTGTCCGCCTGATGTACATGCTTCCACGCCCACCGGCCGGTGCGTTCCTGACTTTCTCTGAGTTCCCCGTTTTCTTCCGTCACATGAACCAGCGTCACATAACCTGCGTCTGTCTCCTCCTGTTCGTCCATCAGCCGGAAGATCCTCTCCGCCCCTGCCATTGCCATAACAATGGCGTTGAGCTGCTGGCTGACCTGATTGATGGGCATGCTGAAGCTTTTATTAAATGTCAGGAAGCTTGCCAAAGCGCCCAGAGTGAACCCGCCCACCTGATGAATGGCCAGAATTCCTCCTGCCATAGCGCAGATCACATAGCTGATATTTCCCAGCTGGGCGTTGATCGGTCCTAAGAAGTTTGCAAATGTATTTGCCCGGTCTGCGCTCACAAACAGCTTGTCGTTGAGCTCCCTGAACTCTTTTTTGCTTTCCTCCTCATGGCAGAACACCTTGACCACCTTCTGCCCGTTCATCATTTCCTCGATGTATCCGTTCACCGCGCCCAGATTCCTCTGCTGCTCCAAAAAATATTTTCCACTGTTTGCGGCCGACTTCCGGGAACAGAAGAGCATCACCGCCACCATGGCCAGCGTGATGGCCGTCAGCGGGATATTTAAAATGACCATGCTGACAAATACGCTGACGATCGTAAATGCGCTGTTGATGATCTGCGGGATGCTCTGGCTGATCATCTGGCGCAGCGTGTCAATGTCGTTGGTGTAGACTGACATAATATCGCCGTGGGCATGGGTGTCAAAATATTTAATCGGAAGCTTCAGCATATGTGCAAATAATTCGTTGCGCATGTTGCGCAGGGTTCCCTGCGTGACAGTCACCATAATCCGGTTGTACGCATAGGTCGAGAGAATGCCCACCGCATAGAATACCGCCACCCTGCCGATGGCATGCGCCAGCGGAGAGAAATCCGGCGAGTCTGTCAGCAAAAACGGTGTTATATAATCGTCGATCAGGTTCTTTGTAAACATGGTTCCCTGTACATTTGCGATGACTCCCAGAAAAATAAATATAAATACCAGGATACAGTGGATCCTGTAGTCACGGAATACATAATTCATGAGCCTGACAAGCAGTTTCCCCGGATTCTTTACCTGGGGCTTCATCCCCCTCGGCCCTTTATTCATTGGTCCCGGCATCAGGACTCACCTCCCTTTCCTGCGGATTCTCCGCTTTCTTTTTTTGCAGGGGCAACCTGCCTGGTTTCAGGAAGATCCGCCCTGCCCTTTTCATCAAAATCTCCGCCGCCCTGAGTCTGGGATTCATAGACCTCACGGTAGATCTCATTACCGGCAAGCAGTTCCTCATGGGTTCCGAAGCCGTCGATCCGGCCCTCCTCCATCACGATAATGCGGTCTGCATCCTGCACGCTGGATATCCTCTGTGCAATAATCAGCTTGGTAGTATCCGGGATCTCTTCCCTGAACGCCCGCCGGATTTTTCCGTCCGTTGCCGTATCCACCGCGCTGGTGCTGTCGTCCAAAATCAAGATCTTCGGCTTTTTAAGAAGCGCGCGGGCGATACAGAGCCTTTGCTTCTGTCCGCCGGATACATTGTTCCCGCCCTGCTCGATATGGGTCTGGTATTTGTCCGGGAATCTCTGGATAAATTCGTCCGCGCAGGCTAAACGGCAGGCTTCCATGCACTCCTCATCCGTCGCTTCTGCATTGCCCCACCGGAGGTTTTCCAAAATACTGCCGGAAAACAGTACGTTATTCTGCAGTACCACCGATACCTGGTTACGCAGGGCTTCCATGTCATATTCTTTGACATTTCTTCCTCCCACCAGCACTTCCCCGCCCGTCACGTCATACAGGCGGCTGACCAGATTGACCAGACTGGTCTTGGCGCTTCCGGTGCCTCCGATGATCCCGACCGTCTCACCGGAACGGATGTCCAGATTAACGTCTTTGAGAACCGGCTCCGCGCTGTCTTTTTTATATGCAAAATCCACACTGCGGAATGTAATGCTTCCGTCCTTTACCTCATAGACAGGCCGCGGCGGATTTTCCAGATCGCTTTTTTCATTCAGCACCTCGGAAATACGGCGGATGCTTGCCATGCTCATGGAAATCATGACAAAGACCATGGAAAGCATCATCAGGCTCATCAAAATATTCATACAGTACGCAAGCAGGCTCATCAATTCCCCTGTGGTGAGGGTGGAGCCTACGATCATCTTCGCCCCGAACCAGCTGATCAAAATAATGCAGGTATACACCGTGAACATCATCAGCGGCGCATTGAAAATGACATTGCATTCTGCCTTCACAAAAATATTGTAAATATTCTGGCTGGCCTTCTGAAATTTACCCGTCTCCTGCTCTTCCCTTACATATGCTTTTACCACTCGGACCGCAGAGACATTTTCCTGGACGGACGCATTCAGGTCGTCGTACTTTGGAAATGCCTGTTCGAAAAATCCGGTGGCATGGCGGATGATGAAAAACAGCGCCACGCCCAGAAGAATGACCGCCACCAGATAGATGCGCGAAAGCCTCGCATTGATGCGGAATGCCATGATCATGGCGCAGAGCATGCTGGCAGGGGCCCTGGTAAACATCCTCAAAATCATCTGGTAGGCATTCTGCAGGTTGGTCACGTCTGTGGTCAGACGGGTCACCAGCCCGGCAGTACTGAATTTATCAATATTTGCAAACGAAAATGTCTGGATATGGTTGAACATGGATTCCCGCAGATTCTTTGCAAAGCCGGCGGAGGCCTTCGCCCCGTAGCGTCCTCCCGCCATCCCGGCAAACAGGCCGACAGCCGCCGCCGCGACCATCAGCCCCCCTACTCTGTAAATATGCCCCATATCCCCTGCGTTGACCCCGTCGTCAATGATGGAGGCCATTAAAAACGGGATCACCGTCTCCATCAAAACCTCCAGGATCATGAACAGGGGCGTCGCAATGGAGGCTTTTTTGTACTCTTTAACCTCTTTCAATAAAGTCCTGATCATGGGACTCCTCCTCTCTTAAAAGTCCTGTTTTTCAACATTTTCTCGAATCTTCCGTATCACTTTCAGGAAAACCTTCGCATCCTCTTCCTCAATCCCATCTAAAATACTGGCGTTGAGCCCTTCGATCACCGCCTCGATGGTCTCGTGGGCCTGCATCCCTTTTTCCGTCAAAATCACCTTTTTCAGCCTGGCGTCACACTCCACAAATTCCCGGCGGACCACTCCCCTTTTCTCCATAAGCTTGATGCTGTTCGTCACCGTGGACCTGCCCACCAGAAAATATTTTTCAATATCCTTCTGGTAAATGTCCCTGTCCCTGTTCTCATACAAAAACCGGATGATCCATCCATGCGTCAGGGTCACTTCGTCAATCCCCTGCTCCCTGACCTTTGCCTCCAGCTTCCGGGACATCATATGTTCTGTCCGGTGGATTTCAACTCCCGCCTGGTTATTGATCTGTGTCTCATCTTTCATCTGCTCACCTCTTTTTTGGCAGTACAGCCGTCTCGTTCGGATACTATGAGTACGATCCGATAAATGTTTTTCACTGAAACTGTTTTAAACACTGATTGTTTTCTTTATAAATTGTTTTATATAAAAACAATTTGGTTGTAAAACATATTTTACCACTTCTAAAATATTTGTCAAGACTTTTTCCCTCCATTGCACAAACGGTTTGAGTCCTTGAACTACATGGACGCGCCTTTTTCCGTTATTGTTTACAGCGCCCTGCACCCCGCTGCAAGGCATCCGGCCAATCGAACGGTAACCTTTCCCCTCAAAAGGATTGCAGCATGGATGAAAGCATATTTACAGGACAGAATCAAACGTGTATAATAGGCTGCGGGCAGAATCTATTCCCAAATGGAAAAAGGAGGAAATGAAACATGTTAGACGAGAACATTGCCGGATTATTAAACCAGCAGATAAACAAGGAGCTGTATTCCGCATATCTGTATCTTGATTTCTCAAATTATTATTATGATGAAGGACTTGACGGCTTCGGCAACTGGTACAAGATTCAGGCAGAGGAAGAGCGCGACCATGCAATGCTGATCCTTAAGTATATGCAGAACAACGGGGAAAAAGCGGTATTGGAAGCCATCGACAAGCCCAACGTTGAAATCACAAGCCATAAATCCGTCCTGCTTGCCGGCCTGAAGCATGAGCAGTTCGTAACCGGCCTGATACATACAATCTATGAAGCGGCACATTCTGTAAAGGATTTCCGCACCATGCAGTTTCTTGACTGGTTCGTAAAAGAACAGGGTGAGGAAGAGAATAATGCGGAGACCCTTTTGAAAAAGTATGAGCTCTTCGGAGACGACCCGAAGAGCCTGTATATGCTTGACAACGAACTGGGGACACGCGTATATTCCGCACCGTCTCTGGTATTGTAAATAGGAACCGCCGGAAGAGCATCTGCCCCTGTAAAGTAACAAAAGGGGATATAGCAGACGCGTTGGAAAAGGGGCTTCTTCTGGTAAAGTATACGCCTGCAGGCATATTGATGCTGCAGGCGTATTTTAACAGGCTATGGATTCCATTCAGCAATTCCCCACAAATACATTTTCCAGATATTTCCCCGCCGCCTGTGCAAGACGGTACACCTGCCGAACCTCTGTGGCATCCCGGTCTGTCATATGATACCGCGGGAAAAAACGGGTGACATGGAGCGGAATTTCGTTTCCCACAGATGCGATCCACCGTGCTTCCTCCTCCATTTCCGCCAGATCGTCATTCTCGCCCGGAACAATGAGCGTGGTCAGTTCCACATGGCAGTCTTTTGCCGCGCGTGTGATAAATGCTTTGACTGTCTCCAGATCTCCTCCCAGTTTCCGGTAGGTCTCTTCCCGGAACGCTTTCAGGTCAATATTCATGGCATCTATATATGGAAGCAGCTCTTCAAGCACTTGAAGGGACGCCGTGCCGTTGGTGACCAGCACATTGTCCATGCCGGACCCTTTTACAAGCTTTGCGGCGTCGCGCACATACTCCCATCCCACCAACGGCTCATTGTACGTGAATGCCACGCCGATATTCCCGGCCGTTACCAGTTCCCCGGCCTTCTCTGCCAGAGCCTCCGGTGAAATAAATACTGCCTCCGCCTTTTGCGGCTCTTCAATGGAAATCTCATGATTCTGGCAGAAGGGACACCTCAGATTACACCCAAAGCTGCCCACCGACAAAATCCGGCCACCGGGACGGAACATTTTCAAAGGTTTTTTTTCGATGGGATCCAAACCCATGGATGTGACCAGCCCGTAATTCCCGCAGACAATCGTTCCCTCTTCATTTTTTCTCGCCCCGCAGAGCCCGCTCTGCCCAGGCCTGAGACTACAATGGTGTATACACACCCGACATACTTGATTCATAATCCCTCGCAGTAAATGTACAATCATTCAATGTAAATATTTGCATAGACATAGCTTTCCCGGCTTCAATAATGCCGCACCACCTCGAACCGTTCCAATCCGGCCGCCTCATCTTCTCCGATCCCGGCCTTTCGCTTTGCGATCGCAATCTGCTCATCGACCGTATCCACGCCCTCCAGATTGGGAAG
Organism: uncultured Lachnospiraceae bacterium; assembly: GCA_949840465.1. Classification (GTDB taxonomy): domain Bacteria; phylum Bacillota; class Clostridia; order Lachnospirales; family Lachnospiraceae; genus Schaedlerella. Next base: position 14,811 of record CATKXE010000022.1, on the reverse strand, counting down.
CAGCAGCCCCCGCTTATATCCTTTTGTCACTACCACTCCGTACCGCTTCACATCCAGCATATCCGGCGAAGCAATCTTTTCCGTATCCCCCAGCACATCCACGGTAATCACAAGTTTGTCCAGTTCTTCCGGCTCTACAGGAGAAAATCGCGGGTCGCAGACCGCGGCGCTGACTGCATTTTCTATAATCTCATCGGCTATGGATCCCTGCACAGCCTGGATAGTCCCGATGCATCCACGGAGCCTCCCTTCTTTTTTGATGGAAACAAAAACGCCTGCCCTGCGTTCGGTCATTTCCCGCGGCAGCCCCTCCGGGATCCTGATCTTCTTTCCGGCGCTCACATAGGCTTCCACGGTCTTCCGGGCAAGCTGCACATAGGCATCCTCCCGCGCCCTTTGTTCCAGGATGCGTTTTCTCTCTTTTTCCACATATTGGTCTTTGAAATTGCGTTCCCGGTCTTTTCCTTGTATGCGGTATGCACAAATGCCATATCCCACGCCGAAGGTTCCTTCGTAAGAGAGCCCCTGCGCTTCCACTCCAAGCCTATCCAGTGCTCCTGCCATGATGGTAAAGGAACGATGCCCGCATTCCCCGGCTTTTTCGCAAAAATCTTCAGGAAATTCCAACAATTCCCCAAAAGTTCCCTTCTCCATAACCTGCATGATGCGCCTGTCATATTCCGGCCCTTCCTGCCGGAATCCATAAGGGCCGTCTGCTTTCAGCCTGTGGGATAAGTCTCCGCTGGCAATCAGTACAATCCGCCGCTCCAGAACTTCCGCCGTCTCCCGGATACGCCTCCCCAACTCATAATGGGTTGTGAGGGCGAGCCCGGACAGTCCGATCCTCACCAGACGGTACTCTTTCCAATACTGATTTACAAAATACAGCGGAACCATCGTCCCGTGATCCAACTGCTTTCCCCGTTCCCCGGCTGTCCCTGCCAAAATCCCGCCTGCTTCTGCCAGCTTGCAGAGGTTTTCTACAAATTCCGTGTCATAATCTGTCTCTATCCTCACTCTTCCGGCTCCAAACTGGCCAAAGTCCCCTTTCGCCCGTCCTCCCGGCGATATATGGAAATAATCTGCATACATCACCTGATGGGGCGACAGAAGAACAATCGTCTCCGGCCTGAGTTCCCCAATCCTGCGCCCCACCTCATGGTATGCGTCAATCGTATCCTGAATCTTCCTTTCCTCTCCTCTGCCGACCTCTGGTATAATCAACGGAGGGTGCGGCACCATAAAAGCGCCTAAAATCATATTATCCTGCATTTTTTCCTCCCAAGCCCGAAGACTTTTAAAACATCATCTCATATTCAAAAGCGTGATTGCCCGGTTTATACGCACGGGCGGTGCCGATCTGCCAAACTCGATTACCCGGGGCATTGTGATATTCTGCAGGGTTCGGCCCTCATGAGTGTAATCGCTACATATTCTCTGTATACCTGCAGGCCGGATAGCCGCTGCATCCCCAAAATTCCCCGTATCTGCCGCTGCGTTTCCTTAAAAACTGCCCGCATCTTGGACAGATTTTCAAATGCTTCCGGACCTCCGGGGAATCCAGCGCCTCTCCCAATTTTTCAAATATCTTCTGGTTCATGCGGCAGTCAGAAAGCGCACGGTGCGCCCCTTCCGTCGAGATCTGATAGTGGTTCGCCAAATCTGACAGCTTATGGTTGGAAAGCTCCGGCAGGCACTGCCTTGCCAGCGGAAGTGTGTCTATGTAATCATTGCAGATGGTCTTTCCCCAGTATTCTTCCGCATCCCGCCAAATGAATTTCATATCAAACGTATGAATGTTGTGCCCTACCAGAGGCATATTGCCGATAAATCCGTCAAAATCCGCAAGAGCCTCCTCAAACAGCGGCGCATCCTCTACCATGCTGTCGTCAATATGATTGATCTGCGTCGCATAATATGGAATCGGCCTTTCGGGATTGACCAGCGTGGAAAACTCGTCCACCACCCTGTGTTCCTGCACTTTGACCGCCGAGATCTCAATGACCGCATCATTGACACAGTTAGTCCCCGTAGTCTCCAGGTCAAAAACAACATACTCCGTTACATATTGATCGAGCTTCCTTCCCCGTTTATCTCCAAGCATTTTTCCGTCTCCTTTTCATCTGTCGTTACCATTTGCCGCAGAACCTGATATTGCCTGCGCTTCGGCGCAATTCACCACATCCGCCAACCTTATGCCGCGCTTTTACCTGTATCGCTAAGTGGACGGGTAGTACTCGCCCCCGGAGAAACCACCTCGCCAGGTGTTTATATTATACCACATCCGCGCCTGCACACACAACCGATACGATCAATTCAGGATGATTTTTGCAGGAAGGGGGGATAAGGGGATATAAAAAATATTGCCATGCAGGGGATATTATGATATATTGTCGATATGAGCAGCCGTGTTACAAGGCGGCAGGCCTCCCTACACTTGAAAAAAGGGAAGGTAGTGTGAATGGAGATGTTTACTTTTCAGGATTTCATGCTGTTTGGAACATTTTTGATTACACTGCTTGCCTGCACAGACAGGAAAAACCGGCGAAAATAAATAAGCCTACCTTGTACCTGGCAGTCGGGGCAGGCTTATCTTAGTCATTCCAGGAGGTCAACCACTTTGTGGGCGTCTGCTCCTTTTATGTTCACACTATATCACAATAAAACGGGCGGCGCAAGTTTTTCAGGAAATCATCCAGATATTTCTGCCGCTACGAGACCCAAAGATACCTGTCTTCCAGAAAGGACCGTTTGATTCATGAATTACTATCAGACCCGTTTTTCCGAAAAATTAAAAGAAGCCTTAAAAGCCGTGATGCCTATTATCGGTATCGTGCTGCTTTTAAGTTTTACGATCGCGCCCATCCCGCCCAGCATCCTGCTCCTGTTTTTATTCGGAGCCGTGCTGCTGATTGTCGGCATGATGTTTTTTACCCTTGGGGCAGAACTGTCCATGACCCCCATGGGCGAAAAAGTGGGCACAAAGATGGCGAAGACCATGCACCTTGGAACCATCCTTTTCCTTTGTTTCCTGCTGGGATTCGTGATCACCATCTCCGAACCGGATTTACAGGTTTTGGCCGAACAGGTTCCATCCATCCCCAATTATGCGCTCATTTTTTCGGTGGCCGGAGGCGTGGGTTTCTTCCTCGTGGTTGCTATGCTGCGTATGCTGTTTTCCATCTCACTGTCCACGCTTTTAATCTTCTTTTATATCCTTGTGGCTGTGCTGACACTGTTCGTGCAAAAAGATTTTATCGCGGTAGCCTTCGATTCGGGCGGAGTCACAACCGGCCCGATGACGGTTCCGTTTATCATGGCGTTAGGCGTCGGCTTTGCCGCAGTCCGAAGTGATAAACACGCAGAGGACGACAGTTTTGGCCTGGTTTCGCTGTGTTCCATCGGTCCCATACTGGCGGTGCTTATTCTGGGGCTTTTGTACCGCCCCGAGGATACCGGTTATATTCCGGCTTCTCTTCCGTCCATTGAAAATTCCGTGGAGTTATGGCAGTATTTTGCCACAAGTTTTCCGGAATATATGAAAGAAATCGCCGTTTCCCTGCTTCCGATTGCAGCATTTTTCGGAGCCTTTCAAGTGGTTTCCCTGAAGCTCAGGAAAAAAAAGCTGTACAAAATTCTGATCGGCATTGCAGATACATATGTGGGCCTGGTCCTGTTTTTGACCGGGGCAAATGTGGGCTTTATGCCTGCCGGAAATTATCTGGGGCAGTTGATCGCAGAACTTCCGTTTCGTTTCATCCTGATCCCGATCGGCATGGTCATCGGATTTTTCATTGTAAAAGCCGAGCCTGCCGTGTATGTATTGATGGAGCAGGTGGAAGATATTACTTCCGGCGCCATCTCCGGAAAAGCCATGGGGCTTAGCATGTCTCTGGGCGTGGCCGCGTCCGTAGGGATTGCCATGATCCGCGTACTGACCGGGGTCTCCATCCTGTGGTTCATTGTGCCGGGATATGTCATCGCAGTCTGTTTGTCGTTTTTTGTGCCGAAAATATTTACCGCCATTGCATTTGACTCCGGCGGGGTGGCATCGGGTCCCATGACCGCCACCTTCCTGCTCCCCTTCGCCATGGGCGCGTGTCAGGCGGTGGGAGGCAATATCGTCCGGGATGCTTTCGGGATCGTGGCCATGGTTGCCATGACGCCGCTGATCGCCATCCAGATCCTCGGAGCCGTCTATCAATTCAAATCCAGCTCTGCAGAAATGGCAGCAGCAGCGCCTGCCGCTTATCTCGACCGCTGGGGTGAGGACGATATCATTGAACTTTAATTTTTCAAACAGGCTATAGGACGGGGCATTTGGCCGGATATCCGGCTTTACGGCATACAGAAAGGAGATTTTCATGAACGAACTGTATATGATGGGCATGATCACCAACCGGGGGATCCGGAATAAAATGATCCCTTTTTTTAAAGAAAATCATATTCATGTCACCCTCTCCACCAGAGGCGTCGGGACGGCCAACAGCGCTATTCTCGACTATCTGGGAATGGAAGCCACGGAAAAAACCGTGTATTTTGCATTTGTCACCTTGGATACATGGAAAGCCTTTAAAAAAGAACTGTACAGTAAAATGAAAATAGATATTGCCGGAAGAGGCATTGCATTTCTCATTCCCATGAGCAGCGTCGGCGGCAAAAAAGCATTGCAGTATCTCACCATAGATCAGGAAATGGTTGTCGAGGAGGAAAGCACATTGAAGAACACAGAATTTGAACTTCTGATCACAATCGCGAACGGCGGGCATATCGAAACGGTCATGGATGCCGCCAGAAGCGCCCATGCGCCGGGCGGCACGGTTCTCCACGCCAAAGGGACCGGCATGGAGCAGGCTAAAAGGTTCCTGGGGATTTCCCTTGCGGAAGAGAAAGAAATGGTATTCATCGTGGTGCGCTCCGCCCAAAAGAATGAAATCATGCGCGCCATCATGGAGAAAGCCGGAACCGGCACGCCTGCGGGAGGGATCATCTTTTCCCTGCCGGTGACGGCTACGGCGGGGCTGCGGATGCTGGAAGAAGAAGAGTAGTCTCTTTCGCTCCATTTCACTCTATACGCAGCAGCTATTGAGGCTGTTCGTTTTAATTTACAGCAAAAGCGCTTTCGTATAGCAGAGCTAAACGAAGACGCTTTTGTAGTACTTCATAATTTCATTTGTCAGTACGAATCTTTTTCCTCATCATCAAGAAATATATCCAATGCAAGATCACATAGATCTACCAGGTTGTCAAGCCGATCTAAAATCTTCGACATTTTATATTCTACTTCTGCCAGATGTCTACGCAATAGAAGATTTTCTATTTTTTCCTTTTTTGCCTGAAATAAATCCCATATCACATTACTGTCAGCTTTGGACACTCCATATCTTTTAATAACATTATTACTAAAGATTCTCTTTGATGAATTGCGGCCCATAATAAGTGCTTCACTAAAGCCTAAAATATGATACAGCAATTTAGCCTCGTCCTCTTCTATTTCCAGTTTCTCCGCCGCGTATTTTGGAATTTCGCCCTCAAAATAGAATATATCAAAAACCATCTTAAAACATTTCTCGCGAAAACCAGGATCCAACTGACGCAAATTTCCCGCACGAAGATAATCAAATGTTATCCTGTCTGTCTCCTCCTTTATATCTTCCCAAAAATCGTCATCTCCACATAGATTTTCTATTCTGCTGAATTCAAACTTTTTTTCCTCTTTTCTCACAATTTCAACTATACACTGTATCAAATCATTTTTTGCCTTATTCAGTTTTTCATCCGGTGCATCCGCATTCTGCTCTTCCGCCTGACTTTTTTGAAGCTCATCAAGTTGATTTAATATTTCCATTAATCTTTCATAAAGACCCTGTACTCCCTCTGAAATATAACCTTCCTCCCAAATATCCTCCAATTTCATAGTATCAAACTCCTATCATTCACAAATTATTTCCATGCCATCATTTCATAATTATCCAAACCCGCGCCATAAAGCATATCTACTCCTTGATAATCACTCTCCCAGAAATTATCATTTTCATGTATCTTCCTCCATTTACGTCTCATTCCGACTTCTCTTTTGCGGAACATGAGGTTTAATTTACGCTTTAACATGTCGGAAGAAAATGCGGATACTCCCTTGCCATATTTTTTACTCATTTCAAAAATTACATTATCAATACAAGGCTCCACTTTTTCCATTTCCTTCGTTAATAAACCCACAAAAAATATCATTATTTCCATAATGCTGTCCTTGTCCTGATAAGAATCCGCTAATAAATAATCCTTATATGCACTTTTCCCTTTAGCCGTCATCACATAATACTTTTGTTTGCCGTGATGTTTTACGGACCATAATCCAAATTTTTGTGTTCTGCTAATGAAACGCGATAGCGCATTCTTTGATATTCCCAGCTTTTCTGCAAGTTCTCCCTGGGTAATCATGTTGTAATCCGCCAAAAGTTGCAGGATTGGATGAATATATTTATAGCTACGGTATTCTCTTTGTAAACTAACTTCCTGACACTTCTGGTTGAGCATATTCTGCATCTCAATCAATGTACGAATTGCAGAATAATAGTAAACTTTCCGCTTGTCACTATCATCTTCAATATCCAAAAGGTTATACATGGCCTCGAATTTCTTCGTTTCATTCTTTAACTCATCCCACAACTCAGGAACAGAATTTGTCATTACTGCATCAACAGATACTTTCATAAGATAATTTACATTCTTTCCCATATCTCCAGTCTGTCCATATAAAATTGTATCCATATATTTTTTTTCCAATAATTCATATCCCATATCTCCACCTCCACAGTTAACAAACAGTTAACGTTATGTTAGTATTATAAAGAATATTTGCAAAATTTTCAATAATATCTTTGAAATTTCTATTATATGCAGTATTTTTTGAGTTTATAACCTGGTACAGCGTTGCATTAATTCCGAAGTAAATAGCGTCTGATGTTTACAGCAGCGCAAGGCGGAGGAAGGAGGCGATGCCGGTAGCATCGTTGACTGACTCCAACGCCGCGATGGTGTGAACAGCGAGCGCTATTTACTCGGTTATGAATGCAATGCTGTACTAGTATCACTTGTGTAGGAAACAATCATATGTTTTTTCTCCTCCGATTCAAATAATTGATTCGTATTCAGTTCAAATATGTGCATACAGTGGCAAAACTGGCAGCTTTTTATACAGTCCGGCCTGCATTGATACGGAATCCCCACCCCTTCTGTCTGTATTGGCGGCTTTTTTCTCATTGCCGGAATCATAAGATATCCTAGATCTGTTTCTTCTTGTTTCGATCTGGGTTCACAGCTGTTTGCCAACAGGCTTACGCCCAAATAATCTTCTGCAAATCTTTTCATCTGCCTTACAAAGTAAGAAACCGATGCTGAAAATGCAGAGATTATTTCCATGCCGACTTTATACTCATTCCAAAAGGATACCTGCGGCAAATCATCCAGATCGTCTTTACATATTACATAAAGTATTCTTCCCAGCCCCTCAACATCTAATAGTTCATGTTTTTGAGTCCTCTCCTTCAGATTTTCCCTGTATTCTTTCCCCTTACTCTGAAAGGAAAACGGACTTCTCTTCTGATTCCGCAGCAATACGCTTCCATTTCCTGAAAACAAAACACACTCATTTTTCCCGTCATCCCACAAGGAACCCATAAATAATAATTTTAATGTACCGTCAGGCTGTGAAACAGCCTTTTCCGCTAAATATTTTTTAATTTCCGCCTCTGTTTTTCGATTCATCGACAGTTCCGGAAAGACTGCAATATCTATATTCTCCTGATAGATACGGTCAATCATATCCTTGTATTTCTGGTTAATTCTATCAATTTTTTCCGTCTCATCTAAAATATTAAAATAGCCATGCCGTTTTCCCGTCTCATCACACTGCACTCGAAACCACTTTTTCCTGTCCAGCGGAATCACCGCCACACGTATACTCTCCTTTGCTTTATCCTCCCAAAAATCCTGCTCATAACTCTTGATTGTTACTTCATACATTTTCACATTATTTCTAATGATTTTATAGCTGTCTATGTCAGAAAATATGTCAGATGGATCTCCTCTGTTGATATGCCTGTAGTTGATTCGATGATAAGCCTCTCCTACTTTGAGCAAATGATCTTTGGGCATCAAATATAATCTGTATTTTTGTTGATTCAGATTCAGCGGCCCCACATAAAATAGCGGCACCCCTTTTAAGCACCTGTCAAACTTCAAATGGCTATACTGTTCTCTGTCACGGAATACTTGATCAAAATATAACAAAACATACACATATATACGGGTATCCTGCATCCTTTCGAGAAGCACTGACAACTCGGACTTAAACTTTTTAAATGAAATATCATCATTTAACAGTGCGTCTAATAGGAAGTTAACTTTCCCATATGTTTTATTTCCCAGATTGCAATAATAATCGTGAATGGCACTCGGTTGTCCTTCATCGTCTATCAACTCATAAAAGCTTACCAGTATATCATATATATTCCGTGCTTCCTCTAATAATGCTTGTACATCTTTCATCTGCTTTATCGTGTCAGACACCCTCCTATTAGCATCAACCCCTTGACGGTTCGAGATTACTCATTCTTCTGCTCCCCTTTATCTTCCTGTTTTCCCTTATCACTTTTTTCTTTCTGCAAACCATACCATTGAATATGGACGCCTGCCATATATTCCTCCAGCGTTAAAAGATACTTTGTATGCGCATCCTCTCTTTCATATGGAAACACCTTTCCACAATATAGGCAATACTGGCTCTTGATGTTCTCCGCAGCAGTCCGGTACATGATCCACTTTTCCCTCATATCATAAAGCGCCAGCAAAGAGGCCGATAAGGATGTAACGGCAGCAAAAACGATCCCCACCCTCGTATCCTCATCTATAGCCATAAGCACTGTGCTTGCCAAAGGGACTGCCAGATTAATGATCGATAATATGTAGAACATCCTTTTATAAAAAATAGCCTTCCGCATATACCATTCCAGGCAATTCCTTGTGCGCATGCCGCATATCTCTTCCGGTTCCTTCCCATACTGAATTTGCTCAAAAAAGGTGTCGCTTTCACGACAAGGAAAAATTTTATTCATCAGCCATCTCATAAACTGCCTCCCTATTTGATCCTATTATTCTTGTATGCCTTATCTCCCTGTTTTTTATGGAAAAGCTTCTCGTGTAAATATTGCAGGAAAAGATATCCGATACCATCCTGCTTCTGTGATAATCACCGTCAAACAGCGTTACACATGTTGTTCTTCCTCTAAAGTCAAAGACCCCGCAGCAAGCTGACTTTCAACACTGATATAACGTCGCCTTCTATAAAAAAAACAGGCAATAAAATCCTTTAAATATACTTTCAAAGGATTAAATCACCTGTAACCAATAAATTTCTGCGCCATATAGAAATAATACTACAATTAGTAATATCTTACAATATGCAATTACAACAATGTCATTTTTTCTGCACTCTTCAAGAGCTTTATACACCACAATAATCAAATTTTTTTCTATGGCAGTTACCGTCTACACATATTCGAACCATGAGTCAAACAGGGTATACATATATGTATACCCTGTCAGTCACTGTTTTCTGTCTTCAGCTTTTCTACCTTATAGCTTCATAAGATAGTATGCCTATTTCTTTTTCTTCGCAGCCTGTTTTTTCTTACCTTTCTTTCTGGTAGCGAAAAATCCGATTGCCCCTACGCTTATTACTGCCGCTGCAATCCACGGAACGAAGGAAAGTGGATCGCCGGTCTTAGGCATAATGCCGGAGAGTGCATTGGCTGCATCGTTGGACGCGCCCTGTGTACCTGCATCGGTTCCGGTTGTAGTTCCGTCTCCATTCCGGCTTGCATTTCCGGGGTCGCCTTCACCCACAACCGTGTTCGTGCCATCTCCCTGGTTCTGGTTGCCCGGATCGTCAGTGTTACCCGGATCCTCGGTGTTACCCGGATCCTGATTTCCAGGTTCGTTGTCCCCTGGATCAACCGGATTTGGATCGCTGTTCTTCACATCCGCCCATCCAAAGGCAACCGGCGATGTACTTGTCATATCAAATGAGATTGATTTTCCATCCTGTGACTTCGCAAATCTATGCGCCGTTCCTATCGTCTCTACAGTTCCAAGATTCGCTCCTGTAGCAAACATATGCGTTACTGCAAAATTGTGGGTTGTTCCATCATAGCTTGCCGGAAGCCCGATCGCTTTGAGCTGATCTATGGTAACCGTTACCCTGATTGTGCCGCCGGCATTCTTGAAGTCTTCCTCCGTAGCATACCTGTCTGTCCCTTTTATCTTGATCTTAAGATCAGCATAAGTGATATTATTATTCTCATATCCTCTCTGTTGGAGAATCGGAGTTGCCAACGGAGTTGATACTGCATCAAAAGTAGCGATTCCCTTGCCAGGCAATTCTGTAGCAGCCAGTAACGCAGGCGCTGTTTCTTCCGTCAGTCTCTGGAGTTCTACCTCGGTACCTGATGATGGATTGTTCGGAGTATCGCCATCCTTTACTAACTTGACTGATGTTACTGCACTGTTAGCTACACCCGGCTTAATCGCAAATGCATTCACCGTCACGCTCTCGCTCACATCAAACGCCCCTTCATACAGAGTGCTTGACGCTGTAGGCTGGGTACCATCCACGGTGTAACGAATCTCTGTTCCCCCTATTGCCCCGGTATATTCCAGAGTTACACTGGCTGTGCCTGTGAAATGAATCTCGCCCTCGCTTTGGGTTGTTCCATTGCATGTAACGGTCGGTTTCTGCACAGTCCCCTCACCTGTTTTTACTGAATTCGTAGGAGTTCCTGTTTCACTTTCTGTGTATTCGTCTGTTGCTGCATATTTAACATATGCGGTATACTCTGTATTGGGAGCTACATTATCAAACAATGTACTCGGCTGGTTAGTATATGGTCCTTCCTCGCTCAAACTATAGAGGTAACGTCCTTCCGGGTAAAGTGATACATTAAAGTCCTGTTCCGGCGTAACAGTCAACTTATAGGTCTCTCCGTTTTCATTTGGAGTATCACTTGCTGTCAGCGAACAATCCGTCGGGCCGTCTTTGCGGGGATACTTTGGAATTGATACTGTGCACGGAACCGGCGTCTCCATCGCCGCCACATTACGCGTACCGCCAATCCTTATATAAAATCTTTCTTCCTGATTTGGCGCCAGTTTCTCGTAGGTCAGCGTGTCTAATGTCTTCGGATCCCATAGGCCCAAATCCTCCGGCGGCTCTTCATCAGCCTCACATCTGTAACAGTATATAATACTGGTGGGATCGATCACATCCCCTTCTTTGGTAGTAATAACAAGATTACAACTAAATTTAGGCGGTTCAGCCTCATCGGGTGTTGCTTCTCCAGTAATTGATGCAATAACAGGAGCTTCACGCGCTGTAATTTTTATACCATTCTTCAAAATCTGATTGCCATTACCATTACCGGTTTTGGTATATAATTTTCCGCCTATTGTATAATTTCTTCCCCCTTTGCCGGCCAGAGTGACATCATCATTAATATAAACCTCTTCATATTCCTGGCCATTATCTTTTACAATAGCAATATCCAGTGGATTTCCACCCTCCGCTATAATTCCTTCTACACCTGTAGGTAACTCAATCGGCCGGTCAGCAGTTCCATCTCTGCCCCAAATAATATTGTTAGCATTCACGCCCGTAGGATCCGTAATGTCAGCTTCTACTTCATTGATCCTTATATTGGCGGCTCCGTTATATGGTCTGGTCTCAACAGGTGTTACAGATGTAACCTCTATTGGTCTCGGCTTGATTATAAACGTTTTTTTACATTCTCCCGTAAAGTTCTTCGTCTTCGGAGTAATGGTTACTGTTATAGTTCCGGCGTCAACATACTTGCTTTCCTCTGTCTCAGCGGAACACTTCATATCAAAATTGATCCCGTCTACATCCAACGACTCCGTCTCACTGATCTTCACGCTTGCTTTTTCTATAGCCGAATCTGGTATATGCTGGTTCCCATCATATTCCGTAATATAATTACCATCCTTATCCACCTTCCAGGTGGTACTTCCACTTTTTAATATAATCTCCGTATTTTCGTCAGTCATCGCCCGCGCGGTTATTCTAAAACTCACATCACGCGTGCCGCTGAAATTACGTCCTCCCTGAATGGTTAACGTAGCGGTATCTGTCACATTCTTCTGTCCCTGTGTATACCATGTATAATCCACATTCGCATCTAACTGAACATCATTATACCTTACAACTACCTCCTTCTCGTTAAAATCTGTATTATCAAAATCCTTGTTCTTAAATTCCTTATCCGGAATTCTGTCTATAGTAACCCCAGAATCTGTAATAGGAAGCTTCTCTATCGTAAACTCCTCTTCATGTTTGGTAGTACCATAAGCAAATTTCGCAATATATATCCCCGCATGTTTAACACCCTCTTTAGCAATATCAGGTTTTGTTCCCGTCTCCTTACTACTCCACACGAACTCACACTTTAATCCTTCTATATCGACAGGAACGTCCCTCATTTTACCGTCAATCAGCACGGAGCGTGTTGAATCCACTTCAAATATTTCATTATCCGGAAGGGTGGACGATTGATAAGCTTCTCCTTTATAAGTAAAAGGCCCTTTCATATTAATATCTTTTAAAGGATTGAACGCTATCTTATACCTGGTGTTTTCATCAACATACCAATCTCCTTTTTGAAAATGCAGCAAATCGGGGTTAACGATCATGCTGTTTTCTTCTGTCTGCAAAAGGCCATAAAAATCAAATCCACCTGGCAAATTGACTGCATCATCCGGAACCTTAAATGACGCCCCTGATGGAATATACAATTTATTGTAGCCAACAGTTTCATTACTAACGGCTGAACTGAACTCCTTCTCGAAGCCAACAGGCATTTCTACAGTTCCATATACTGTACAAATCTTACCATGTGGAACTTTCACCTCGCCGCTTCCTAAAACATCGTCCAGAAAAGTATCTGGATTTGCATCTGTAATATTTCCTGAAGCATCTTTTATCTGAAGATTTCCAGTCTTCGGGTCTCTTGCCAAATCCCACACCAGAGCATTGACATGATTTGTCTGCGGATAGATTCCATCAGATACTATGACCGTCTTTCCACCTCCTGCTGAAGTAACATTCCCACCTGAAATCCCCATTGCGTGTCCTGTTCCTCCTGGATGATGATCCCCGCCAATCGCAGTCACATTACCGTTATTGATTACAACATTGCCTCCCGCACCTATATTTCCATGTCCGATGCCAGGCGCGCCTGTTGGTTTTGACGAAGTGGGCATACTTGGGTCGCCAGCTTCACCATCTCCGCCCTTCGCGACTACAGTACCACCGTTGATCTTTATGCTCTCAACTGTACCCCTACCGGAACCGCCAATACCGGCGCTCCTGTTGCCGCCTTGCGCGATAATTGTACCGCTCTCAATATTAATCGTCCCTGCCGTCGCCGCGTCGCCAATACTCTGTCCGCCAATCGCAGCTGCCTCTCCGGTACTTTTGACTTTCAACGTACCTTTTGAGGTTTCGTTCTCATCCATAATATTAAGGGTCGCACCTTGTTTTACACATATCCCTGCAGCGCCGCTTTCTAACTTGCTTTCACCATTTAGAACAAGGGTCACACTTGCTCCGCTCCGCACTTCCAGAACACTTGCAGTGGTTTTAATATTTGCACTGTCCAGTTTTATATAGTGATGGCCGCTGCTTACAACCACGCTTTGTGTTCCATCCGTAAGAGAAGAATTTATTGTATGGCCGGTACACTCTCCATTTGTAGAACATCCCTTTGCTATATTCTGTTTTTGTTCTTCCCCACCGTTAAATGCACTGTTATTTACCGTATGATCAAATACTACGGTTGCCGGTATCTCACTCGCCGCATCTGCCCTCACTGGCACAAAAAGCGATGCCATAAACGCCGTCATTGCCACCGCTAAAACCTTCCCCTTTATTCTTTTCTGTATTATCTTGTCTTTGATCATCTCAACACATCCCCATAATTCTATTTCTTATGACATTTTTACATGTTTCAATATAATACAAAAATCCACAAAATTCAATGCTTTTACCTATAATCTGGCAAAAACATTGTCTTCATGAACCTTATGGCAACAGGCCTTCTGCTATTTGCATGTATGGCTCTCCGTAACAGGCCTGCTATCCGTATAATTGTCTATCGGCTGTTTCCGTTATTTTGATAAGGATTCTTTCCAAAAACTAATCTGGATATATCTTCAACTTTAAGGCTTTATAGCAAAACTTGAATTAAGCACAGCCAGAAGATTGATTTTAAATTTTTTTATATTTCATTCCTTTTGTCTCGCTTTTACAATCTATTTTATGCACTTTCAGAGTTAAACTCTACAAAAGTGCAAAATCCGGGACAAAAGAAGGAGGAATTTAAAATGCCGAAACCGAGAACAGAAGACGGGAAGAAGAATCTTGTCAGCAAGCAGCTCATTGAGCTCAGAAGAAAAAACAATTATTCTCAGAGGGATCTGGCCTACATGCTCCAGCTCAGGGGGTATGACATGGACAAAAATGTGATCACCAGGATCGAAACGAACCAAAGATATGTAACAGACCTGGAAGTAAAAGCGCTTTCAGAAGTATTTAAAGTTTCTTATGATTACCTGATTGACGGCCCAGAGGAAAGTATGAAGAAGTAAACCTTAAAAGGCAGGACAAGACCGTGGTGGTAACTCCTGTCTTGTCCTGCCTGTAAGAAGAGGTATTTTTATTCCGGTATCCGATTCCTCTCC
>CATKXE010000021.1 GCA_949840465.1 uncultured Lachnospiraceae bacterium | reverse complement strand
ATATCGTATGCAGTCTTTGCATCGTTTCTGTGATTTTCCAGCCTGTGTCCAAACTGTTCTAAAAAGACATTCAGATATCCGTTTAAAGCTTTCTGCAATGCCGCATTGAATGCCGAACTCCTGTTTCCTGTTTTACCTAATGTATCTGTTTTCATTGCAAGCATCGCGAGATCCAGACCGATTCTTTCCTCATTCATTTCATATGTATTTGCTTTTGCTGCCATCGAGGAAAGGCTGGATGCATATTGCCCCAGATCATCCAGTTCCTGTAGGGAATACTCTCCGCTTTTTGGAGACTTTGCTTCCGAAACAGGATTCAGCGCGCGCAGTCTGGCCGCAATATATTCATCGTCTTTCAAAAGCCATGCGTCTTTTGTGCCTTCTAATCCTGTAAAGCCTTTGTTTTGTTCCAAAAACGTCCTGTACTCTGCCGCCTTTTGATCCACACCCTTCTTAAAGGATTGATAAATCTTTTCTTTCTCTCCGGAAACACCGTAGTCTTCAAGAATACCTCCTACCGTTTCGGAATAACTTCTCGCGGCTCCCTCCAGGGCTGTCTCATACATCTCATTCAATCGGTCCATCCGCTCTTTTTGCTCTGTTCCTGTATAAGCCGTTTTGATCTTATCCTCCATTGCCGCATAACGAGAAGCAAGATATTCCACATTTTTACGAAATTCCCCGGAAGCAACGGAGCGGTAAGATGTCCCGGATTCGAACCCAGGCCCTGAAAACTCGAATTTAAGCATACTGAAATCAATTTCGCTCACTTCATCCAACATGCCGCCTCCCTGAAGCATTTTTTCCACATCCCCGGCGCTTAAAGTCCTGTTTGAAGTATCCGCCGTGCCGTTTAAAACATCAAACAAATTCACGGTATTCATCTTTCTCCATTGCTTATTGACGGCATCCGCTTTTGTATATCCGGAACGGTCTGCGGCATATAAAGATTTCATCAGGGAAGAAGATTCTGTTGTCGGTGGATTTGATTGATTTGTCACACAGGATGCCCGGCCTTTTGCTGGCTTTGCCTGAGATATTTGTGCAGGAAATGGTTCAGCAATGTTTACTGCTGTCGGTAATCCTGCAATTCTTTCTGCAATAGTCATAAATTGCCACTCCCTTTTTCAAAATGCCATAATATCTCCCAAAATAATCAATTTTGAGAAAAGGACTCGTATAACCAACTCTATTTAAATCCCTTTCTGTTTCACCGGAAAGACGCGATGCAATACACAACATAGATCCCCAACAGCACGACGCCCTGTACACGCGAGGATTTTTTACGGAACAGGATCGGCAGCAGAAGAACCGCCATCACAGCGGTTGCCAGAGGGATGTCCACCATCACGGTCTTGCGTTCCAAAGGGATTCCTTCCACTGCGGCCGGAATCCCGATCACCAGAAGCAGATTCAGAATATTGGCGCCGATGACATTTCCAAGCCCTACATTTCCGTAGCCTTTGATCAGAGACGCCAGAGAAGTCACCAGCTCCGGCAGCGAGGTTCCCAGGGCAATAAATGTAACGGCAATGACCCGCTCCGGAACCCCAAGAGCCTGAGCAATAAGAATCCCGTTATCTACCAGCAGATTGGCGCCTGCATAGAGCAGCGCCGCGCAAGCCGCAAGAATCAAAAACTGCTTTAGAACCGAAACGTTCTCTGCTCCCCCGCTCTCTTCCTCCTCACCGGAAGAAAACTTCACATTCAGGCACGCATAGACTACGAACGCTGTCAACAGCAGAACACCCGGTAGCCTGTCATACACTCCCCGGATGCATCCGTAGATTTCCATGAGGCCTATGATGAAAAAAAAGAATGCGCTCCTCCATGCAAGGGAGGCTGTGCTCACCTTTTGAACCGGACGGATGGCCTGGCTCAGTCCGGCGATCAGCGCCGTATTGCAGATGACAGAGCCGATCGCATTGCCCGCGGCAATGGCCGCAGAACCGTTGAACGCCGCTGTCGTCGAGACAAGGATCTCCGGCAGCGTGGTGCCAAGGCTTACGATCGTGGCTCCTACCACGATCTGTGGAATATTGAATTTCCTCGCGATCGCTACAGCCGCATCCACCAGACGGTCTCCCCCCACACAAATCAAAACCAGCCCCAATAGAAAGAATGCCACTGTGGAAACCATGTTTATTTCCCCCTTCATGTTTACAACCAATTTGGATAGCCCCGTAAATCGGGACGTTTCAGGAACTTACGTTACGATCCCCACCAGTTCCTGGATATGCCGTACCTTGTGCTGCCGCATATATTCCTCAATCCCCCGGACAGTCTCCACGGTCGCCATAGGATTGTAAAAATTGGCTGTTCCGATGGAAACCGCGCTGGCTCCTGCCAAAATAAATTCCAATGCATCCTCCGCACAGGTGATCCCGCCCATCCCGATAATCGGAATCTCCACCGCATGAGCCGCCTGATAGACCATGCGCACTGCGATCGGCCGGATGGCAGGTCCTGACACGCCGCCTGTTTTATTCGCCACCGCAAATGCCTGGCGGTGGATGTCAATTTTCATTCCGGTCAGCGTATTGATAAGAGAAACCACGTCCGCCCCGCCGGACTCCACAGCCTTCGCCATCTCTGCGATATCCGTCACATTGGGGCTCAGCTTCATAATGACGGGCTGCTTTGCATACTTTTTTACTTCCCTTGTAATCTGTTCCGCGGAATGTGGATTCTGGCCGAATGCAATCCCGCCTTCCTTCACATTGGGGCAGGAAATATTGATTTCCAGCAGATCCACCGGCTCCTCTGCCAGACGCTCCACAACTTCAATATAATCTTCCGCTGTTTTCCCGCAGACATTTACAATGATCTTCGTGCCGAATTGTTTCAAAAACGGAATATCTCTCTTACAAAACACTTCAATTCCTGGATTCTGCAGGCCGATGGCGTTCATCATCCCCCCGAAGGTCTCTGCGATTCTGGGTACCGGATTGCCTGGCCAGGGGACATTTGCAACCCCCTTGGTCACCACGGCTCCCAGACAGTTCAGATCAACAAACTCACTGTACTCTTCCCCGGAACCAAAGGTACCTGATGCAGTCATAACAGGATTTTTCAGTTCCACCCCTGCCAGATTAACCCGGGTATCCAGGCCTGCGGCATCCTGATCCACAGCCGCCCGGCCGCTATTTGCCTTACATTTTGACAGCATATCATTCGCTCCTTTTGTATCTCCTGCCGCCGCGCTCATCAGATCTCCACCTCCGTACTCAAAAATACCGGTCCGTCTTTACAGACACGCTTATTCCGTACCTGACTGTGCCCGTCGATTTCTTCTGACTGGCATACACAGGCAAGGCAGGCTCCGATTCCACAGGCCATCCGCTCTTCCATAGATACATAGCACAAAATTTTCTGATCCTCTGCATATTGCTTCACTGCCCGCAGCATAGGCGCAGGCCCGCAGGCATAGATCACCTCCGGCGCCAATTCATTTTCTCCAATGGCGTCCATCACGGTTCCCTTCGTGCCGGCACTCCCATCCTCCGTGGCAATATAAAGCTCCCCGTTTGCCCGGAGCTCTTCGGTCAGAAACAACTCGTCCCGGTAGCCCATCACCAGCTGTTTTTCTGCATCCAGCTGCTTTGCCAGCTCCAGCATGGGCGGAACACCGATGCCGCCCCCGATCAGGCATACCCGTTTTCCGGCGCCTGCTTCCAGAGGAAATCCATTTCCCAGAGGCCCAAGGATCCCGAGCAAAGCCCCCGGCTGCTGGCGGGAGAAGTGTTCTGTCCCGGTTCCTTTTCCTGTCACACGGTACACCACCCGAAGCTGCCTTTTCTCTCTGTTAATCTCGCACAGGCTGATGGGTCTGGGAAGAAGCTTGCTTTCATCCCCCGTATACATGGATATGAACTGCCCCGGTACTGCCAGGCTCCCGATCTCCTCTGTCTGAAGCCACATACTGTAGATATCCCGCCCTATGCGTTCCTGCGATATGATAACTGCGCTTTCCTTTCGTTTACAAGACATTTTTACTCTCCTTTTGCCCTTTGCATACAGCTCTTTCACTTCTGCCTCAATGCACTTTTGATGTCCTCCCGCATCGCTTCCACCGCCGCGCGGGATGCCTCTGCAAAATGCTCCGCCCCAAACCGGGCATAAGCGCTCTGCTTATAAGCTGCAATGATTCCCCGGGAAGAATTTACGATTGCCCCCAGTCCGTCCTCATTGAAGAAATGCACCAGATCACTGCCCTGGCCGCCCTGCGCGCCATAGCCCGGTACCAGAATATAGGCTTTGGGCATAATCCTGCGCATGATTTTCCCCACCTCGGGATAGGTCGCCCCTACGACGGCGCCTACATAGCTGTAGTCCTCTCCCATGCACTGTCTGCCCCATTCGGCAACCTTTTCCCCTACATACTCATACAATGGACGTTCCCCAAGAAGACGATCCTGAAATTCCCCGCTGGACGGGTTCGAGGTCTTCACCAGGACAAAGATTCCTTTCTTTTCCTCCTGGCAGACTTTGACAAACGGATTCACCCCGTCCGAGCCAAGATATGGATTCACTGTTACAAAATCCTCGTCAAAGGGAACATGCTCCCTGCTTCCCACCTGTACTTTCCCCAGATGCCCGATCGCATAAGCCGCGGATGTGGAACCGATATCCCCGCGCTTGACGTCTCCGATCACAACCAGATCCTTAGATTTACAGTAATCCACCGTCTTTTTAAACGCGGCGATCCCCGGGACGCCGAACTGCTCATACATTGCAATCTGCGGCTTCACGGCCGGAATCAGGTCATACACATAGTCTACGATTTGTTTATTAAACTGCCAGACCGCTTCCGCAGCGCCCTCCAGTGTCTCCCCGTATTCTGCAAATGCCTTTTCCCTGATGTGTTCCGGAATATAGGTCAGCATCGGATCCAATCCAACCACGATCGGAGCCTCTGTCCTTTGAATCTTTTCCACCAGCTTATTGATCATATTTGTTTCCTCCTTCGTCATTATATATGAAAATTCTTTCCCATCTCTTCCTTGAATTCTTTCCATTTAAACAGTATAAGCCCCACAAGGAACAGAACGCAGAAGCCCGCCCCGAGAAGGCTCGGCAGCTTCAAAGTCACCGTCCCCGCCGCGACCATGATCAGCGGAAGAAGGGCGCCGTAGCCCGCTGCCATTACAAAATAGATCATATAGTCCCGCACCGTATATTTCTGCATATAGGATATGATCATCATGGAACACAGCACGCCGGCGCTTAATATGGGCAGGACATAATCCACCGACCACCCATGCCAGCCTGTCAGCACATCCCAAACGATGCACCCCACAGTCACCAGTATCAGCTGCCACATGGTGTTCTTCAAAAGATTATGCCGCTTAAAAAATCCAATCGTCGATGCCAGCCACATACTGGCAATGCCTCCCGCGGAGAACAATGTCCACGGTACGTCCGGCCGGTGGTTAAAATGCAGGGCGAACATCAGTATCACCGCAGCCAGGCACAAAAGGCAGAATCCCTTATACACTTTCATTTCCAGTTCACCCGGAACGTCCGGCTCCGGGAAATCCGGCTCCACCGGCTGGGAATGGATTCCCTGTTCCCGTAAAATCCGGTAAAAATTACGCTGGATATTCTCCGTGTCGAACCGTGAGGTAAATCCCAGCGACAGCTTGTCCCCAAAGGAACATATGCACAGCTCCATCTTCGGTGTGCTTGTATAAATGCCGAAACGGTCAATAAAACGTGCATACTCCTCCGGCATATGCACCGCGCTCATATTGGAGAAAACGGCCGTTACATTCTTCTCCGCGATTTTCGCCCCCGCCTGAATACACAAATTTTTCAGCTCCAGCGGAGCCAGACGCAGCACAGGATTCATCTCCAGCGCCAGCAGTTCGCTCATGTGGTTCTCCATCTTTTCCTTTGTCAATTCCTGCTTAAAGAACTGCTTTACCTGTTCCAATACATCCTCAAAAGAGCCGTCCCGCCTTAAAAAATCATATCCCGGCTCAATCCAGCCGAAAAAATTCAGCATGGAATCAGACGGAAAAAACTTCCGCAGGTTCACCGGAACCATAAGCACCACCGGATCCTTTTCCTGCTGGCGGGTCATCTCCTCATGGATAGCGCACAGAAGCGCTGCCGTCAGAAACACAGTCATGGATACTCCCTGCCTGCGCGAGTGTTCCAGCACTTCTTTCACGGACAGGACGCGCTCATTGATCCGAAGCCGCCCGTTTTCCTTGCGGAGTTTTTTCAACTGGCAGGCGGAATCCCTGCGTTTCTTCGAGATCCTGGCTTCTTTGGAATAATATTTGACAAAGCTGTCATTCTCCTGATCCTGAACGGTCATATCCTCCGGATGAAGGGCAATATCCTCAAGCCCTTCCCCGGCGTGTGCCAGATACAGATAGTTCTTCACCAGTTCCCTCAGAAATGCGGTCGCCCCGGTGCCGTCCGTGAGAACATGGAATACTTCAAAGTTAATCCGCTTTTTATAATACGTCACCTCAAACAAAAGCGACTTTTTATCCCTGATATAGAGCCGGCTGCAGGGTTCCCTGTATTCCTCCTTCACAACCGGGCGAAGACTGCTCTTTTCCAGATAATGCCAGAACACCCCTTTACGGAGTATTGACAAAAACAGCGGGTAAGTCTCCAGAGCGCGTTCCAGCGCCTGCTGCAAAATCTCCGGCCGGATCTCCTCCTTGAGTTCGCAGTAAAATCGAAACACCCGCGTATTCTGCTTAGTGCTGGCCGCCGAGAACAGCTTTGCCGCGTTGTCCAGACGCCGCCAGTGTACCCACTTCTGCTTCACTGCCATCCCCCCTTAAAAATTCGTTGATGCAGCGAAAGCTCTCCTGCACATGAAGGTGCTTGATCCCCAGTGCAAAAAAACCGTGCAGCGCGCCTTCGATCCGCTTCACCTGCACCTGGTTCCCAGCCTCTTGAAGGCGCTTCCCATACGCCTCCCCCTCGTCCCGTAAAGGGTCGTACTCTGCCGTAAGGATCAGGGTATCCGGCTGATTGCGCAGATCCTCCGCCAGATACGGCGCAAAATACGGGTTTTGCCTGTCCGCATCACTTCCCGCATACAAGTCCAGATAATCCTTCATCTTCCCCGCAGTCAGGAGATAATCCGTCCCGTTCTCCTTCACGGAAGCAAAAGGGGAATTTTCCGAATAGTCATTGTAAGTGGCCGGATAGATCAGGATCTGCCGCCGGGGAAGGAATTCTCCCCTGTCCCTGGCCAAAAGCGACAACGCGGCCGCCAGGTTGCCCCCCGCGCTGTCCCCGATCAGCGTGATATCCTCGGGAGCTACATTCAAAAGGAATTGCCGGGAAAAAATAGCTTTCGCAGCCGCATAGCAGTCCTCTAAGCCCGCCGGGAATTTATACTCCGGCGCCAGACGGTACTCCACCGCCACCACAAATTGGTTTGTGGCATTGGCCAGGCGCGCGCAGATCCGCTCGTAGTTATCAATACTCTCCGTCACCCAGCCGCCCCCGTGCAGGAACAGCAGCACCTTCCCGAACCCTGTCGTCTGGTTCTTTTCGTAAGAACTTTCATTTGGGAAAAAAATGCGCACCGGAACCTCATATTCTTTATTATAAATCTTCTGGTCTATCTTCCTGTAAAATATCTTCATGGGATCCAGCTTTTTTAAGTCCGCCAGATGCCGGGACGCCTCCACCTCGATCCCGTCAAATGACAGCGCCTTCAATATCTTTTTTGCCGTATGATTAATCACCCTTCTACCTCTCCATTCTGAAACCACGTTAAAACACTGCCGCAGGCCGTGATGCCCTGCACGTACTTCCGTTCATATTCTTTCCTAATTATAACGGGATTTTCCTGTAATGTAAAGCGTAATAAAAGCTGTCAGAAAATCCTTTTTCCAACAGCTCTGTCTTCTGCCCTGTTACAATCTTAATATATCCGGCAAATCCTCATCCATCTCTTTCAGCAGGTAATACCCAATCCCCGCCAGCCCGTTCATAAATCCCGGCGAATGGTATTCCTGCAGGATCAAATCCGGCTCTTCTTTTTCCCAGCGCATGACCTGGGCATGGACTTCCGATCTTACTCTATCCATTGCCGAATCCTCAACATATCCCCCCAGCCTTCTTAATATCCGGTAATTTCCCAGCGTCCCGTGGCAGATGCACATCCCCTCCCGCAGAAAATGTTTTGCAAGCCCGGGAACCGAACGTTCTATATCCCGCTCCAGACGCTTTTGCAGACGCGTCGCCTCTTTGATCCCGGTTCCGGCTTCTGCCGCTGTTTTTTCGAACAATGCTTCGATGGCCAGTCCCCTTGATAATGCGATCCCGCCCGCGCCATGGCACCATGCCATTTCCTGGCTGCCCTTCTGTCCATGGCTTGCCGCTTCCTCCCTTAAGTCTTTCCAGTCGTGGAACTGTTCCTCATACATGCTGTCCTCATAGTCCAGACACTGAATGCATGCATCACAAAACTTCCTTTCACCGGTCTTCTGATACAATCTGGCAAAGGCGGCAAGTATCCCGGCATTCCCATGAGCCATACCGCACAGGGGCGTCTTTCCTGCCTCTGCGCCGCGCCATCCAATACCATGCTCCATTCTTTCTGCCCGGCTGTAAAGAAGATCCCCTGCTTTTTGTGCCGCTGCCAGATAGACTCCCTCTCCTGTAATATCATACAGCTTTAATAATCCGAGCACGCCTCCTGCATTGCCCCCAAGCAAATCAAAACTGCCATCCTTCAAAAGCAGCGGCAAGATCTTCCCGGTATGGAGCCTGGCAAGCTCCAGATATTCCTCCTCCCTGCCGATCTCATACAGCAAAAGATACGTAAATACAATGGAAAATTCCCCGTCGAACAGCCCCGTCCTTTTTGCGGCCGCCTCTTCTGATATTACCAGGTTTTCCGTATACTCCTTTAACTGTCCCAGCAGCCGTCTCAGTACCTTCTGTCCAAACCGGTCCCTCTTCCCATGCTCCTGCTTTGTATCGTACATGTCTGTTCGTTGTTTTTCAAGGGCATACAGAAATAAGGCAATCCCTGAGATCCCTTCGTAAAAATAACGTCCCACATTTCGGATCTTGCTTCTGGACTGTCCCGCCAGGTCGATACTCAAAATCTGCAGGTTTCCATCCTCATCCTCGTAAACATTTTCCAGAATGAGCTGCGCGGTCTTTTCACAGGCAGAAAAAAGCGCCGCATTCAATCCCTTCCTGCCTATGGCACATCTCTGATAATCCGTCCTTTCCCAACCGGAATCCACTCTGTTTTTCCCCTGCTTTCCCGCAATCGTAAGCGACAACCCAATCAGCTTTTCCTGAAATCCTTCATCCCTTCTGCCCAGACGCGCCAGCCGTTTTTGGACTGCCTGCTTTGGCGTATCTGCAAAATAATCTGAAATACAAATTTCACCTCCGCACATAAGATGCTTCCCTTTGTTGTAAAACGAAGGGATATCCCCTCGCAGCATTGCCTGGGCCTCACATTCCACAATCTGCTGTTCCCGTGATTTTCCGATCAGTCCCACCGAATGGACAAACAGATCCCGATCCCCTCCGTCTCCCAGCAGGTCAGGGTGGAAGGAACTGTTCAGCAGAGCCGCATATTTCATAGTGTCTGAGAGCAACTGGCGGCTTTGGCAGTTTTCTGCCTGTCCCAAAATATAGTTCTGCATTTCGGGACTGTCTTTTACGAATTGGTAAGCCTTTTTAAATCCGCTCACCAGTTCCTTCGTATAATTCTCAGCTTCCACGGGCTGCCCCTGGCATCTTACCCTGTTCTGCGCATGCCCCATGACCCCATGACGGTATTCAATCCTCATCTTTGAAGTATAAGCGTCGAGGATTACCGGAACCAGCATCCTGCTTTTCTTTTTGCCTTCCCCTCTAAGCGCCCCGACATCGGTTCCTGTTCTTTGGTCATCCGGCAAATATACCGGCAGGATCCCGCTTCCCAGCACAGAATCTGAAAATGCATCCCGTGGCACGCCTTTTGCCCGCAGACGGATCAATGTTTCCAAATCAATCAGGACAGGATATTCCCCTCTTGCAATCATATTTTCATAATGAAGATCGCCGGTTCCAAGTAGATACGCGAGAAAGAGCTGCATCCCCGCCCTTTCATAAAACCTTTGGATCTCCGGCTGGTCCGTGCATTCCTGAGCACAGATTTTTTCCTCCCATCCATATTCCGGACGGCTGACAATCTTCGGACTCATGCTGCGATCCCACAGGGAAATCCCTTCGCCTATCCTTTTTTGAAGATTCTGGAATAAAAGCTCATGCGCAAGGGAATGGGGCTTGTAGATGACTTCTGTCGCCCCATTCACATATACGCTGGCCACGCTCCTGCCGTGGTTGTGTACGTCCCCATGCATAAGGCGGATACTGCTAAGCTCTGACACCGGATTTCCTCCCAGTATCCGGGTTTCGATTTCCCGGCGATCCGTTTCCAGATGTCCTATAATCTCGCAGAAATAATCCACGCTCTGGCCTAACTGTTCCTTCATCATCCGCAGCAATACCGGGTAGCGATCATAAACCTCACGCAGGTAGGAAGCGCTGCCCAGATACCGGCTCAGAAAATCCTCATATTCTTCCTTTTCACCACTGCCGGCAAGCCTGCCCTCTGCCTTTAACCGGCGCATTTCCAGAATCAGGGTACGGACAGAGATTTTCTGCAGGATATCCAGAACATACCGCAGAAAATCCTGCTCAACTCCGGCAGAAAGCGGAATGGCGCCCTTTCCCTTTTTCCTCTGGAATTGAGCAAGCCCCTCCTGCAGAAAATTCTCATAATAGGGTGCGAATACCGGTTTCTCTCTATTCAGAAAGTCTGAAGGGGACGAAGCCTTGCTGCCTGTATCCCTGGACTGTCCTTTCATCCACACTCTGTCCTGGACGCCCAGGACATAAGGAATCCCTTCCAAATGAAACCGGATGCTTTCGTTCTCTGAGGCTAACCGCGCCACATTCTCTTTCCCCAATATCTGTTCCCAGTATTGATATTTCCCGGTTGGTTTCCCGCCGTTCTTCCCATATCTGTCCGTAAGATACTTCCGTTCTTTTAGATAGGAGCCTTTCTGGTCTGTCATCTGTACTTCCCCTCAAAATGTATTATTTTTCGGAAAATGCCATCCACACAACTTCCCTCACAGCCATGATCTGCTGTAAATGAAAATCCTGTTGATGGCATTTCAATTTTTTTATGGCTTTAAAACGCAATCGTTACAGCCCCCGGAGCCGTGAACTGCAACCGGCGATGATCCGGGGCAGGCTGGCTCAACAGCAGATCAGCGAAAGGATTGCAAAACACTGTACGCTCAATGATAAAATGTCCGCATCTGCCCTCTCATGCTCATACAGGCTGTCAATCTCCTGAAATTCTGCTCTCAAATCTCCGATATATTCTGTCTTTTCCTGAATCTTCTGCATGTTTTTTTCCTCTCTTTCTCAATGTCATATCTATTCATCCTTTTTCACAGCCGTTACTTTTTCCCTGTTTTTGCACCATGCTGCTCCAGAACGGAAACCACTGCGAAAAACTGCTTCTCCGTATGTTCCAGCAACAGCGTCCCCTGATATTTTTCAATGGATGCCTCCACGCTCTCCAGGCCGATCCCATGGGCATCCTTATCTCGTTTGATCGTGTGGTATCTATGGTTCTTTTTGACAGGCTTTCTTTCCATGCTGTTTACAAACTTTATGATAAACATCGCTCCGACTGATTTTATGCAGATGATAATTTCTTTTTTCCCTTCCTCTACATATTCACATGCCTCAATCGCATTATCGAAAAGGTTTGACAATACAACGCATAGATCATAATCCGTTAACGGGAGCCCTTCCATATTGTCAATTTCCATATGTACCTGTATTTTCTTCTGCTCAGCCTCCGCCAGTTTTGTATTCAGGATCGTATCCAGGATCTTATTGTCTGACCAGCTTCTCTGAATGATAACGTCAAGCGGGCTGGCCAGTTTCCTCCCATACTCCATAGCCTCTTCGTATCTTTCTTCCTCCAGATATCCTGTCAGCAGCCTGATATGGTTTTTAAAATCATGGGCTGTATGTTCAAGCCTTCTCTGTTCGCCGTACAGCTTCCGGTAGTTCTCCTCAAGCATCTGGTTCGTGATGTCGATCAGCCGCTCCCTCTCCCTGCGTCCAACGGCCGAATCATATATGAAAAAGACAACGCACAGAATGCTCCCCAACGCCAGCGTCACATAAAAGCTGTTCACATATACTTGATGAATCTCCCTCAAGAACAGCTGTTGGATCAGGATCACTCCCATATAGCTGACAATATCTACGATCAGCAGCACCCTTCTGGTCTGCCGCAGGTCAGAAAAGCTTTCTTGTATTTTACCGGCCAGGACTGCGGCTGCAATAAATAACAGAATCCTTTCTGCCAGAAAAGCGATCGTAATCTCCAGCCTTTTAACATACAGGACTGTTTCCATCGTGTAATCCGCGATTTTACTTCCGACAAACAAAAAACCAGTCGCGTAATCCATATATATGGTCAGATGCTTTACCAGTACTGCAGTGCCGCCTCTCATAACATGATGTTTGCTTTTCACGAGCCGAAACAACAGCATTAAAAATAAATCCGTCAGAATCCAAACAAAATTATTATAGTAAAGGAATAAAAGGTTCGCGGCGTTAAATATGGCGGCGCATACGCCTGTTAGCAGAAATACCGCCTTTTGCCCTGAAGTGATTTCTTCCTTCTCTTCCCCCGGCAGCTCATAAGCCAGATAGATACAAAGAAACAGGTTCAATGCCTCGATTCCGATCAACATGATTGTTTTTGTCATAATCCCAGCTCCAAGATTCTGTGCCACTATATCAAACCTTTAAGATTCCCTTGCACTTAGATCTGCCTGCTCCAATATCTCGTGATCTCCTCCCTGACTTTCTTCAGATAAGACCTGCTGGCATTCAGTATCTCTCCGCCCGAAAGGGTAATTTCATTCCCATCCACTCCATTGACATATGGAATATTTACAATGATCCCCCGCTCTATAAAAACAAAATCTCCCTCCGGCAGCATTTTATAGATATCGCTTAATGATATCCTTTGTTTGTATATCTTCTCTTTTGTCACGAACACAGCATTTTTTTCGCTTTTATAAATCCAGAGGATGTCTTTGCACCGGAACCTTTCCAGCCTGCTGCTTGTGGAGATTGTATAGAATGCCTCTTCTGTCTCCATATCTGTCCTCCGGAAATACTTTTCCATGGCCTTAGGAAGCCTCAGCGCCAGCTTATCTTTTAAAATATACTGGTATGCGTCGATTTCATAGCTTTCCAGTGCGAATCTGGAATATGAGGTCACAAAAATAATACACACCTCCGGATATTTCTCTCTGATCCCATGTGCCAGTTCCATCCCGTCCATCCCCGGCATCTCAATATCCAGAACATAAATATCGAAATACGTGCCTGCCTGCAAATGATATACCAATGTCTCCGCTCTGGAAAACTCGATGCATTCCATTACCCTGTCGCATCTTTCGGCAACGGACTGCAAGACCTCCGTAACCTTTTTCCTGTACTCCTGGCTGTCATCCACAACTGCCGCCCTGTATTTCTGCATCTTTGATCACCCCATGTTCTCAAACTCATAATATCTCTGTTCATTCACATGGCAGAAATAACTGCCCTCCGATCCTATCACTAACTGATAGACATCCTCCTGTTTTGAATTTTTTCGCCTGGAATAGTAAAAATATTCTCCCGGCTCTTTTTTTCTGATCTTTTCCAGAATATCTTCAACGACTTCTTTTTTTGTATTGGAATGATATCGTGGATTCCATCTGCCAAGCACGGAGCCGATCTTTGACTTGTTCAATTTCAGCTTTTGTGCAAAACGACGCTTAAAAAAAAGCACTTCATCATCCGTCAGCCCTGACTCTCTGAATACCTGCTCAAACAGTTGTGCATGGCTTTCATATGAAAATCCCAGTTCAATATAAACCTCTATAAACAGAATCGCCTTATTGAACATGGCCGCCCTTTTCTTACAGGTTTCCTCCGTGTGACGCCCTTCTTTTGAGTTCTCCAGAGAACAGCATTCCATCAAATACCGGATACTGGATATGAGTACCTCTTTGGGAGACACGCCGTTTAGCTGGAGGTTAGCCAGCGCAAGCTTGACACTTTCTACGATCAGTTTTTCTTTTTCCATTCATACCCCCTTTCTATGCCGAGCGCTCCCTTAAAAATCCTTTGCGTGTGTCCCCTGAGCCGGACATCCTCAGAAAACCCCTGCATCTTTCCCGGATTCCAAAGGCTTTCCGCAAATGCGCCGTCGAAGGCGGAAGCGCTCATGCTCTTTATCCTGCAAATCCGGCATGTCCTAAAACATCCTTACGCATATGATTAAAGGAGTCACAAGTTACTGCGCCACACAAGGAGGAACGTAAAGTCATTTTTGAACAATACGTTACTCGATACCATAAGTAACTGCCGGATGTTATTACTATAACACATTTTGGGGAATGGTAAATGCTTTGTCCTTAATCCGTCGGTTTTTGTCCTTAATCGGTAATTTTGAGTATAATCATACCTGATTTTCAGGTATTTTTTCAACGCCGCATTAATGAAAAATACCCCACAGCAAGCTGTAAGGTATTTGGCTTACGCGGCAGTCGCCAGGCGGACATGTCCACAGATCCGCCTGGCTCGCTGCGTACTTTCCTATCGATCCACACCTCTGAAATATTTCTCAGCAACCTCCTTAGAGACACTTTCCCGGATCTCTTCGTACACCGGCTGTGAACGTTGTACCAGCTGCCGATACAGCTCATCCGGCAATGAGATGATCTGCGTCCCGCTCTCTTCCATCGTCTCCACTCTCTGGGAAATCCGTTCATCCGAGGCGTTCCGGGAATATTCCTTTGCAATCTCGCCGGCTTCCTCCAAAATCTTCTGCTCCTCCCCGGACAGCCCCCGGAAAAATTCTTCGCTCACAATCAGGGACAACAGATGGGGAAGGTGGTTGGTCTCCACCACATAATCCTGCTGCTCATAGAGCCGGTTCGATACGATCACCTCATAAGGGTTTTCCTGGGCGTCGATTGTATTTTGCTGAAGCCCAATATAGACCTCGCTGAAGCTCATGGGTGTCGGGTTGGCATCCAGAAGCTTCCAGAAATCCATATGGAAGCTGTTCTCCATGGTCCGGATTTTCTGCCCCTCGAAATCAGCCAGAGACTCTATCTTTTTATTCGTGGACATCACCCGAAAGCCCTGATCGGAATATCCCAGCAGCTCATACCCTGCTTCTCTGTATTTCTGCCGCATCAGCTCCAGAAATGCGTGATCGTCTACCACCGCCCTCACATCTTTCAGATTATCAAAAACACAGGGCGTGTCGAATACCGCTGTATCCGGGATAAAGTTGACCTGCAAAGCCGTGTTCTGTACGACAAAAGGGATATCCCCATCATAGCAGCTTTCCAAAAGTTCCCTGTCTCCCCCAAGCACGCTGTTTGGATACACCTGGATCTTCATCCTGCCGCCGCTGAGCCTGAATACTTCTTCCGCAAATTTCTCCCCATAGATCTGGGTCACCGTATCCTCCGGGCTGGCCGTAGCCAGAGGCCATGCGTACCGCTGCCCTGCGGCCTCTCTGTGTGCCGTACACCCTGTCAGGCCGGACAGCGCGAGACATGCGCACACAACATAAGCAGCCTTTAGCCCTCCGTTTTTCCATATAGGAAACATCTCAAAACTTCTGCCTGCGGCATCTTTTATTTTCATACTGTCCCTACCCCTCTTTCCATTCCTTTACCGGATCAACATGAGGCTGATCCCCGGTACAAACGTAATCAGCAGCAATGCCGCCAAAAAATACACAATCATAGGCATTGCCTTGTTTGCAATCTCCATTACCGGAAGATCCACCAGTGAGCTTGCCACAAACAGGTTCACTCCAATCGGCGGCGTCACGAACCCAATAGCCAGATTCACCACCATGATAATCCCAAACTGCACCGGATCCATCCCGATCTGCGTCACAATAGGCAGCAGGATCGGCGTCAGGATCAGGATCGCAGGCGTCGTATCCATCACCATGCCCACCAGCAGCAAGAATCCATTGAGCGCCAGCAGCAAAACGACCGGGTTGGTGAAATGCGACAGAATCCACGCACTGATTGTCTGAGGCACCTGCATCAGGGTCAGCACCCGGGAAAACGCAACCGACGAAGCCAATATAAACAGGATCGGCGCAAACGTCCTGATTGCCTCCACCATGATCTTCCAGATGTCTTTTACCTGAATGCTTTTGTAGACAGCCATGCTCACGGCCAGCGCATAGAATACGGAAATGACCGCTGCCTCTGTGGGCGACGCCACTCCGGAATAAATACAGCCAAGGATGATGACCGGGCTCAGCAGTGCAAAAAAGCTTTCCTTCAATACCTGTAAAATCCCTTTCTCGTGGAGCGCCCCTACCACCTGATTGATCTTTTCCTTATCTTCGCCGTGTTTCCTGCAGTAGTAAACCGCATAGACCATCAAAAGCGCCCCGATCAACAGCCCCGGGATGATCCCTGCCAGAAACAGGTCGCTGACTGATGCGCCGGAAGCCATCCCGTACATGATGAAGGGGATGCTGGGCGGGATAATCACTCCCAGCCCCCCTGCCACTGCGACCACCGCTGTGGCAAACTTTTTGTCATAGCCCAGTTCTAAAAGGATGGGGATGGTCATGCTCCCCACCGCCGCTACCGTTGCCGGCGCCGATCCGGAGATGGCCCCGTAAAAAAGACATGTGACAATCACCGCGCAGGGCATCCCCGCTGTCCGTTTTCCCATAAAAAACGCGAACACATCGAACAGTTTTTTGGAGATCCCGCCTTTTGCCATGATGATACCGGATAATACGAACATGGGCACAGCCAACAATGGAAAGCTGTCCAGCCCGCCCAGCATGGAGCGGATCACGTAGGTGGCGCTTGCGGTAAAGGACGCGTCAAATGCGCCCGGCAGCACGGAAACGATTCCCAGAGAGATGGACACCGGAATGGCGATAACCAGACACACCACAAAGATCAAAAATACGACTGCTACCGACATGCTCCTCCCCCTTTCCCCTGGTCCTTCTCCACCTTTTCCTCCTGCACATTTTTTACGAACCCGGACTCTGCATCCGGGTCTTTTACCGTTGCCGTAAATCTTTGGTCCCTGCCCAGCATCACGTTCCACTCGATCCACCATCTCTGCGCCACACGGAACGCTACCAGCGCAAAACTAAAAAACGGAGCCGCCTGCACATAGTACATCGGCAGGTTCAAAGCGGGGCTGGTCTGCCCGCTTTGTACCGCGGACCAAAAGAACCTCCACGCAAACGGCAGAAGATACAGGAACAGAACCAGTTCCAATGTATGGTTTACCATTTTAAAGGCCGCCTTCCCTCTTCGGGGGAAGACTGCCACAAACTGCTCGATCTTGATAGAAATACATTTTCTGGTGCAATAACTGACACTTAGGAATCCTGCCCAGATAAATATATACCGGGTCAGCTCCTCGGACCATGAGAGCGAGGTTCCCAGCATATAGCGTGAAAACACCTGCACCCCCATGACCAGTGTCATGGCTCCCAAAAAAGCAACCATCAAAAATTCTTCCAGATTATCATTGAGCCAGCGCAAGGCCCTTCTTACTTTGCCGCCTTTCATAAGCTTTTGTGAAGCAGGTTCAGCACGGTCACCAGATCACAGACGCCCATCTGCCCCGGAGCGGAGGCCTTCTTTGCCGCGCCGAATGTCAGCGCAGAGCCGAACACCTCCCCGCTGAGACGGCTGATCACGCCGGTCCCTGCCATGGACATGGTGATGATCGGACGGTCCGCATGTTCCCGCGTCATTTCCTCCGTGGCCGCAAGCAGGGTGATCACATCCTTTTTGCTCTGGGGCATAACCGCGATCTTCGGAATATCCGCCCCCAGCTCCTGCATTTTACAGAGCCTTCCTACAATATCCGCCTGCTCCGGCGTCTTGTTAAAGTCATGATTGGACGCAACCACTTTGACACCCGCCTTGTGGGCTGCCTGAATGATGTCTTTTACAATCTCATCCCCGGTAAATGCCTCCACATCCACCAGATCCACATTGCCTGTTTCTGCCGCAGCTTTATTGAGCGCCGCGTAAACCTCTGGTTCGATAGCCTTTTCGCCGCCCTCTTTGGAAGTGCGGAATGTAAACAGAAGCGGCGTCTCCTTCAACGCGGCGCGCAATTCTGCAAGGACTTCCTTTACTTTTTCTATCTCAGATACATGTTCGAACCAATCTGCACGCCACTCTACCACATCCACAGGGATATCTTCAAATGTCTTTGCTTCATGAACGATCTCTTCCTTTGTGACGCCGACAATGGGCACACAGATTTTCGGGATCCCTTCCCCAATTTTCACATTTCTCACTACTACCGGATTCATCTGTATTTCCTCCTTCTTTGTTTTATAATAACACAACACGTGCCTGCCGGGAAATTTTCTATTAGAAAAACATCCCTGATGGTTTACTCAGGCAAACCATCTTCAAATTCATAAGAATAGCGCTCTGTATCCAATCCCTACCTGGAAGCCTCCGTATTTTTCAAGAGCGTCCCATATCTCATATTTACAAATACTGCCAGTAAAACACCGATCACTGTGATCACAATATTCATCACGATTACATTCCCCGCCGTCATCCTGGAAGCCGCGCTCAGGATCGTATAATTACACAGGCTGGACGCGATCATGACCAGGCTTGTAATCGTCCCTTTGATCTTCGGGAACAGGTCGTTGACCGTGGCCGTCGCCATCTGGAGCACTCCCCCCGCCGCCGAGTATCCGATAACAAACGCGCCGATAAAGCAGATCAGCGGCGTCTTCAGCAAATAGACGAAGACCAGCATTACAACGGAGATAGCCGGATAAATGGCAAGGAACCGCACCTGCTTAAACTTTGTGATCAGCACGCTGGTCACAAACAAGGCCGCAAGCGTTCCTGCGGAATAGTAGGTCTGCATCACAGACACGGTCTCAGAGGGGATACCGGCGATCTCCTTCCCAAAGGTCTGTGCGCAGTTCAGCCAGAGCTGGAATGTGGCTGTGCTTGTAAATCCAATCAGTATCAATGCAACGCTTTCCAGTGAAAAGTGTGCGTTTTTCAGGTTGTCGAGAAACGACTCGCTCTTCCCGCTCTGGGAAGATGCCGGAAACGGCGCAAATATAGCAAGGATTCCAAGGACTGCGATCACAGCGCCCGCCACGATTGCCAGCGTCAGGTAGGACATGTTTGTTCCCGCCGCGAGCCCTAAGAAGAACGGCATCATAAGCTGGGATATGGAGATAAACAATTTGATCCCCATGGTTGCGATCCCCGTATATTTGTACATGATCTCCGCAACCGCCGGATAGGTCGCCGTATCCAGAAAAGAATTTGCGATCCCTCCTAAGACTGCCGCCACATAAGCCACCTGTACGTTGGGTGAAAATGCGATTCCCACAAAGAACACCACATAGGACGCCACTCCGATCAGCACGGAAATCCTCCGTCCCAGTTTATCGGACAGGGGTCCCGCAAAAGGCAGCGAGATCAGGCGCCCCAGGCCTAAGGCCGCGGCAATGGCCGTCACCCGCATGACGTCGTCTACGCCCCACTGTGCGGTCAACGTCTCCTTGACTACCTGCTGGCTCAGAATCGAGCATCCGATTCCATGGATAAAATAGTTCATATAAAGTATCAGCGCGCTTGGCAAATATTTCTTTTCCATATTCTCTCCTTTTGATTCCATTTTTCACTGTATTCTATTCGTAGCGGATGCCGAGTACTTCTTTCATATGTTCGATCGGCATTTCTTTTCCGGTCCAAAGCTTGAATGCGGCCGCACCCTGAAACAGCATCATGCCGAATCCGTTCATGTTCTTGCAGCCTACTTCCTTTGCCATGCGAAGAAGCTCTGTCTCCGCCGGAGAATATACGGTATCGGTGACGATCAGGTCCTGCCTTAAGAACGATTTGTCCGGGATTACGGCCTTGCCTTCCAACGGCTTCATGCCCACTCCTGTTGCATTTGCAAACAGATAGGACTCGTTGATCTCCCTCCTCAGGATATCCAGATCCGCCAGGTCATAAAGCGTTGCCTTGCAGTTCGTCTTTGTATTGATCTTTTCCACAGTCTGCAAAGCAGTATCCCAGAATTTATCTTTCACATTAAAGACAGACATTTCTTTTACACCGTCCAGCGCCGCCTGAATCTGGATTGCCGTTGCTGCCCCGCCAGCCCCTGCGATGGTCATTTTCTTTCCGATCACGTCAATGTCATAATCTTTCAGAGACTGCATATATCCAATCCCGTCCGTGATATGTCCGATCAGTTTCCCGTTGTCATTTACAATCGTATTCACTGCCCCGCAGAGTCTGGCTGCCGGTGACAGTTCATCCAGATATTTGTGTACCACCGTCTTGTTTGGCATGGATACGTTGGAGCCTGCCAGCTTCAATGCGCGGAGCCCCTTTACTGCATCTTCCAAAGTGCTGTTGTCCACTTCAAATGCGAGGTATGCATAGTCCAGGCCCAGATAAGCGAAAGCCTCGTTGTGCATTGCCGGGGAGCTGGAATGTCTGATTGGGTACGCCATTAATCCGATTAGTTCTGTATGTCCTGTAATTCTCTCTGCCATGATATGAATCTCCTTTTCCTTATCTCTTTTTTCGTTGTTTTTGTTCTGTCTGTTTTACTTCATGCTTTTAAATCTTTTTGCCCTGTTTTCTTACGACCCTCCCTTTTCTGTTAAATATGTAACGTCACTGTTAATTTTTAGACAACCTCTTTTTCTTGTTTTTAGTATACAGGAATTTTTGTCATACTTCCAATACATATTATCTGTATTATTTATAGTTTTTTTGCATCAGTTGTGGTAAACTCAGGGAAGAACCATGAAAGGCGGACTCAAAATGACTTTAAATCAACTCACCTACTTCAGAAAAATAGCACAATTAGAACATTTCAGCCGTGCGTCGGAAGAACTTCATATTTCCCAGCCCAGCCTCAGCCGTTCCATGGAGGCTCTGGAGCGTGAACTGGGCCTTCCCCTGTTTGAAAAGCAGGGACGCAACATAATCCTTACAAAATACGGAAGGATTTTTTTGACCCATGCGGAACGCATTCTGGATGAAGTGGCGGCTGCGGAACGAAAAATGCAGTATCTCACTCAGGGCGGAGGCCATGTGGACATTGCGTATGTCTCCCCCCTTGCCAACCACTACATCCCGCACACGGTCCGAAGTTTCCTGAATCTGGAAGAAAATAAGAATGTTACTTTCAGCTTCAGCCAGGCCCGGACCAGCGACCTCATCGCCGGGCTGAAAAACGATACCTATGACGTGGTCTTTGGGGCTTATGTGGAAGACCAGCCCTCCATACATTTTACTCCCATTTTAAAGCAGCAAATGATCATCATCACCTCCCTGAACCACCCTCTGTCCGGAAAGGAAAGCGTACCTTTTGATGTGCTCGGTGAGTATCCGGTCATTGGATATGATTATAATTCAGGGCTCGGGCTGTACACAAAAAAGCTCTACCGCCAGCATCATATCACACCCGCCCTTGTCATTGACTGCCCTGATGAGTACTCCATCGCCGCTCTGGTGGCGGAAGACTTCGGGATCGCTCTGGTGGCGGACGTAGATACCATCCGGGATGCCAGAATCAGCCGCATTGCCGTCAAAGGGGAACAGATCGTCCATAAAGTACATATGGCATATATGAAAAATAAATATCTCATCCCCGCCGCAAACCGCTTTCTAAAGTTCGTGCAAAAACAGGCCGGCATATAAACCGCAATGCAAAAAAATCCGCAGGCCGGCAGGATCTCTCTTTCGATGGTCCTGCTGCCTGCGGACGCAAACCCCTTATATCCTCAGGAGCTTTCATGCCGTGGCTTATCATGTATGAATAGAAAAAATTTCCTTCTATAAATATTCTCTGCGTTCCAGCACGCCGAGGATATTTCTTCCCTCGGTAGTGCCTTCGATGATCCTTCTCGCCCGCACGCTGTCTCCGATGTTCATGATCTCCACGTCCCCGCTGTTCCCGAAGGTATCATACAGTGCCTGAAGAATCGGCGCATTTGCCCGCATTCCCAGGCAAACAAAGCCGTAGTCAAATTCCAGATGACTCTCTGTACCGTCAGGCAGCCTTACAAGGAACGCGTTTTCCTTCACTTCCATCAATGCGGTATTGGTCAGTTGTTTCACCCCATGCTTTTCCATCAGGGTAAATGTCCCCACTTTGGACACCGGGTCAATTCCGTTGCCGATTGCCGGCATCATCTCCACAATGCTCACGTCCGCCCCGCGGGGCGCAAAAAATTCTACCACGTCCAGCCCTACGGCGCCGCCGCCGATCACCACGACTTTTTTCCCTGTCAGATCCTGAGGATATTCGGTCACATGGGCAATCATATTGGTAATGGAAGACACTTTCCCGCCTTCTTTGTCAATATGCTCATGCAGCCCCTGAATCGGCGGGAGCAGCGGATTGGAGCCTGTTGCATTTACAATGATGTCCGGGTTTAAGCTGGTAACCAGTTCAATGGTTGCTTCCGTGTTTTTAAAGATAAACAAATTTTTCAGCTTGCTTGCGCGGTGGATCAGATAATTTGGAAAATCGGAGAGACGCTTTTTATCGGGGATCCTGGAAATAATCGCCGCCAATCCTCCCAGCTCTGGTTTTTTCTCGATCAGGAATGTAGTACATCCTACTTCCGCCGCAGTACAGGCCGCCTCCAGCCCTGCGGTTCCGCCGCCGATGACCACCACATTGCAGGCTTTGTTCACTTTCTTTTTCCGATACCCTTCCCCTTCATTGACCGAAGGATTAATTGTACAGCGGATAGGCCGGTTGACGCCGATTCGGTTTCCCGCACAGCCGATATTACAGGAAATACATTTGCGGATCTCCTTTTCATCTCCAAAACTGACTTTGTTGACCCATTCCGGGTCTGCGATCAGCCCGCGTCCCATTCCGATCAGGTCTGCATCGCCCCGCGCCAGAATATCCTCGGCAACCTGCGGATTCCTGATATTTCCCATTGTCATGCAAGGCTTGTTGTATTTCTCCCTCACTGCCTTTGCCATGTACGAACGCCAGCCGTCTTCCAGATAATTTGCATCGATCTGATACTGGATGGAGCCGTTCAGGCCGCAGGAAACATCGAACACATCCACCTCTTTTTCAAAATACTGCAGGTATTCTAACGTATCCTCCAATGTATTGCCGCCTTCCACAAATTCATCCGCGCTGATGCGCACGAAGATTGGGAATACCGGCCCCACCTGGGCGCGCACCTCTTCTATGACCATTCTGGCAAAACGCGCCCGGTTCTGCGGGGAACCGCCGAATTCATCCGTCCTGTTATTGGTCGTCGGAGAGAGGAACTGGCTCAGCAGGTAAGAATGCCCCGCATGGATCTCCACCGCGTCAAAGCCTGCGATCTGCGCCCGCTTTGCCGCCTCCCCATACTTTTTCACGATCTGAAGGATTTCTTCTTTTTCCAAAGGGCGCGGAATCTCACCGCCTGCCCTGGAGGGGATATCGGATGCGGAAACCGGCTGCATATTCGTCCTTGCCGACTGTGCGGAAGCCCCGGCGTGGTTGATCTGGATCGCAATGCACGCACCATGCTTGTGGATGGTCTCGCACAGCTTGAACAGGCGCGGGATATAGCTGTCGTGGTCGATCCGGAGCTGGGTAGTCCCATTGGAGCCTAAGGGAGAATCTACGCTGGCATTCTCCACGATCAAAAGGCCGGTGCCTCCTTTTGCCCTCTGCTCATAATAGTTGATGTGCAGGAAACTCATTTCCCCGTTCTGCTCCCCGTAGTTTGTCCCCATGGGAGTCATAACGATTCTGTTTTTCAATGTCATGTGTTTGATCGTAAGCGGTTCAAAAATATGTTGATACTTGCTCTGCATAATTCTGCTTCCTCCTGATAAAATCTGTGGTTGACATAGTTTCATATATCCGGCGATGCGGTACCATCGTCTGTATGGAGAAAGAGGGTTGTCTGCTGTCCGTCCCTGACGCTGCAGATACACAGCCCCGCAGGCACGGACCATTTTAAAATCTGTTCTCATACCGGGCATGTATGAGTTTTCATCTGATTTCATTATATTGCCGCCGCAAGCATAACACAAATACATGTTTCCATATAAATCTATAGCTTTTTGCTATTATTCATGTAGATAAACATCTCATTACCCGCAGAAAAAGTCAAATACAGGATTCCGAATGCAGCAATCCCTTTTATTTATGCCCTTTTCTGCCAAAAACCTGATATCAGATCAGATTTATCGCATCGTTCACGTTTTTGACCCCGATGACTTTGATCCCGGTAATCTCTTTTACCATATGTACGGACACTTCCGGGATAATACAGGCCTCAAATCCCAGCTTTCTGGCCTCTGCCACGCGCTGTTCCGGCATATTCACCGCCCGTACCTCGCCGCTTAAGCCGACCTCGCCGAACACAAGCAATTTTTCGTCAATGGGCCGGTTCTTATAACTGGAAACAAGCGCCATCACAATCCCCAGGTCGATTGCCGGTTCATTCATACGGATCCCTCCCGCGATATTTACATAGGCGTCACAGTTGGACATATGCAGGCCGATCCGCTTCTCCAGCACTGCCATGAGAAGATTCACACGGTTGTAATCCGTACCTGTGGCAGTCCTCCTCGGCATCCCGAAATTCGTCTGGCAGACCAAAGCCTGTATCTCGATCAGCAGAGGACGGGTTCCCTCAAGGGAACAGGCCACCACCGACCCTGATGCATTTTCCGGCCTTCCGCTGAGCATATACTCCGATGGGTTTTCTACTTCCACCAGCCCGTTCTGGCGCATCTCAAATACGCCGATTTCATTGGTAGATCCAAAACGGTTCTTGACCCCACGCAGAATACGGTAGGAAGCGTGGCGGTCTCCTTCAAAATAAAGCACTGTATCCACCATGTGTTCCAGGACGCGCGGCCCTGCCACCGTGCCTTCCTTCGTAACATGTCCCACGATAAAGATGGTCACCCCAAATCCTTTCGCAAGCTGCATGAGTACATTCGTAGACTCCCGAACCTGAGACACGCTGCCGGGCGCTGATGCGACCTCCTCATTGTACATGGTCTGGATCGAATCGATGATGGCCATGTCAGGCCTTCGGCTCTCGATAATATTCCGTATCGTATCCAGATTCGTCTCGCACAAAAGCTTCAGATTGTCGCAGAACTGCCCCATTCGGTTGGCGCGGAGTTTGATTTGCGCAAGAGATTCCTCGCCCGACACATACAAGACATGTTTCTCCTTTGCAAGCTGCTGGCACACCTGCAAAAGCAGTGTAGATTTTCCGATTCCAGGATCGCCCCCTACAAGGATCAAAGACCCGGGCACAATTCCGCCCCCCAGCACCCGATCCAATTCTTCCAGTCCGGTCTCTATCCTCGCCTGATCGTCTGTGCGTACCTCTGACAGAGGCAATACCTGCACTTCCCTCTGAGTTTTCACAACCGCCGTCTTGGACGTGGTCACCTTCTCCTCCACAAATGTATTCCACTCTTTGCACGCCGGGCACTGTCCCAGCCATTTTGTCTCTTCATGCCCGCAATTCTGGCAGAAATAGACGGATTTCTTTCCCTTTGCCACTTTGATCTTCCCCGTTCTTTCAAAAATTCTTCCTTACAAAAACTACGGGACAGGCCGAAGCCTGCCCCTCTTTTTTTCATTATAATACAGTACCGTCAT
Organism: uncultured Lachnospiraceae bacterium; assembly: GCA_949840465.1. Classification (GTDB taxonomy): domain Bacteria; phylum Bacillota; class Clostridia; order Lachnospirales; family Lachnospiraceae; genus Schaedlerella. Next base: position 18,453 of record CATKXE010000021.1, on the reverse strand, counting down.
CTAAAAGGCTGACCGTCAGCACTTCGCCACTTTCACTTCCGCGCTCTTGTCGTCCCCCGGCTCTACGCTGACACTCAGCTTCCCGCTCAGATTGGTAGTCATCTTTCCCGCCGACGCGCCGCCGATGAATACTTCATATTCACTCTCCGGCTGCAGTTCCAGAGTAAATTGCACATCCTCCGGAGCAGAAATCCGAAACGCCACTTCCGTATCCGTGGATTTAAAGTTCTCCACCGCACTGCCGGGAACCGACTCATAGACAAACATACCGTTCCTTTCCAGCTTGGTGATTCCAGCAAATGTCTTTACTTTATAGAGATCGCCTTGAAATTCAAAATTATCCAGTTTTGTCTTCGAAGCCAGTGTGTAATCTCCAAAGCTGAGTGTCCCGTCTTCTTCTGTCCGTAATAATTCCTTTACTCTTGCCATTTTCCGTTCCTCCTAAGTGTTTTGAAAATCGTGACATTCTTTTCTCTTTTCTTGTGTATATTATATAATAAATCGGCGGGATTTTCTACTCATTTATTTCCTTTGGGTAAAATTTAATCTCCTTTTTGGAAATCCCTGCTTCCACATGCGTGCCCGGCACAATCTCCCCGCGCAGGATGGCCTCTGCCAGCTTATCCTCCAATTCCGTCTGCATCGCGCGCCGAAGCGGCCTTGCGCCATATTTTGCGTCCGTTCCTTTCTCTACAATATGGGCTTTCGCCGATTCGCGCAGGGTCAGGGTCATATTCAACTGCTCCTTCAGCCGCTTAGTAAATTCCTTTACAAGCAGGGACACAATCTGCTTCATATGATTTTTATCCAACGGATGGAATACGATAATCTCGTCAATCCGGTTCAAAAATTCAGGACGGAAAATAAGTTTCACTTCATCCATGACGTTCTGCTTCATTCGCTCATAATCACTTTTCCTGTCCTCTTTTGCCGCAAATCCGAGCTTCTTTGGATCTATGATCGCCTTGGCTCCTGCATTGGAGGTCATGATAATCACTGTATTGCTGAAATCTGCCTTTCTCCCCTGAGAATCCGTGATATGCCCGTCATCCAGTACCTGCAGCAGGATGTTAAATACATCCGGATGCGCCTTCTCCACCTCGTCAAAAAGGATAACCGAATAGGGATGCGTCCTCACCTGATCGCTGAGCTGTCCGCCCTCCCCGTGCCCCACGTATCCCGGAGGTGAACCGATCATCTTTGCCACAGAATGCTTCTCCATATACTCGGACATATCTACCCGGATCATGGACTCCTCATTTCCAAACAAGGCTTCCGCAAGCGCTTTTGATAATTCCGTTTTTCCGACGCCGGTGGGTCCCAGAAACAGAAAAGAACCAATCGGCCTTTTGGGGTCTTTTAGTCCCGTGCGCCCCCGCTTGACAGCCCGGGCCACCGCACTGACCGCCTCGTCCTGGCCGATGACCCGCTTATGCAGCTCCTTTTCCAGCTTGTTTAGCCTTTGGGTGTCGCTTTCCTCTAACTTCTGAACCGGAATCTTAGTCCATGCGGATACCACCTCGGCAATATCCTGTTCTGTCACAACCGGATGCTGAAATTCATTTTTCTTATCAAAACGCCTGCGCATCTGGTCGATTTTTTTCTGGACTGCCTGCTGCTCCTTTTGAATCAAATGTGCTTTTGTAAAATCCCCGGCCGCAATACTTTCTTCCTTTTCCCGGATCAGGGATTTCAAAGAATCTTCCGTTTTAGACAGGTTCTCCGGAATCTTATACCCCTTTAAGCTGACTCTGGAACAGGTCTCGTCCAGCACGTCAATGGCCTTATCCGGAAGATTCCGGTCCGTAATGTAACGCTCTGACATATGGACGGCCGCCTCCATCGCTTCCTTTCCAATGGTTACCCGATGGTGGCTCTCATATTTTTCCTTCAGGCCTTCCAGTATCTCCAGACAGTGCGTCTTCGTAGGCTCTTCCACAGAGACCGGCTGGAAACGGCGCTCCAACGCCGCGTCTTTCTCGATATATTTCCGGTATTCCGACAGGGTGGTAGCCCCGATCATCTGCAGCTCCCCTCTTGCCAGAGCCGGCTTGAGGATATTGGAAGCATCCATGGCTCCTTCTGCGCCTCCTGCACCAATCATAGTATGCAGCTCATCCATAAATAAAATCACGTTCGGATCAGATTCCACCTCGGAAATAAGGGCTTTCATCCTCTCCTCAAATTCTCCCCGGTATTTGGAGCCTGCAATCAGTCCCGGCAGATCCAGCGTATAGATCCGTTTTCCCTTCATACTTTCGGGGACGATGCCCGTCGCAAGCCTCTGTGCAAGCCCTTCTAAGACCGCCGTCTTGCCCACTCCCGGCTCTCCTACCAGGCAGGGGTTGTTTTTGGTTCTCCTGCTGAGTACCTGCATCAGCCGGAAGATCTCCTCCTCACGGCCGATCACCGGATCCAGCTTCCCTTCTTCCGCCTCCGCCGTCATGTCCTTGCAGAACTGCTCTATCGCCCCGTTCCTGCTTCTGGATTCCTCCTGCAGTTCCTCCTGATAATCTCTGGGGTCAACGCCCGCTGCAAACAGGATATCCTGCAGGACCTTCTGAAGGTTTACATTCAATGTGGTCAGGATCCGGGCAGCCACACAGTCCGCATCATGGATGATGGCAAGAAGGAGATGCTCTGTCCCCACCTTATCCATATGAAAATGTCCTGCTTCCCGCACACTGTCCTCCAGAATATATTGGAGCCGCGGGCTTTTCTGTGGACGCCGCATGACCGGACCGTCCCCGGCAGGGGCGATCAGCTCCCCCATCAGTTGGAGTATCTTCCCTTCCTCCACTCCGTGCTGTGACAGGATCTGTCCTGCCACCCCGATATATTCCTTGCAAAGCCCCAGAAGGAGATGCTCCGTCCCTATATAAGGATGCTTGTGCTCCCTTGCGGCAGCCGCCGCATAATTGATGGCATTCTCTGCCTGTGCTGTATATTGCTTCTCCATAACATCCTCCCTGTCCCGGCAAACTCTCCGTCCGGCGCTGCATACATGCTACGGTCAAATGCTGCGCGCCTGACTGAAAGCCCCGGAAAATCTCTGTCATAATCCGGTATATGTGTCAAATATGTCGTCTACAAGCCCATGAACCTCTTCTCTGGTTATATTCTTACAGCAGCCTTTTGCCAGTACAAGCCTAAGCTGCTCCCGCATCTCCTCTACGGCCTTGATCTTGTCGATATCCACACAGATCACGGCGCCGCGCCTCTTATCCAGACTGATAAACCCCTCCTGCTTGAGTACGGCGTACGCCTTGTTGACCGTGTGCATATTCACCCCGATCGTATCCGCAAGCTGGCGGACAGAGGGCAGCGAGTCCCCCTCCTGAAAAGTAGAAGTCGCAATTCCCAGAATAATCTGGTTCCGAAGCTGGATATAGATTGCCTCATCACTGTTAAAATCAATCTCAATCAGCATAATATCACCTTATCTTCCGAATTGTTATAGCTATGGTAGCACATAAAAAGAATCTCTGCAAGGAGAGATTCTTCGATTCATGGTTTTTATCCTGTTGATGAATCCGCTGCCCTTGGGCAGGCGGTTCTTTTGTCCTACAAAGCCCGCAGCTTCTCCGTAAACTCACTGCTTAAGCTGATCTTTGCCACATAGAATACATCGCCGGTCAGATAGGTCTCCCAGTTGTCGTCCACTTCTACCTGCAGTTCCCCGCCCGGCATATGCACGATCACTTTATTTCCGGTCAGCCCCAGTTTATAGGCCACGCCCGCAGCCGCACAGGCTCCGGTCCCGTTCGCCATGGTATAACCGGCTCCGCGCTCAAACGTCTCTATGGCAATATTACTCCGGTCAATGACTTTCATGATCTCGGTATTCACCCGCTCCGGAAAATATCTCGCATTTTCAGAGAAACTTCCGATCTTGCGCACCAGCTCCCGGGATATCTCATGCATCGGAATCACACAATGTGGGTTTCCCACTGACACACAGGTCGACGGATACATTGTGTTACCAAATACCATATCCTCATTGATGACCTCCCTTCTCTCTCCTGTCACCGGGATCTCATCGCTGAAAAAGCTAAGCTTCCCCATGGAAATACGCAGCCTGCTCCCGTCTTCATTCAGATACGTGATCTCCACCGTGCCGCCTCCTGTCAGAAGATGGTATTTTTTCTTCTGGACATACCCTGCATCCTTTAGATATTTTGCAAAAATACGGACTCCGTTCCCGCTTTTTTCCGCAATGCTCCCGTCTGGATTCCAGATTTTCAGGGACATATGCTTTTCTCCTATGAACGGGCCCTCCAGAATTCCGTCGGAACCCAGGCCCGTATTGCGGTTGCAGAGCATGGTTACATTTTCCTGATTTAATTTCAACTCATTTTTATTAGGGTCGAATACCAGATAATCATTTCCCAGCCCGTGATATCGTTCTACTACAGTCTTCATAATCCGCACCTCCGTCTTTGGCTGTGAGCGTTCTCGAAAAGTTCCTTACATTTTCTTCTATTATACCCGGCATTTTTTTCAAATAATACGTAAGAAATGCTTTAAATATTGCAGATAATGCTGTAAGATAAGATTGATAGCAGGCAGGCAATTTGCTGCGCAAACGGGTCGCAAAAATGGAGGAAACGGTATGGAAAAATATACGAAAAGAGGCTATTTAAACAGTGATTTCCGCATATTCCATCTCACGGACCAGACTGCCAGAGAATACGAATTTCATTATCACGAATTCCACAAGATTACCATTTTCATACGGGGGAATGTGCAATATTTTATTGAAGGTAAAACCTATGAACTGGAGCCCTATGACATCGTACTTGTAGAAAAAAATGACCTGCACCGGATCCGGGTGGGCAGCCCTGCCCCCTATGAGAGAATTATCGTATATATCTCTCCCGGATTTATGGAGGCTTACCAGCGTGAAGATTATGATTTAAGCTTTTGTTTCCAGAAAGCCCGTAAGGAGCACTCCCATGTACTGCGGATTCCCTCTCTGGAAAAAAGTTCTTTATTCAAGATCACAAACCGTCTGGAAAAGTCTTTTGACGACACAGAATATGCCAGCAGCCTGTACCGTCAGGTCCTGTTTCTGGAATTTATGATCCAGCTGAACCGGGCAGCCCTGAAAAAAAGGATTGAATTTCTCGATACAGAACTATACAATTCAAAAGTGATTGATATTTTACACTACATCCACGCGCATCTGACGGAAGCTCTGGATATTGATACGCTGGCATCCGCTTTTTTTATCAGCAAATATCATATGATGCGCCTGTTTAAAGCCGAGACCGGCTATACCATCGGCAGCTACATTACATACCGCAGGCTCCTTCTCGCCCGGGAACTGATCACATCCGGCGCCCCCATCACAGAAGCATGCTTCGCCGCAGGTTTCCGGGATTACTCCACATTTTCCCGATCCTTCAAGGCAGAGTTTGGGGAACCGCCCCGCAGCATGAAGCGATAGCCCTCCGCGATGGTGACGGACAATGCCGGAAACAGATTTCCCAAAGATGCAGAATGGCAACTCCTTCATTTTGATCGTTGTATAAATGTCCGGTTTCAGAAAGCTTTCCTCTCCATACATCCCCCGCCCTGCCTGACGATCTGAGGTTCTATATACTCCCCGATCTCTGCGCCGAACGCATGAAGCGCCTCCCTGTCAAAGGACAAATCTTTTTTTGGCTCACTGCAGATCCAGATATGCAGCCTCCTCCTTGCTGAGCCCTATATGCATAGCCTCAATATTTGCCTTCATTCTGGAGGCATTTGACGTGCCGACCACTGCCAGAGTATTCAGCTCCTGCTGAAAAATCCATGCCATGGCAATCTGGGAAACCGCACAGTTCTTTTTTTCGGCCAGTTCCTCACATCTGCGCAGCCGCTCGAAATTCTCAGGGCACGCGTATCCCCGCATCGCAAATTCATCCAGGATCTCTCCTGCTTTTTCCTGTCCTGCGCTTTTTACCTTTCCCGAAAGCAGCCCGTGTGCAAGGCTTGCGTAGGCAATGACCGGGATCTTGTTCTCCCGGTACCAGTCCCTGGCCGCCTGATTTGCCGGGCCGGATATGGATACACATCCGCCGCCCCAGGGATCTCTGACCTGCTCTGCAAGACCGAAATTCGGGCTTGACACCGTAAACGGGATCAGATGATGCCTGTCGGCATATTCATTTGCCTCTGCAATCCGCCGGTGCGTCCAGTTGGAGACGCCAAACGCCCCAATTTTTCCTTCCCCATGCAGGGCATTCATAATTTCTACGGCCTCCCCGGCTTCTATGTCCGGGTCGTCACGGTGCAGCAGATAAATGTCGATATAATCTGTCCGAAGATACTCGGAGGATTCCGCAAAGTCCGCACGTATCTCTTTTTCATTGACACGCTTTTTCCCGGATGCATCCGGATGCGCGCACTTTGAGAGAATCACGACTTTTTCCCTCAGCTTCCGCGCTTCCATCCATTTTCCTATGACCTGCTCTGCCTTGCCGTACACCCGGCCTGTGTCAATGGTATTCACTCCCATGGCATAGACCGCATCCAAAAGCTCCATGCCGTCCCCGCCGTCCAAAAACGGCTGTATGGCGGTTCCATACAGGATACGTGATACCTTCTTCTCCACATAGGGGATTTTTACATATTCCATTTTCATTTCACTCATCTTGCCGCTCCCGCCTTTCATGTATACTTTTCTTCACATCCTGCCAAACGTGATGCAAAGCCCATCCAGAAAGTACCGCTTTTTTTATCCTCGCCGGAATTTCGACCGCCCGGCCATTTCGCGGAGGTTTTTCCAAAAGAATTCACTCCCGGCCTGCCGCGTCCACTGCCGCCTTCATTGTCCGGAAAACTTACCGTATCTTCGCGTCCAGCTCGAACCAGAACTCCACGCCGTTATCATAATTGCATACTCCGTACTGCTGATGGAAAGATTCCATCACAGCCTTAACAATCGACAGGCCGATGCCGTTGCCGCCGTATTCCCGGGTATGCGCCTTATCCACCTTATAGAACTTCTCCCACAGTTTTCCGATATCTTCTTCCGGAATGGGCGTTCCGCTGTTAAACACGGTGATCCGCACGATATCCCCTTTCGGGATGACACGGATTTCAATCCGTTTCTCGTAATCCACATGGTGGATCGCATTGGTCAGATAATTGCGGAACACCTGCTCTGTCTTAAATTCATCCGCCCATACAAACAGCGATTCATCCGCAATAAACGCTACGGATGCCTGCGCCTGCTGGAGTAGGATCTCACAGCTTGCAAGCACGCCCCGGATCAGATGGATCACGTCAAACCGCTCCACATCCAGTTCCTCCGAGCCGAACTCTAGCTGGTTTAAAGTCAGCAGGTTCTTGACCATCTGGTTCATCTTATTGGACTCGTCAATAATAACGTCACAATAAAACTCCCTGCTCTCCGGGTCGTCGTTCACCCCTTCTTTGAGCCCTTCCGCATACCCCTGGATCAAAGCGATGGGAGTCTTTAACTCATGGGACACATTTCCAAGGAACTCGGTCCTCATCATTTCGATTTTTTCTTTCTGCTCAATATCCTTCTGCAGCTGATGGTTCGCACTTTTCAGTTCCGATATCGTCCGTTCCAGCTTCTTCGACATTGTGTTAAAACTCTCACCCAGTATCCCGATCTCATCCTTCCCGCTCCCGGTATACTTTGCGTCAAAATCCAAATCCGCCATCCGTTTTGAAAGCGCCGCCAGCTCCAGAAGCGGGGTGGTGATCTTCCGGGAGAAAAACCATACGAACAATGCGCCGAATATAAGCGTTACGGTGCCCACATAGGCAAGAAATTTATTTGCAAGAGACGCACTGTCCCTGATACTCTCCAGAGGGCTCCTGAGCAGGAACCACTCCCCGTTGGAGAGCGTCCCGAACATCTCCAGATACATCGTCCCATTGTTCAGGATATCTTTTGCCCTGCAGAAAACATACGCTTTTTCTTCGTCCAGGATCTCCCCCATATTCTGTCTCGTAATATAGCCAAATAGCTGTGAGAACAGCACCTCTTTATTCTGCTCGGGACACAGGATCAGTTCCGCCTCCTGGTCCACCACCATCAGAAGGATATTCGTCCGCTCGCTTCTGCGCAGGATCTCCGCCTGCCGCTGTTCTTCCCCCAGAGTCCCCGAGGTTACCACGCGATCCAGAAGCTGGTACATCTCCATCATATCCGCCTTCTTATGGGCGATATAATACTGTCCGAGGAAACTGGAATTGATAATGAAAATGATCGACAGCATAATCACGATCAGCCCTAAAAAAACCACCACCAACTGACGCTTGATTGAATACATCATCCCGCAATACCTTTAGCTTTCCACCTCAAATTTGTACCCCATTCCCCAGATTGTCCTGATGAGTTCTCCTTTCTCGCCCAGTTTGCTCCGAAGCTTTTTCACATGGGTATCTATGGTCCTGGCATCACCGAAATAGTCGTAATTCCACACATGGTTCAGAATCTTCTCCCTGGACAGTGCGATTCCCTGATTCTCGATAAAATAGGACAACAGCTCAAATTCCTTGAAACTCAGGTCCACCTGCCTGTCGTCGATCTTCACGATATGCGCCGCCTTGTCCACCACGATCCCGCCTGCATTGATCACATCATTTTTCTCTGCGCCAAGGGTCCGCCGCAGGATTGCCTCTACCCGCGCCACAAGGATCTTGGGACTGAACGGTTTGGAAATATACTCATCCACTCCCAGTTCAAATCCCTGTAGTTCGTCCCGCTCATCCGAACGTGCGGTCAGCATGATCACCGGCACCTTAGAATGCTCCCGTATCTCCCTGCAGACTTGCCATCCGTCCATCTTCGGCATCATCACGTCCAGAATGATCAGAGCCACCTCTTTGTCTTCATAGAAGATATCCATGGCTTCCATCCCGTCCCCTGCTTCTAAGACCACGTACCCTTCCCGAACGAGGAAATCTCTTACCAGCTTCCGCATCCTGCTCTCGTCATCCACCACCAAAATCTTAATCTTATCCATCGCGCAAATCTCCTCTTTCCATAATAGGACAGTATACGCAAAATATATGTTCGTTCTGTGAAATTTTACATATAAATTCACAACGATTCCGCTTATGAGGCTTTGTCTTTCAGTTGACAGCCATTCCGCTTATGGGGCTTTGTCTTTCAGTTGACAGCCATTCCGCTTATGAAGCTTTGTCTTTCGGTTTGCGGCTATTCCACGCTCTTGAGCGATTCCACCATATCGATCTTCTTCAGCTTAAAGTACATCACCCCGTTTACAAATGCAGAGAATCCCACGGTGATTAAAAAACCATATACAAAGCTGCTAAAATCGATATTCCGGCCGAACATCGCCGAGTCGATCTCCACCGTAACGATGACGAACTGGTGGAGGAATTTACCCAGTACGATTCCCGCCAGCGCGCCCAGTACCGTCAGGATGATATTTTCCCGGTATACATACTGGGCCACTTCTCCCGGATAGAACCCTAAGACCTTCAAGGTCGCAAGCTCCCGTTTCCTCTCTGTGATATTAATATTGTTCAGGTTATACAGCACCACGAACGCCAGCATCCCGGCTGAGATCACCAGCACGACCATAACAATATTCAGGCTGACGAGCATATCATTAAGCTGCGCCTCAATGTCTTTTGTATAGCTGGCGCTGAGCGCTCCTTTTTCTTTCAGCACCTCTTCACCTACATCCTCCGATTCCCTTTCTTTTCCCTCCTTCATGATAAAATAAATCGAGTTATAATCGGGAGTCTTTCCATATGCTTCCTGATAAAGGGAAGGCGTCATATACAGATAATGCTGCATATAATTTTCACAGACAGCGGAAATCCTGACTTCCATCTCCCCTTTTACGTCATCTTTGATAAAAATGGTATCGCCTGCGCCCACTTCCAGCTGCTTTGCCATCTTTTCCGTCAGGATCACGCCGTCGTCATCCAATGTATATGCTTCCTGTGTGACCCTGTCCCTGTGGATGACAAATTCCGGGAAATGTTCCACATCTGCCGGAACATTCAGATATACATCCTTCTTTTTCTTTCCGTGGCCGATGGTGACCTGCTTTAACAGATTCACCTCTGTCTTTTCCACACGCGAATCCCCGTCAAGCTTCTCATAGGCCGAAGCCTTCTCTTCATCCGACGCGTCCTCATTTAAAATGATATCCCCGTCATAGATCTGCAGTTCATGATACTGCAGCAGGCCGATATCGAAAATAGAGTCTTTCAGCCCAAATCCGACCAGCAGCAAGGCCATGCAGCCTCCGATTCCGAAAATCGTCATGAAAAATCGTTTTTTGTAGCGAACCAGATTCCGAATCGTAGCTTTCCATGTAAAATTCAGCCTGTTCCAGATAAACGTAACCCGCTCCAGCAGAACTCTTTTTCCCTGCTTCGGAGTCGGCGGGCGCATAAGCTCCGCCGCCTGCTCCCGCAATTCCCGGTAACAGGAAAATATCGTAGCCAATAAAGTACATGCCAGAGCCGCAGCCGACGCGGTCAGGGCATAATATAGATTATATGGCGTCACTACATTGGGGATATGCTCATACATGATCCCATAGGCAACAATAATAATATACGGGAATACTTTTTCCCCAAACAGCACGCCCGCCACACAGCCCAGCACCGTTGCAAGACAGGCGTACCCAAGATATTTTGCCGCAATGGAATGCCGGTCATATCCCAGCGCCTTCAACGTCCCGATCTGGATCCTCTGCTCTTCCACCATACGGGTCATGGTAGTCAGGCTGATCAAAGCCGCTACCAAAAAGAATAATACCGGGAATACCTGCCCGATGGCCCGCATACGGTCTGCATTTTCCCCATACCCGGCATGCTCCGTCAGGTCGCTCCGGTCATTGATATACCATTTTGCATGTTCGATCTTGCTGATCTCATCCTCTGCGTCCCGAAGTTCTTTTTCTCCGTCTGCAATTTTTTCCTCTGCTTCTGCCTTTGCTTTCTCATATTCCGCCTCGGCGTCCGTCAGCTCCCTCTTCTTGTCCGTCAGCTCCTTTTGTGCGTCTGAAAGCTGGCTTTCCCCCTGCCGGAGCTGATACCAGCCGTCATTGATCTGCGCCTGTCCGCCGGCGAGCTGGTTCCTGCCGGACTGGATCTGGTTTTTTGCATTCTCAAGCTGAGCCTGCCCGTCATCCAACTGGGCTTTCGCATTATTCAACTGGGTTCTGCCGCTGTCAAGCTGGGCCTTACCATCCATTAGCTGCGCCCGGCCCGACTCCAGTTCTGCCCGGCCCTCTTCCAGCTGTATCCGGGCCGCGTCAAACTGGGCCTGTGCTGCTTCTATCTGCTCCCAGGCGTTTTCCAGCTGCACCCGGCCCGATTCTAATTGGGCTTCCCCTTCCTCCAACTGCGTTTTGGCAGCCTCCAGTTCCTTCAAGCCGGCTGCAATCTGGGCTTTTTTCGCATTGAGGTCATTTTGCTGAGTACGAATACCGGTCTGGGTATCCTGTAATCCACCCAATTCAGCATTGAGTTGATTCAGAGATTCCTGATCATCCGGATTATTGGGATCCAAGGCTGCCATCGCTCCCTCTACCCTTTGAATCTCTGCTTCAACAACTTGCGCTTGTGCCTCTAACCGGGCAATCCCGCTGTCAACAGAAGCCAGGTTATTGTCTAATTCCTGTTTATTCTGGACATACGCCTGTTTTTGCTGTGAAAACAGTTCGCTTTGCTGGTCATACTCATTCTTTTTTTCATAGTATTGTTCTTTCTGCTGACGAAACGCCTCTAACTGCTCGTTATACTCTGCCAGACGCTGATTGTATTCATTCACCCCTCGATTGAACTCAGCCAGACTCTCATCATACTCCGCTGACCGGCGGTTAAATTCCCCCAGCTGCCTGTTGTATTCTTCCGCATGCCCGTTCAGCTCCGCTATCTTCTCATTAAGCAGCCCATTCTGCCGTTCCAGTTCCGCACTGTTGCGGTCTAACTCCCCCTGGCCTGAGATCAGCCGGGCACGGGAGTTTTCCAGCTGCACGGCAGAATCATCCAACCGGGCTTTTCCGTCATCCCATTTCGCCTGGCCGTCCCTGATCTTCTTCTCAGCGTCTTTTAGTTCCTTCTGGGCTTTTTTCTTTGCGTCTTCCAGTTCCTGCCTTGCATCATCCAGTTCTTCATTTGCCTCGTCGATGATATCCTGATACCGTGCGTCTTCCCTTTTTTTGCGGATTCCCTCCACATTTTCTTTCACTTCCTCTATCCGCTCCGTATACGCATCCGTAAACTCAGTCAGTTCCGCCGCGCCTTCCACGGACAGATACAGTTCCGTATACACGTCCATATCAAAACTTTCCCCGGGCACGCAGACAAACGCGGCGATACTTCCGGTGCCGATGGTTGTACTTCCCCGATGGAACGCAATATAGCAGGGACTGCTGACAGCGCCCACAATCGTATATGTATCCTCAGCCAGGGTATCCGTAATCTCATCCTCTGTTCCTGATGTAAATGTGATCTCGTCCCCGATCTCATATCCGCTGACGCCCAGATAGTCCACATCCATCACGCATTCATCTGCTTTTTGGGGAAGCCGGCCTTCTTCCACCGTCAGCGCATTCATCGTGGGAAGAATCGACAGGATGTGCACGGCCTGCTGGCTGTCATTTGCCATACATAAGGCATCTACAGAATACCCATATTCCACCTTTTCTACGCCGTCCAGGGCTTCCAGCGCCTGAATGTCGTCATCCGTCAGCCCAAGGGTGCTGATCACCTGAATATCCATGAGATTTTTTTCGTCAAAATATTCATCGCCGGAATAGCGCATATCCGGCTCCGTGGCACGGATCCCTGAAAAAAATGCCACTCCGATCGCCACAATGAAAAATATGGACAGGAAGCGTCCAAGACTTGTTCGAATTTCCATAAAAAAGTCTTTTCTCAATGCTTTTTTATTCATATGTAAAATCTGCCACCTTTTTTAATTTATCTGCATATCTGCCTGAAAATCCGCTTTTCTTCCGAAATAACTGCCAGATACCCCCCGTTACCATTCAATCAGATCAATGGACAAAGGGCAGGTATTGATCTCCATACTGGAAACCTTTCCGTTTTTAATCTTGATCAGACGGTCCGCCATGGGCGCCAGGGCAGAGTTATGCGTAATGACGATCACCGTCATTCCCTTTTCCCTGCACATATCCTGCAAAAGCTTCAGGATGGCCTTCCCTGTATTGTAGTCCAGGGCTCCGGTAGGTTCATCACACAGCAAAAGCTTCGGATTCTTTGCCAGCGCGCGCGCAATAGAAACTCTTTGCTGCTCTCCGCCGGAGAGCTGCGCCGGAAAATTATCCAGACGGTCTCCCAGCCCGACATCCTCAAGAACGGTCTTCGCGTCCAGCGGATCCTTACAGATCTGCAATGCAAGCTCCACATTTTCTTTTGCGGTCAGATTGGGCACCAGATTATAAAACTGGAACACAAAACCGATGTCGTTCCTCCGGTATCCTGTTAACTGCCGTTCATTATACCCGGTAATGTCCTCCCCGTCCACGGTAATTTTTCCCGTCGTAGCGGTGTCCATCCCGCCCAGGATATTGAGAACCGTGGTCTTCCCTGCGCCGCTGGGTCCCACGATTACCACAAATTCCCCTTTCCGGATCGAAAAATCAATCCCATCCACAGCCCGAATCTCCACTTCACCCATCTTATATACTTTTGTTATATTCTGCAACTGCACGAAATCTTCCATCTGTCTCTTCCTCTCGCTTTGACTCCCCTGCAAACCCATTCATCTCATTCTTTTACATTTATAGTCATTATACCCTCTATGAAATGCTAAGACAATCCTGTATTTCTGTTCTTTTATAAAAAGAAAATAAAATGCAGTCATTGCATTTTCCGCATCGAAGCGCGGCTGCGCAGGCAGCCATTTTCCTTGTACGCGTAGTGCGCCTCCCCCGGAGGGTTTTTGTTCTCCAGGAAAATTCGGAGAAGTTTCCTGTATAGAACAAAAAAGCCTGATTCCGGCACTTCCGAAATCAAGCCTTTTGCGTGGAAACAATGGGGCTCGAACCCATGACCTCTCGCGTGTGAGGCGAACGCTCATCCCAGCTGAGCTATGTTTCCATATCTGTTGTTTATTCCCGCGAAGCAACGGGCATCTCAATCCAAAGCGGCTGCGAAGGACACCCCCCTTGTGCAGCCCGCCGCTTCATAGAAATGGACCTGGCGGGAGTCGAACCCGCGTCCAAAAACCCATCCCATGTACTTCTACTATCATAGTCCGTTCTTTTTCATTCCCTCTGCCGCACGGGAACGAACACCCTTACGGTTTCAGTAGCTTCATAATACGCCTACTGGCTCAAAGCTTTGCCAATATCGTTTCCCGCATAATTGATGCCAGATTCCCAAGGTACGGGTGCCCTGAGGCTAACATGCAGCAATTAGGCTGCAGCTAATTCGAAATTATCGTTAGCGTTTAATTTTAAATGTGCGATTTAACGCATCTGCCTGCGGATAGCTTCTCCATCTTCAAGATCCCTGTCGAAACCAGTACAAGCCCAAAGAGTCACCGGCATTTTTTATGCCATGTGGTTATTTTAAAAAAAAAATGAGTATCCGTCAAGTAAAAATCATAAATTCATAATTTTTTTATCTTTCCCTTCCTATGGATCAATCTCATCCACCTATAAAATATCCGGCTGCAGGGCGTTCCCATGCCCCGCAGCGTCATTGAGAGGCAGACTCTCACTGTTCCTCATTCAGTTTCACGGCCTTGCGGAACAGCAAAAGACCGATCACAAACAAAACCGAAATCGCACTGACCCCCACATTCATCCTTCCGGTCATCTGGGTGGTGATCGACACAAGCGTGGTTCCAAGGACTGCAGCGCCCTTTCCGCAGATATCATAGAGGCCAAAATATTCCCCTGATTTTTCCACGGGAATAATCTTTCCAAAGTAAGAACGCGACAAAGCCTGCACCGTCCCCTGAAACAGCCCCACCATTACCGCCAGTATCCAAAATTCTATCTGTGTATCCAGCCCAAAGGCATACAGCGAAATAAACAGGTAGGCCACGATACAGACGGTGAGGACTTTTGTAGGCCCCGTATTTTTTGCGATCCGGTTCAGAATAAGAACCGATGGAAACGCCACGATCTGTGTCAGCAAAAGAGCCAGAAGAAGTCCTGTGCTGTCAAGCCCCAAAGCCTGTCCATAGGCGGTGGCCATATCTATAATCGTATATACCCCGTCAATATAGAAGAAAAACGCAAGCAGGAACAGAAAGATATGCTTCTCCTTTTTAATGTCCGAAAACGTTTTTCCAAGACGCCTGAAACTGTTGCGTATCACATGTTCCGTCTGCTCCACGAAATATTTCTGTTCATAAGACATCAGAAGCGGGACAGCGGACAAAAGCCACCAGACTGCTGTGATCAAAAATGCAATCGTCATAGAAGACTGCATGGACAGCCCAAGAGAACCGCCTCCCAGCACAACGCCTAAACTGGCTAAAAACGGAATACAGCTTCCGATATATCCCCACGCAAACCCCTGCGAAGAAACCGTGTCCATCCGCTCTGGTTCCGTTACGTCTGTCAGCATGGCGTCATAGAACACAAGGCTGGCGGAATATCCGGTCTTTGCCAGAATAAACACGCCCAAAAACCAGATCCAGGAGGACAGGAAACCGAGAACCATACAGCCTGCCACACCAATAAAAAGGACTACCTTGAAAATCCGCTTCTTAAAATCCTTCGTATCGGCAACCGCCCCCAGGGTCGGTCCCATCAGCGCAACCAGCAAGGTACAGACAGAAGACGCGTACCCCCAGTAAGCCAGATAATTTACGTCGGAAATCCCGGCATTTTCCGCAAGATAATTAAAATAAATCGGAAAAATAGTAGCCACCAGCATTGTGAACGCAGAATTTCCCACATCGTACAGTACCCATCTTTTCTCTAACGCGGTCATTTTAAATTTCATCGTTTCCCCTCCTCTTTTTTGTAACGGATTTGCTCAGCAAATGGATTGCCTGAAATGTCATCGCCTGCACAGAAAGTGATTGCCTGCCCGCATCGTTCGTTCCTGCACTACACGGTCTGATTAACCGGACGGTTTCTAAAAATTCCCTTCCCGGGAGTACTGCCCTTCGCCGGTTCAAAGCGGCAGATCCTGCCACCTGTCGCCGGCGCCAAATGTCTCATGGAATCTGGACGGAAGTTCCGCCCCGTCCGAAAGCAATTTCTGATATTTCATGATCAGGCCTGCCGCCAGAGGCACCGCCCCCTGATACAGCTTTTTAAGCAGGCGGCAATAATCCTGGCAGGCCGGATTCGGCTCTGTGCTCATCACCATTCCGTGCTTTGATTTATATTGTCCCGCAAGCTTCATCGCTCCGAACAGCAGCCTCCTCTTTCCCGGATTCGGCGCAAGCAGAAGCTTATGGTAAATAATCATGGAAGACAGCGCTTTCTTCACCTCCGCCGGCGTCACCACATCAAAAAAAGGCGCGATCACCTCCGCATTTTTCAGCGTTGGATGGATATGGTCTGTTGCCAGATACGAAACCGGCTCAATCTGATCCTCCGTCAAAAGCATCCTGTCAAATTCCATTTCAATCTCCGAATGGCTGATTCCGCTCACATGGATCATCTTTTCCACATATTTATGACATTCACTATCCAGTGCAAAATGGCAGATAAATCCATAGATATAAGCCTGTGCGGCCTCCTTGTCCGCTGCCTTTTCAATCACTTTTGCCGCCTGCCCAAAAAACGGATCCGACGGATGATCATGGAGCTCGTACCCGGTCATATTGACATGATTCTGAGTCAGCACTCTATAATAGAAAAAAATATCCGGGCCATGCACCCCAATGTCAAATAACTGGCGTCCGTTTTTTATTGTTTTTTGAAACTGTTTTGGCAGCGCGCCCATTACATCCTTTCCAAATTTATAGTGTGCATATGTTGTAGGCATAATATACACTCCTTTCCTGCATGTATTTTACAGCTTACCGGGACGGCAATATAGCGCTTTTTTATAATTTATATTACCACAATATAAAGAAATATAAAACATTGGATAAAGTAAATTCACCAAAAACGAAAAAACAGTTCAAAACCCCTGCTTTGAAGCCAGCTTTTGAACCGTCTTTTCAAGATCATATTGGTAATTTTAACTCTTACAAAACAGGATCTTGCCTTTCGATTAATCAATCTGCCAGTCAATAGGCTTTAGTCCCTGTTTCTCCAAAAATGCATTGGCCTGGCTGAAAGGCCTGCTTCCAAAAAAGCCCCGGGAAGCAGACAGTGGGCTCGGATGGGGAGCCTTTAATATCAGATGCTTCGGATTGTCCAGCATTTTTGCTTTCCTCTGGGCCGGAGAGCCCCACAAAATATATACGATTGGCCGATCCTGCGCATTCAATGTCAGAATTGCAGCATCTGTAAACTCTTCCCATCCGATACCCCGATGGGAGTTTGCCTGATGCGCACGCACGGTCAGCACGGTATTCAGCATCAATACCCCCTGCCCGGCCCATTTTGTCAGGCATCCATGGTTGGGAATGGCGCAGCCCAGATCATCGTGCAGCTCCTGATAGATATTCTCCAAAGACGGAGGGACCGCCACACCTTTTTGTACAGAAAAACACAGCCCATGAGCCTGTCCATGATTATGGTAAGGATCTTGTCCCAAAATCACAACCCTGACCTCTTTAAGAGGAGTCAGGTGAAACGCATTGAAGATATCCTTTGCAGGCGGAAAAATCAGCCTTGTGTGGTATTCCTCATTGACAGTCTGAAATAATTGTTTATAATAAGGTTTCTTAAATTCCTCTTTTAGCGCCTCATACCAGTCGCCGTTGATTCCTGCCATCTTTCTTTACTCCTTTATCTCGATAGCCGCCCTTTTGCCAGCCGTACAGAAATCCCTTCCTTTTGAAGATACTGCTTCACTTCCCGGATTTCCAGTTCTTTATAGTGGAACAGAGACGCCGCCAGCGCCGCATCCGCTTTCCCTTCTGTCAGCGCGTCCTTAAAATGCTTCTTCGTCCCTGCGCCGCCGGACGCGATCACCGGGATCGAAATACTCTCCGCAATCGCACGGGTCAGCTCCAGGTCGTATCCGGCCTTTGTTCCGTCGCAGTCCATGCTGGTCAGAAGAATCTCGCCTGCCCCCAAGCTTTCCACTTTTTTCGCCCATTCCACGGCGTCAAGCCCTACGTCAATACGGCCTCCGTTTTTATAAATATTCCAGCCGCTGCCATCCGCCCTTCTTTTGGCATCAATGGCGACCACCACGCACTGGCTTCCGAACTTCTCCGCCGCATCATGCACAAGCTGCGGGGTGTTGATGGCGGAAGAATTGATAGAAATCTTGTCCGCGCCTTCCCTTAACAGTGCGCGGAAATCCTCCACCGTCCGGATTCCGCCGCCGACTGTGAACGGGATAAATACACATTCCGCCACCTGACGCACCATATCC
>CATKXE010000020.1 GCA_949840465.1 uncultured Lachnospiraceae bacterium | reverse complement strand
ATTCTTCTTTTTTGCTCTATAAAGGGGAAAAATCGCTATTTCCCGACAGCCCCTTTGTTTGGGTACAACGCAATATAAACGTGACATAGGTGATAAAGATATACAGTATTATTACAAAGACAGACATTTAGATGTCTGGGAATAATTCATCACTTTTGAGAAATCTTATCGATCAATTTCAGTTCTTCTTCGGTAAACGGTGCACAGGAAGTTGCCTTTACATTGTCAAGAATCTGCTGTGGTTTGGATGCACCGATCAGAACGCTTGTAACTTCTTTATGTTGCAGAAGCCAACCAAGCGCCATATCTGCAAGCTTTTCTCCTCGTTGTGCCGCCAGATCATTCAGTTTGCGAATCTGGTCTAGTCTGTGCTCATCCAGAGTACTTTCTTTGAGGAATCTACCGTCAGTACGGATGCGGCTGTCCTCCGGTATTCCGTGAAGATAACGGTCAGTCAGCTGTCCCTGTGCAAGCGGACTGAATGTGATCAGGCCCTTCTTAAGTTCACCTGTTGCTTCTTTCAAACCATTCTTCTCTACGGTTCTGTCAAAAATGGAGTATCTGTTCTGGTTGATCACAAACGGGCAATGCATGTCTTTCAAAATCGCAGCTGCTTTCTTTAATGTTTCTCCATCATAATTGGAAATTCCAACATAAATTGCCTTACCACTCTGTACAGCACTTGCCAGAGCACCCATTGTCTCTTCCAGCGGGGTATCCGGATCCATTCTGTGATGATAAAAAATATCCACGTAATCAAGTCCCATACGTTTCAGACTCTGATCCAGGCTGGCAAGAAGGTATTTGCGACTTCCCCAGTTTCCATAAGGACCCTCCCACATATCATAACCAGCTTTTGTTGTAATAATCAGCTCATCACGGTATACACCTAAGTCTTCTTTCAGGATACGACCAAAGTTTTTCTCGGCACTTCCCGGTTCCGGTCCATAGTTATTCGCCAGATCAAATTGTGTGATTCCATTATCAAAAGCTGTAAAACAAAGCCTTCTCATATTTTCAAAATTTGCAGCGTCTCCAAAATTATGCCACAGCCCCAGTGATACCTTTGGAAGCATCAGGCCGCTGTTCCCACAACGGTTGTATTCCATGGCTGTATATCTTTCTTTTGATGCAGTATACATATTCATTTCCTCCTAAATACAAATAAATTACTTTTCTTTACAAAGATTAACACTTCAAGTATACTTGAAGTCAAGAAAATTTGCTGTAAAACATAGAATAAATACTTAATCCAAATTTTTACACAGGAGGTATCTAATGAAAACCTATAAAATCAAAGAAATATCTGAAATGTTTGAGCTTCCATCGTCTACACTTCGCTATTATGAAAGCGAAGGTCTCCTTCCAGAAGTTCCCAAATCCCTGTCTGGACAACGTATATATAATAATGAGCATATCGAACGCCTTAAATGTATTAACTGTTTCAAGCGCACAGGAATGACCATCTCTCAGCTTCGAAAATTTTTTATGTATGAGACAGATGAAGCAGCTCACATTGATGAAATTATCTCTCTTCTGAAAGACCAGGAACAGATTGTAAATCAAAAACTGGTTCAGCTTCAGAATGATTCAACGCATGTCCATCACAAAGTAGAATACTACTCTGCAATCAAATATGCACTAAAAAATAATCTTCCTATGCCACTATGGAAAGATGAAGAAGAATAATATTCCTCTTATATAATTTTTTATTACTGTGCATCTTGTACTGTCTGAAGTTCTCCATCTACAATTCCTGCATAAGAAATGTTTTTGGAAATCAGAACACCCTGAAGCTGCTTTTCCCAATTCGTTATCAGAGGGTGAAAAGGTTACATCCATGACGGCGGAACTGGCAGTGCAGTCTATAAAGAATGCGTGCCTCAATGTTAGGGATACAGAAGCTATCCTCCTGCACAGCTATCTTGGAAACCAGTATACAAGTCCGGTATTAAAAAAATATCTGGACAACTAAGGAATCCAACATTCTTTCAAACGTAAAGAAGATCCGTATGACAATGCCTGTATCGAGTCGTTCTATTCTGTGCTGAAAAAGGAAGAAATCTATCACCATAACCAAGATTCAAGGGAAGCCCGCAGAGCAATGTTTGAATACATAGAGGGCTGGTATAACCATAAAGGAATACACAGTTCTATTGGTTACATAACACCTCAGAAAAAGGAAGATGC
The DNA here is from genome assembly GCA_949840465.1 of uncultured Lachnospiraceae bacterium. GTDB lineage: Bacteria > Bacillota > Clostridia > Lachnospirales > Lachnospiraceae > Schaedlerella. The sequence continues at coordinate 42,354 of CATKXE010000020.1, read as the reverse complement.
CAATACACATAATAAAAAGTTGAAAACAAAAAAATAAAAAGTTATAATAATAGAATATTAAAGTAATAAAACTGCAGCGATTCCGATCCCATAGCACAGATTTGCCAGCCAAGCTGTCATATATTTTTGTCATGAGAATCTGAATCGTTATACAAAAATAATCTCGGGAGAATATATCATGGGAAAATTAGATAAATTAAGTAAATTTATAAGTTTGATCTTACGCCATAAGCCAGAAGCGGCAAACATTGAACTGGATGAACATGGCTGGGCGAATGTAGAAGATTTAATTATTGGCATCAATCAGACCGGGCGAACGATTAATCTGGAGATTCTAGAAGAAATCGTAGCTTCTGACCAGAAGCAGCGATACAGCTTTAACGCGGATAAAACGCTGCTGCGCGCCAATCAGGGGCATAGTATTCCAGTAGATGTGGAATTAACGGAACAAAAACCACCAGAATTTTTATACCACGGTACTGCCGAACGATTTCTGGACTCCATTATGGCTGAAGGCCTAAAACCGATGAGCCGGCTTTATATCCATTTATCAAAAGATACCGAAACCGCCCAGAAGGAGGGGCTTTTTTTATTCCCGCGAAGCAACGGGCCAGGTGGACATGTTTTTTGTATGTCCATTTGGCGGTTGCCGCGAGAATTGCATTTTGATGAAGTTTACACTTTGGAAATTGCGTTTTTGCAATTTTTCTGTATAATGGAAATATGAAGCACTGGCGGAGCAGAAGCAACCCACGCTTTTCGTTGACGATGTAACGGCCAGGGTTGCCGGACAGATGGGACAGCTTACGCCGACGGACGAGAAAGTAGCCGGCCTGTTCCGACAATGAGTGAAAAAGAAGATTGAGCAAGCAGGCGGTACACAAAGCGAGGTATAACCATGAGCGATGTAATGACCCCGGAACAACGGAGCCGGGTCATGAGCCATATTAAGGGGAAAGATACCAGTATAGAGGTCATACTGCGGAAAGCCCTCTGGCACAAGGGCATCCGATACCGGAAGAATTATAAAAGACTGCCGGGCACCCCGGATATAGCTATAACAAAACACAAGATTGCTATCTTCTGTGATAGTGAGTTTTTTCACGGCTATCATTGGGAGCTCAAAAAACAAAAGCTTGGACACAACCGGGAATATTGGATCAGGAAGATTGAACGGAATATGGCTCGTGACCGGAAAAATGATTTTAAGCTGATTGCGATGGACTGGGTACCTATGCACTTTTGGGGACAGGAGATACAGAAGCGGACGGAGGAATGTGTGGAAGCCGTCGAGGATCTGATTTTCGAGTTGCAGATGATGCAGTTTGATTTTTCAGATAATTTTGATAATTACGAATAAAGAAGGTATACCTGTAAATATATAGGCATACCTTCAAAAATTAAAATATTTCTTGACTTTCCGGGTTTTTGATATTAATATAAAATCATAACATTTAAAGACCCTTCGGAGGCTTATATGTATTTATCAAAAGTGAAAATAAAAGAAGTGATGGAACAACAAAATATCAGAACTTTTGCTGAACTTGCTAAAAGAATGGGAATAACAAAAAACCAGTTGTCTGTTATGCTATCTGATGGTTATAACCCCCTGAAAACAAGGGTTAATGATTTGTGTACTATTTTGAAAGTTCATCCTGACGAGATCATGGATTTTTTCAAAACGAATCACAGTCCGTTGCTTCCGGTTGTCAGTGAAGAGTGTGTTACTGCAATCGAATTGTTTGCGGGAGCAGGCGGGTTGGCGTTAGGTTTGGAACAAGCAGGCATTTGTACGGTAGAATATGTTGAGTTTGATAAAGCATGTTGTGAAACCTTAAAAACCAATCGGCCAGAGTGGAATGTAATTTGTGACGACATCCATAATGTTAATTTTACAGAATATTTGGGTCAAATTGATATTGTAACAGGCGGATTCCCCTGTCAGGCATTTTCTTACGCCGGGAAAAAACTCGGGTTTGAAGATACCAGAGGCACGCTCTTTCATGAGTTTGCACGTTGTGTACAACAGGTGAGGCCTAAAATGTTTTTAGCTGAAAATGTGAGGGGGCTGGTTTCACACGATAAAGGGCGCACGCTTCAAACAATTATTGAAGTACTGAAATCATTGGGATATAGTATCCACTACAAAATCTTAAACGCCGCATATTATGGCGTAGGACAAAAGCGGGAACGTATTGTAATCATAGGAATCAGGGACGATTTGCCAATCGATTTTTCATTCCCTGTACCAGATGAAAAAATGACAACATTACGCCAGGCTCTAAAGGATTGCCCTGCCAGTCCGGGTGGAGAATATAGCGAAAAAAAGAGAAAAGTTCTTGAACTTGTACCAGCAGGTGGCTGCTGGGTAGATCTTCCAGAAGATGTAGCAAAGAGCTATATGGGTAAATCCTACTATTCAGGCGGGGGAAGGAGAGGCATGGCTCGCCGCATAAGTTGGGACGAACCATGTTTGACACTTACCTGCAGCCCTTCACAAAAACAGACCGAACGTTGTCATCCAGAAGAAACCCGTCCCTTTACTGTTCGGGAATACGCCCGCATCCAATCTTTTCCTGATGACTGGAAATTCTGTGGCGGGATTGGGGATCAATATAAACAAATTGGTAATGCAGTTCCGGTTAAGATGGCACAACGGATAGGAGTTCAATTAAAAGAAGCTATCCTTAGATACAGGGAAACTATGATGGATACTATCTAAGTTCATCGGCCAGGTTTTGAAGAACTTGCTGAATTAATTCTGTGCTATCCATTTCATCCGCAACTTCTGCAAATGCAGTAATCAAGTCATAGTAGAAATTGGAATCTCCCGTCAATCTATGCCAAAAACCTACGCCAACATAGACGGGGGTACTCTTCATTAATAACTGAAGCTGCGTACCAAATGCTGTGGATATGGATGTTCCAAGAATCCTCGGATATAAGAGAACTTTTGCCATACTTTCGGGCGACTTTTGCGTTACCGTTTCTAATCCGGTGGCAGAAAGTCCGGCTGAGAAAAAGCAACAGCAGTACAAACAAAGGAAACGGATGTGATAGCTTGAAGAAATATATGGATCTTGAAGATATGAGCCAGGCCAACTGCGCCAGCGTCCTTCGGGTGATACAGGCCCACAGTGGGATTTCCAGAAAGCAGATTGCCGATATGACCGGTTTAAGCTGGGGAGGGATGACGAAGATTGTAAATAAGCTTTTTGAGCATGAATATATTGTGGAGGAAAAAAACGGGGTGCCGGGCGGTTTCGGAAGGACGCCGGGGCTATTGAGCCTGAACAGGGAAAAGCATTTCGCGGCAGGCGCAGATATTAACAAGACGGGTTTAAGCGCCTCTGTGACAGACCTTTTGGGCGGTATCCGCCGTCAGTATTTTGCGGAAAATATTTTTGGGGATAAAGAGGGGCTTCTTTGCAATATCAGCCATTTTTTTGAGAAAATTTTCCAGGATTTCCCGGAGGGGGAAATCGAGGCCGTGGGCATTGCCATGCAGGGCGGCATCGACGCAAAGCAGGGGATATCCGTCAGCTTTCCGGGATGCAGAGATTGGATGGATGTGCCGATTGTGCATATTTTAAAAGAGAAGTTCCGCACAGAAATCGATCTGGAACATGACCCGGACTGCATGCTGTATTGCGAATTGGAACATGTGGATGCAAATCATGTAATCCTGCTGCGTCTTGACCGGAGTATTGGGATGGCGGCCGCCCTGAACGGGACGATCCTCCGGGCAAAAGGGATTCTGGAGGTAGCCCACTGCACCGTGGTGCCGGGCGGAAAAGCATGCCGATGCGGACGATCCGGCTGCCTGGAGGCCTATATCGCGCCGTGCCTGAAGGACGGGAAAATCCAGAAAGCGGCGGTAGGGGAAATGATTGCCCCGCTTGCCGCCGCGATCCATAATCTGACATGTATTTTTAATGCGGACACCGTGATTTTAGCAGGCGAATTGATGCGGTATTCTTCCCTGTTCGAGGGACGCCTTCGCCTGGAAATCCAGAAATTGCAGGGTGAAAGAAAAACAGAAATAATATTTACGGATGGCGCCGGATCGGCAGTCACGGGAGCCGCATTGATCGCGGCCAGCCGTGCTGTCGAGAGGATAAAACTGTAGCGTGCGTCTGAAAATATTTCCCCAGGATGCCCTCCCGCCTCCTTCACATAATCCCGAATAAAGGCTGGTGCAAACAGGGACGCCATTTTGCGGAAAGCAATGTTCAGACACATTCTAAAAAATATACCTTTCCCCCGGAACGAACATATGGAAAGCCTGCTTCGGATGAAGCGTATATAAGCGGTCCACAAAATGAGCCGGGTTGATGCAGTTCACATCATACAGGTCGTAATGCATGGGAACCAGCAGGCGGGCGTGGACTTCCCGCGCCAGAAGGACGGCCTCATCCGCGTTCATATTTCCGATGATGTCGCTTTGCAGTTTATAATAATCCCTCCCGTTGACCGGAACCATCAGGACGTCTATATCTTTCAGATGCCCGGCAAGTCCGTCATAGATACAGCAGTCCCCGGAGTGGAAAAGAGAGAGGTCGCCGAAAATCAATTTGTACCCGAGTTCCCTGTAATCCCCATTTTCATCTTGATGCAGCTCTTCATGAGCGGCGGCAACCGGAATGGCTTTACACGGGTTCAGGCACAGTTCTTGTCCGGCGGCGGCGCCGATGATCCGGTCAGCCTCAATCCCGTAAGATATCACGGTGTCCCTGATGGGGACGGGGACGATAAATTTTGCTTTCTGATTATGCCCTGCGATGGCGCGCAGCGTATCCGGGTCCGCATGGTCAAAATGGTCATGGGTGCAGAATACATAATCTACAAAATCCAGCTCTTCCGGCAGGATAGGCGCCTCATATCTGCGCACCCATTTCACATTCTCACGGCAGCAGTTGCGGTCTACATAATCAGACAGATAGGGGTCAATGAGAAAATACGCGTCACGGTATTTGAACAGAAAACCCTCCTGTCCAAGATAGAACAGAGCAATCTGCCTTTCTGTAAGCCGCGTTTCTAAAATAAATTCTTTGTTCATCCAAATCCTCCTTTTTTGTGTCAGAAACTTCCAGTCACCTTGCATCTGCTTTTTGCCAGATGCGCGTCCAAAATAGATATTGACTATTATATCACAGCGTGATAAAATTGGCAACAACAAGAAATAAGGAGGGAAAACATGAAAGCCGTGGTAATCAAGGAACCGGGTCGTGTGGTATTGGAGGAGAAGAAGATTCCCGAACCGCAGGCAGGATTTGTACGTGTGAAGGTAAAGGCAGCCGCAATCTGCGCAACGGATCTGGAGGTGGCAGACGGCAATATCCCGGCCAATTATCCGATTACGCCGGGCCATGAATGGAGCGGAATCGTGGATGCTGCCGCAAACGCGGAGGATCGTGCATGGATCGGGAAGAGGGTCACAGGCAGCAACGACGTAGTCTGCCTGAAGTGCGACGCATGCAGGAGCGGCAACTGGCGGTACTGCAGTGATTTTGAGGAAATCGGATTTAAAAGAGACGGAGCTTATGCGGAATATGTCATCGTCCCTTCCTATGGACTCTGTGAATTGCCGGATTCAGTCTCTTTCGTACACGGGGCTTTGTGCGAACCATTGGGGGTTGCCCTGGGGACGCTGGAAAAAGCAGGCGCAAAATTCGGGGATACTCTGGTCATCATCGGAGCCGGCTCCATCGGGCTGTGCATGCTTGCCGCCGCAAAGGCAATGGGGATGCGTGGAGTGATTGTAGCGGCGTCCACAGAAAAGCGCCTTGACATCGCGGGGCGGATGGGAGCGGCTTACACGATTGCCACAGAGAGCCATGACCTGATAGAAGAGGTGAAGAGGATCTATCCGAGAGGCGTGGATGTGGTTATCGACGCTACAGGGATGGAAAGCTGCATCCGGCAAAGCCTGAAGCTGGCGCGAAAAGGGGGGACGGTCGCTCTGGCAGGGTATGGCCGCGGCAGGCATATGAGTATCCGCATGGATGACATCCATATCAACAATCTGCGTGTGGTCGGCGCCGGGAATCACTGGAACCAGCACAAAAAAGCGGTAACCCTGATGGCTGATGGCGCGGTGGATATCGAGCATTTTGCCACAGAGCTGCTCAGGCTGGAGGAGTTTGAGAAAGGGCTGAAACTGGCAAGGACGCGTCCTGCGGGATTTGTGAAAGCGGTGTTTGTAAATGAATAGCAGGAAACAGATTCTGGGAATCGATCTGGGAACCTCTTCCGTAAAAATGATTTTAAGAGCCTATGACGGCGATGCGTTGAAAATAAAGGAACGCTATGACGAACCTTCCCCCGCAGGCTGGCGGCGGGCCGTGAAAAAGGCGCTGGCAGGACTGGATTTGGGCAGTGTCGCGGCAATCGGGCTGTCCTCCCAGGTGGGCACTTACATCATAGACGGCAGGGAGGTGATCGGCTGGGAGGACAGAAAAGGCGTAGAAGAGCTGGGGGCTCTGAGGGAACGCTTTGGCAGGGAGGTTTTTATGGAAGAAATCTCCATGCCCCATCCGAACATCATTTCTTATCCACTTCCAAGGCTGCACTATATTCAAAAACAGTATCCGGGCGCGGAAAAGGTGTGCCAGCCAAAGGATTTCCTCTGTGAAATGCTGACCGGGAACTGTGTCACAGACCCCTATTCCTGGCGGGGGCTGGCAAACTTACGCACAGGCAGGTACAGCAGGAAACTTCTGGATGAGATTGGATTTTCCGTGCATAAGCTGCCACGGATTGCAGGCATTTTGGAATCGGCAGGCACTACAAAAGAAATCCCGTTGGAGGGAAATTTACTTCCGGCCGGGATCCCGGTTTTTGTGGGCATGAATGATTTTTTTGCTTCTCTCCTGGGAATGGGAGTCTATAGAGAAGGAGAACTGTTCGATATCACAGGGACAAGCGAGCATATCGGGGTGATCGAGCCTGCGGTGAATCCGGATACGGCTCTGGTCAGCGGCCCTTATCTGAGGGGAAATGCCCATTATGGCGTCACGGCTTCTTCGGGGGTATCCCTGGATTTCGGCCTGCGGATGTTCGGGCTTCGGGAGGTGGGGCAGGAGCAGGTTTTGAAAAATAATCCGCCTGTTTTCCTGCCCTATCTCAACGGGGAACGCGCCCCAATCTGGGATCCCGACGCGAGGGGAATGTTTTTTGGAATCCATGGGTCATGCCGGAAAACAGAGATGGCGTACTCCGTGCTGGAGGGCGTGGTGTTCAGCCTGTACCACATTTACGAATCTATGGGGATGCCGAAAGCAGACAGGATGTGCGTATCCGGCGGCGCGGCGGCAAACCATACCCTGAATGAACTGAAAGCGGAGCTGTTCGGCGTGCCTGTCTGTGTGCCGGAGGAAACGGACGCCTCCGCACTGGGCGCATGGATGGCCGCGGCGGCAGGGGCGGGATGGTTTGCGGATCTCGGCGAAGCCATCCAAAAGGTTTGTAAGGTTCAGGAAATTATGGAACCGTGCGGCAGATATCAGGCGCTTCTGAAGAAGCGGTTTGCGGTATATAAAACAGTATATCCTGCTGTGAAAGGAGGAATCAGGCCATGAGCTGTGTTATTTTTGGAGCCGGCAAAATCGCAAGGGGATTTATCGGCCATTTGCTGTATTTGAGTGAAATACCGTTCGTATTTGTGGAACGGGCGGAAAATCTGGTCAATTTGATCAACGAGCGGGGAAGATATACAGTCAATCTCTTAGGCCGTCCTGAGAAAAACTGTGAAGTCACTGGAGCGCATGCTTTTTGCTTTGGGCAGGAAGAGGAGATTACGCGGTCTATAGCAGAGGCGGACACGGTATTTACGGCTGTGGGCGGGAAAAATTTGATTTCCCTGCTGCCAATCCTGAAAAAGGGGATTGAGAGGAAAGCGGGGAAGGGCGGGGATCTGAATATTGTAACCTGCGAAAACTGGAAACAGCCCGCGTCGATTTTAAAAAGCGGGGTCGAAGAAATCCTGAATGAGGACGCAAAGCAATATTTCGCAGAACATGTCGGGATTACGGAGGCAGTCATCATGCGTTCTGCTATCGAGCCGGACAGGGAACTGCTGAAAAAAGACCCCCTGGTTGTGAATGTACAGGACTTTTGGGAACTTCCGGTGGATGCTTCGCGAATCATCGGAAGCCTGCCTGCTATAAAAGGACTCAAATTAGTCCCTGAATTTACCGGGTTTTTGGAAAGAAAGTTTTACACCTACAATGCCGCAAACGGGACGGTTTCCTACATCGGCGCGCTGCTGGGATATGAAAAGCTTGCGGATGCGGCCCATGATGAAAGGATTATCAGGATTGTGGACGGGGTTTATCAGGAGACGGCGCGGGCGTTATCCCAAAAGCATCATTTTCCGCTGGAGGAACAGCTTGCGTTTACCCTGACCTCAAAAAAGAAACTGCAGGACGAAACGATTGTGGATTTTATAGAGAGGAATGCCAGAGATCCCCTGCGGAAACTTTCCAGGGACGACCGTCTGGTAGGCTCTGCGCGGCTGGCGGAAGAGTACGGGATGGAACCGCACAACCTGTGTATTGCCATTGCAGCAGCGATTTATTATGAAAATGAGGAGGATGAATCTGCCAGGGAACTGGTACGTATCCGACGGGAAGAAGGTATTGACGCAGTCCTTGAAAAGGTATGCCGCTTAGCCGCGGACGAAAGTCTTGGGATGCTGGTGAAATCAAAAATCAGGCTGTTGAAGGAATGGGGATGGATTCATGAGTAAAATTGCAGTTGTGGGCGCGGGAAAAACCGGGCGTGGATTTATCGGAAGGCTTTTGAAAGAAGCCGGGAAGGAAATTCTTTTTATCGACAAAGACGCCGAATTGGTAAGTGAGCTGAACAAGACGGGGAAATTCCTCGTGGAGTTTTTCGGGAATGAAAGAGAACCTTTGGAGGTGGATCATTTTTACGCCTGCACATGGGAAAATGCATCTCTGGAGGATGTGGAGCTGATTTTTGTCAGCGTAGGAGGACAGAACCTGCAGGAAGCCGGGGCATGCCTTGCAGAAGCAATGGACAGCGTCCCCTCCCATGACGGATATCGCCATGCTGCACCGGAGAAATCCCCCTTAGAATCCAAGGAAGTCCGCAGGCATTATTATCTCATAACCTGTGAGAATGCTTCTGCCCCTTCCCAAACCCTGCAAAACGCGATTGGAAAAGAGAACATTTCCGTCAGCGAGGCGACGGTATTCTGCACGACCACCGAAGGGGAAGGGCTTAATATTCTTTCCGAAAATTATCCTTACCTGCAGTGCGACGCCGATCTGCTGGACGGCTATGTGCCGGAAATCACGCAGGTGAGGCCCATAGGGCATTTTTCTGATTTTTTGACAAGGAAGCTGTATACCTATAATGCGGCAAGCTGTGTTATAGCTTATCTGGGCTGGGTGAAGGGATATACGGATTATGCGGACGCGGCAAATGACGAAGAGATCCTGGAGCTGCTGGACAAAAATTATGCAGCCGTAAACCGGGCGCTCTGCCGGGAGTTCGGCTATGACGAAAAGGATCAGGAGGAATTTGCCCTTCTTTCGAAACGGAAATTCTGCGACAGGACGATCACAGATACGGTTGCCAGAAACGCCCGCGACCCCCAGAGGAAACTGGCGGCGTCCGAGCGGATTATAGGCCCCCTCCGCCTCATGTATCAATATGGAGAGGACGCGTCTGTACTGGAAAAAACCGCGGCCGCCGCGCTGCTGTACCGGACAGGGCAGGAGGATGCCTGGACCAGGCTCCAGACAGAAAAGACAAAGGAAGAGATTCTTCAGGAATTATGCCGGATCAAGCCCGAAGAAACCCTGTTTTCTAATATCATGAGATATGTAAAAGAGATGGAAGCCGCCTTACATAATGGCGGCAGGCTTTGAAAAGCCATTCCCGCGAAGCTGCGGGCCAGGAGGACGAGCCTGCATGTCCGCCCGGCGGCTGCCGCGAAGATCAAAGGCCAGCGTGACGGCACGTCAGTCTTTTGGTTTTTCCTCGGAAACATCAGGATGCTTGAATGTATATTGCACCGCCTTTACTTCACTGGTGTCCACTGAGCTGAGTATGACATTTCCGCTTTCCAGATACCAGACGTCGTTGGGGGAGGCCAGGTCTGCGAACTGTTCGGAACGAAATTGAAATCCGCTTTCCCCGAGCATCTCTGTGGCCTCGCCGTGGAGTTGATCATAAACTTCCGCCAGATCATCGGAATCGTCTGTTTCATACATCCAGGACATGCTCACGAGTTTTTCCCTGTCATCGAACATGTACTTGACGGTTCCCTTTAATCCGCCATATTCCTTCGGAAATGTATAAGTCGTGCCGTCATATATAGAATCGTATGTCTCGGCAGGCTCCCCTTCCAGAGCTGTAATGTCTTCCAGCGTGTCCTCCCATGCAATCGTTGTGAAGGGACAGCTGGCAGCCTTTTTCTGGCATCCGCCCAGGCAGGCGGCAAAAACGGCCAGGATGAAAAATAAAAAAATGCGTCTGTTTGCTTGTCTCATATGGAACCTCCATGATATTTGTCAGTAAAACTTAAAAAACAACGGTTCCTCCTATTATACAACATTTGCAGAAGAAGTCAAAGCCCCTGTAAGCAAGCTGCGGAGACTTTGATCCTTGCGGCAGTCGCCTGATGGACATACAAAAAATGTCCACCTGGCTCCTTGCTTCGCGGAAATAAGATGGAGAATTTTGGGCCTGTCTCCGTGGAATAGAGCGTTAAGCCAAAATGTTTGTATGTACAGTTCTTTAGAAACAAAGGCAGCAGGAATCCCCAAACGGTGTTTTCCTGCTGCCTATTTTCCTTTGATTATGAAATGGTTCTCCATGGCATTATTTTCTTCCTGACGGGATATAGAACTGTCCGCTCATCATTGCCAATCCGCCGCAGATAATTTCCGCGTTCTCTTCCCAGTATTTTTTAAATGCATTCAGTAACTTTTCTCCCAGTGTTGCGTTTGCCTCAAGCATGTACTTTGCGTCTTCTGCTGTCATATTCATATACATCATCATGATCAATCTCCTTTTTTATCTTTGAATTTTGTCTGTTTCCTTGCTACGTGCATTATAATAGCATACGGCACAAAAAAGGTTTAGATAACTTGTTGATGAAAAATTAGGGCAAAATTGACATTGAAAGTAAATGCTGTAAATGTTATCCTTATAGAATGCGGATTGAAATTACATTCAATGGGCATAAAAAGTATATAGTATGAAAGGAAAGGGATTTATCCGATGATACAGGTTACCTATATCTTCCACAGTGGTTTCTGCGTGGAGACAGAAGAAAGTTATTATATTTTTGATTATTACAGGGGGGAGCTTCCAGTGCTTGACACCCGGAAGCCGGTATACGTATTTGCCAGCCATTCCCATGAGGATCATTATAACCCGGCGGTTTTTGAACTGCTGAAAAGGCAGGGGTTCCCGCTGGAGAATATCAGGGCGGTGCTGGCCTCGGATATCCGTAAAAAACAGTATCCGAAAGGGATTGAGGTGCGGCGTGTAAGCGGAAATAAGACCTATTCCCTGCCGGATGGGACGGTGGTAGAGACGCTGCATTCTACGGATTCCGGGGTCGCCTATCTATTGACATGCAAAGACGGCGTCATCTATCATGCAGGGGATTTGAACGACTGGCGCTGGGAAGAGGAATCCAGGGAATATAACCACAATATGACGGCGCGTTACCGGCGTGAAATTGACCGGATTGCGGGGCGTAAGGCTGACGTGGCCTTTCTTACGCTGGATGTGCGGCAGGAAAAGGACTATGGGGAAGGAATGCTGTATTTTCTTGAAAAGGTACGCACAGGATGCGCCTACCCCATGCATTATTGGGAGCATCCGGAAGTGATCGGCCAGTTTGTCGGGGAATATCCCCAGTACCGCGGTATTGTAAGGGATACCGAAAAAGCCTGCCGGGATTTTTGTGGGGCGGGAGAGATGGGGCGGCAATAGGATCCTGCCGGAAACGGCCGTCATAAAATAATAGTCAGCCCATGTTTTTAGAGAATATGGGCTTTTCTATTGCTTCATAAAGGAAAATATGATTTACTTAAAGGGGAAAAGAACAAAACGTTTCGTAAATGAAAAGGAAGGTGAGATTCGTGTCAGCAACCATGCGTGATGTAAAAAATAAGACAGGCTTATCTCTGGCAACGATTTCTAAGTACTTAAATGGGGGAAACGTACTTCCGGAGAACAAGATCCTGATTGAAAAGGCGATCGAGGAACTTCACTATGAAGTCAATGAGATCGCGAGAGGGCTTGTGAAGAACAAGACCAGGATGGTCGGGATCATGGTTCATGATATTGAGTGTTATTTTTCGGGGAAACTGCTGCATTATATTGGCGAGGAACTTAGAAAATGCGGATATGCAGCGATCATCTGTGATTCATATAATGATGAAAAGATAGAGGCGGAGAACTTAAAATTTCTGGTAAGCCGCCGGGTGGACGGCATTATCGTCATCCCGGTATGCATGAGGGCCGGTTTTTTGAAACCGGCAAAGCAGGCCAAGATTCCGATTGTGCTGATGGATCGTTCTTTTCAGGATGAAGAATTTGACTGCGTGGGCATTGACAACAGAGTTGCCGCTTACCGTGCGGTCAGGATCCTGTTGGAACACAACCACAGGGATATCGCGGTCATTTCCTCGGATGTGGAGTATACCGGGGTAGAGCGTATCAAGGGATATGAGGATGCCATGCGTCAGGCAGGGCTTGAGATTCAGGAAGAGTATATCAAGAAAGGGCGGCACTCCACGGAGGTCGGCTACGAGAAGATGAAGGAACTGCTTGCAAGCCCCAACCGTCCGACCGCTGTTTTGCTGGGCAATTATGACACCATGCTCGGCGGGGTGCTGGCAGTCAATGAGTCAGAATTTTCCTGCCCTGAGGATATCTCCCTGATCGGATTCGATACGTTGATGATCACCGGCGTTGTGAGCCCAAGCTGGTATATGGTGGTACAGCCTATGGAGAAGATGTGCAAAAAGGCGGTGGAACTGATGCTCAACCGGATTGAAAGAAAAGGGGATGAAGCGCCGGTAAAAATGTACTTTGGCACGACCATACAAAAGGGGGAATCCGTCAGGACGATAGAATCGGACGGCTTGCATACTATGACGGCTCCCATATAAACTTCCTTGCAGCAGGCTGCAGGGAATGGAACCCTCTTTTTGATTAAAGATGAAAAGAGGATACAGTTTATGGCCAGGCCGGCCGCGGGCAAACGCAGTGAACATTACAAAATTGTAAGAATACTGTAAGTGACTCTCATACAAACAATCCGAAAAATCTGTTACTATAAAAAATGCCATACAGATATTGTATATGGATACATGGATATTCAGTAAGGAGCTGTAGAAAAATAACCGATACAGATTCCTAAGGACAGGAGAGTGACAGAATATGAAGGATTACATTCGGATATGCGACGTAGAAAAGTATTATGGAAACGACTCCCATGTGACGAAAGCGGTGGACCGGGTTAGTTTTACTGTGGATCAGGGGGAATTTGTGGGAGTCATGGGGGCGTCCGGCTCGGGAAAAACGACGCTTCTAAATCTGCTGTCCACCATGGATAGTGTGACTGCCGGCCATATTTATTACGGCGGCACGGATATTACGGAGCTGCCGGAGGAAAAGCTGGCGGATTTTAGGAAAGACAATCTGGGATTTGTATTTCAGGATTACAATCTGCTGGACACGCTGACCATCGAGGAAAATATTATGCTGGCCATGACCCTGCGGGGAAAGGGGCGGAACGCTGTCAGGGAAGAATGTGAAAAAATGCTGGGGCTTCTCGGCATCACCGACGTGCGGGACCAATTCCCCTATCAGGTGTCCGGAGGACAGAAGCAGCGGTGCGCCTGTGCAAGGGCGCTGGTCAACCACCCGCAGCTTTTGCTTGCCGATGAGCCGACAGGGGCTTTGGATTCGAGGGCTTCCCAGACTCTTTTGGAGACCTTTACGGAGATGAACCGAACGCTTTTTGCTACCATTTTCATGGTCACCCATGACGCGTTTTCCGCAAGCTATTGTTCCAGGATCCTGTTTTTAAAAGACGGCCGTATTTTCCATGAACTTGTCCGCAAAGAAAAGGACAGGCGGAGGTTTCTGGGACAGATTCTGGATGTGCTGTCCCTGACGGGAGGTGAATTTTCTGATGCTCGGTAAACTTGCTTTCCGCAATGTAAAACGTTCTGCAAAGGATTATCTGGTATATTTTCTGACCATGACATTCGTGACGGCTCTCATGTTTGCATTTAATACCGTGATTTTTTCCAAAGACCTGCAAAAACTGGTGAATGTAGTGAATCTGATGCAGATATTGATCGGTATGGCTACCGTCTTTGTGGTGGCCATCATCGCATGGCTGATCAATTACATGGTACGTTTCATGCTCCAGAAGAGAAGCCGTGAGTTCGGTACCTATCTGCTCCTTGGCATGCGGAAAAAGACAATCTCCCACTTGTATATGAGGGAAAATATGGCTCTGGGCATCGGCGCGTTTTTATGCGGCCTGGCCTTGGGCATCCTCCTGCAGCAGATCCTGCTGTCTGTCCTGTACAGCATGCTTCAGGAACAATACCGCCTGAAAGTGTATCTGGATGGGAGATGCGTCGTGATGACGGCGGCCTGTTATGCCGGATGCTATATATTGGCCCTGCTGCGCTGTTCCCGGAGGTTTCGGAAAATGAATATCCGGGAATTGATGTACGCGGGACAGCAGAATGAGGAGATCAGGGAGTCGCACGAAGAGCGGAAAAAGTGGCTGTTCCCGATGTCCGTCCTGTTTCTGGGTGTATTTGGGCTCTGGCTGTTTTTTGGAAAGGAATGGAACGGCGGGACGGTTATCTGTTATCTGGTGGGACTGGTGCTGGTAATCTACCTGTTTTATATGGGGCTGTCTTCTTTTATTGTCTGCTATGTGAGAAGAAAGGGAAATGCAGTTTACAGAGGGGAAAACCTGTTCCTTCTTAGGCAGTTTTCTTCAAAAGTCAGGACCATGCAATTTACCATGGGGACATTGACCGCGCTTTTTACGATTGCATTCCTTGGATGTACGGCGGCCTTCATGTTCAATGATTACCAGAACCAGATACTGGAAGGAAAATTTCCCTTTGATGTACAGATATTCAGCGGGGAAAAAGACGAGGATTTTGCCAGGGAACTGGAGCTCCTGGAGCAGCAGGCCGCGGTGGATGAGGCTTTCACATATCGGATTTACCAGAACGGGACCAATCAGGTGAATGTCTGGATGTACACGCATCTGCAAGTGTTTGGAGAGAGGTTCCGCAACGCGGACGGCACGCCGAAGATGGAAAACATCGAGGAATCAAGCGGAGGGGGAAACTGGTACGGGAAATATGATACGTATATGAGCCTGTCCGTATATAACCATCTTCGCGAAATGCTGGGCTATACGCCTGTTTCTTTAAAAGAAGGGGAATATCTACTCCATATAAAAGAAAGGATTTACCGGGATACCGGGGATTTTTCCAAAGAACTTTCCATACAGGGAAAAGACGGGGAGCTTCACTGCGCGGGATATCGCACAGAATCGTTTTCACTGGACGGGCATAACGGGGCGGATTATGTGCTCGTGGTGCCGGACAGCGAGACAGACGCCATGGAAGTATTCTATTCCGAACTGGCGGCAGATCTGGAAGGAGAGGCGCCGGAGGATCTGGGAGAACGTCTGGACGGGCTGGCAGAACTGTCAGAAGAAGAGATGCTGGATATGGCGGGGCATGCGGAGATTTCTCATCACAGCACAGGCAGCGGGACAGATACGATGGTGGTCTATTATGCAAAATATCTGGTTCGCGACAATATCATACCCGAAGTGAAATATATGCTGTCTTCCATCATATTTCCTTTGGTTTATATCGGGCTTGTGTTCCTGTGCGTGGCATTGACCGTACTCAGCGTGCAGCAGCTTAGCGATTCGGCAAAATATAAGTTCCGTTACGGCGTATTGCAAAAGATCGGGATGAAGAAAAGGACTGTTACAGGCGTGGTGGGGAAACAGCTTTTCATGTATTTCCTTTGCCCTGCTCTGTTCGCCGCGGTAATCAGCGGGATCATCTCGCTGTACATCAGTGTGAAGTTTGTGGATGCGACCGGAGTGCGGACTTCCATATTCCAGTATTTTGGAATCACCTGCGCATTGTTTTTCGGAATCTACGCCGTTTACTTTGCAGCCACATATATTGGATTTGTGAGGAATGTGGAGGAAAGCTGACCTTCATGGAAATCGTTTAAGATAGATCCCCCATCTGCCGACTCGTAACATTTTCATCATAAAAAGACTTGACTTCCATACGCGCCCTATGTTACAATTTTTCTGCGAATGGAAGTAGGTCTTTTTTTTATGCCTAAAATTGATGGCTTCGCAACCATCAGCAACATGTAGTGAAGTAGACGAGAATCCGTTGGGAAGCGCGGCGCACCTGTCTTTGCAGCCGCATTTCCAGAGGTACTCTAACAAAAAGCGAGGTGGAAGTTGTGCGCACAAGAATCACATTGGAATGTACGGAATGCAAGAACCGCAATTACAACATGACCAAAGACAAAAAAACTCATCCGGAACGTATGGAGACCAAAAAGTACTGCAAGTTCTGTAGATCACACACACTGCACAAAGAGACGAAGTAGTCGTTTGGGAGGGTGGATGATATGAGCGGAAAGACAGAAAAGACGCAGAAGCAGAAGAAAAGCTGGTTCAAAGGACTTCAGGCAGAATTTAAGAAGGTCATCTGGCCGGATAAGAACGCGCTTGTCAGGCAGACAACGGCAGTCGTGACGGTTTCCGTATTACTGGGGGCGATCATTTCCGTGATCGACGCGGCCATGAAATATGGGATTGACCTTTTGGTAAGGTAGGAAACTGCATTTATACTCAGGAGCATACTTAATTTGCCGGATGATGTGCTGCGCTTTTTAGAAATGGGAATCTTTTGGCAGGTCATTTGGCTCACGGGTATAAGAAAGGTGATTTTATGTCAGAGGCAAGATGGTATGTAGTCCATACCTATTCCGGGTATGAGAACAAAGTAAAAGCAAACATTGACAAAACAATCGAAAACCGCCATCTGGAAGACCAGATTCTGGAAGTAAGGGTTCCTTTGGAGGAAGTGATCGAACAAAAGAACGGCGTCCAGAAGGTGAGTATGAAGAAACTGTTTCCGGGTTATGTGATGATTCACATGTTTATGAACGACGACACATGGTATGTTGTCCGCAACACAAGAGGCGTGACCGGGTTCGTAGGGCCGGGTTCCAAGCCGGTTCCTCTCGAGGAAGAGGAGATGGAGAGGTTCGGAATCCGTCAGGAAGTGAAGGTTAGCTTTGCAGAAGGCGATACCGTGGTTGTGTTAAGCGGCGCATGGGAAGGCACGGTAGGCGTTGTGCAGACTGTGAACGAACAGAAGGAGAACCTGTCGATCAATGTAGAATTGTTTGGCCGTGAGACACCGGTTGAACTCAGCTTTTCAGAAGTCAAGAAGATGGATTAGAAAGTGGGAGGGATTTGATCCCGCCAATACCACAAGGAGGTAAGGAAAAATGGCAAAAAAAGTAGAAGGTTATATTAAGTTACAGATTCCGGCAGGCAAGGCGACTCCGGCGCCACCGGTAGGACCTGCGCTTGGACAGCACGGCGTGAATATCGTTGAATTTACAAAGCAGTTCAACGCAAGGACAGCAGATCAGGGAGATCTGGTGATTCCGGTTGTCATCACGGTTTACAGTGACAGGAGCTTTAGCTTCGTTACAAAGACGCCTCCGGCGGCAGTCCTGATTAAGAAGGCATGTAATATTAAGTCTGGTTCCGGCGTTCCGAACAAGACCAAGGTTGCTAAGATCACAAAAGCCCAGGTAGAAGAGATTGCAAAGACCAAGATGCCGGATCTGAACGCAGCATCTTTGGAGGCAGCGATGAGCATGGTAGAAGGAACCTGCCGTTCTATGGGGGTTACCGTAGAAGGGTAAGCATATATCCTGCAGGGCATGGGGCGGCAAAGCCGGAAAGGGATGATATGTACAAAAAACAGATTCCCGGAAAAGACGCTGTCCCGGCAGAAGTAACGAAGAAGAAAGCAGTGGGAGGGGTTATAGTCCCGCGAATACCACAAGGAGGTTATTTAGAATGAAACGAGGAAAGAAATATATCGAAGCTGCAAAACAGATCCAGAGAGGAAATCTTTACGATAAGGCAGAAGCCATCTCTTTAGTAAAGAAAGCAGCAGTAGCAAAATTTGACGAGACAATCGAAGCTCATATCAGGACCGGATGTGACGGCCGTCATGCTGACCAGCAGATCCGTGGCGCGGTTGTTCTGCCTCATGGAACGGGTAAGACAGTCCGGATCCTTGTATTTGCAAAGGACGCAAAGGCAGATGAAGCTCAGGCGGCGGGCGCTGATTTCGTCGGCGGGCAGGAACTGGTTCCGAAGATCCAGAATGAAGGCTGGCTTGATTTTGACGTTGTAGTTGCTACCCCGGATATGATGGGCGTTGTGGGACGTCTCGGACGTGTACTCGGACCAAAGGGCCTTATGCCGAACCCCAAGGCCGGTACGGTTACAATGGACGTGACAAAGGCAATCAACGATATCAAAGCAGGTAAAATTGAGTACAGATTGGACAAAACAAACATTATCCATGTGCCGATCGGTAAGGCTTCCTTTACCGAAGAACAGTTAGCGGACAACTTCCAGACGCTTGTTGATGCAATTATTAAAGCAAGGCCTGCAGCAGTAAAGGGCCAGTTCCTGAAGAGCGTGACGATCACCTCCACAATGGGGCCTGGCATCAAGATCAATCCGATGAAGCTGCAGTAAGAGATAACAGAAAGATATCTGTCCGACAGCATGGGAGGCTGGGATTCTTACATCCCATACGGCCTGCGGAGGATATTTTCATCATGTATGAAGCTTTGCGATGAATGTTGCATGGAAAATCAGAGATAGATCAGGTTACAATTTTATACCCGCCAGGCAACGAGCCGGGAGGACATGTTTTTGTATGTCCATTTGGCGGCTGCCGCGGGGATTCGACTACAAGAACAGTCAAAAGGCGCTTTTGTTCCGTGCCCCACCGGGCATGGGATAAAAGCGCCTTTTATATGATAGAGTGACCGTGCAAAGAGTCCGTGCTGCGGCAGGGGGACAGTTTTTTTGCATATCCCTATTGACAATTCTCCTGTTTTGTGGTTATATGAACATATGAACAGTTATTCATATGTTTGCGACAGGATCAGGAGGGATATTATGGGAGAATTAGTGATTCATAATAAAAGGATGTCAGAGAAGGACAGGAGAAATCCTCAACACGGAGAAAGTGTCAGCCACAGCCATGAAGAGATCCATGAGCATCACCATCATGGAGAGGCCTGCGGCTGCGGCCATGGGCACGGGCATGAAGGGCATCACCATCATCATGGAGAGGCCTGCGGCTGCGGCCATGAACACGGCCACGAGGACCACCGTCACGAACCTGTGGAACAGCGCCCGGTAAACCATGCGTTTGACAATGTGAAAAAGCAGATATACATTCTTGAGAATCTGGGCTGCGCCAACTGTGCGGCAAAGATGGAGCGTAAGATTCAGGAACTTCCTCAGGTAGATTTTGCGAATTTAACCTATGCCACGAAGCAGCTGCAGATTGTGGCGAATACCAATGAAGAACTGCTACCGGTATTTCAAGAGATCTGCTCCTCCATTGAAGAGGAGGTTGTGGTAACAAAGCAGGAATCCAGGCAGGGTGCGTCTGAGCGGAAAGCGCTGGAGAAGGAAAAGGCTCATGAAACCCGCAAAGATATCCGGGAATTGGGCGTTGGAGCGGCGCTCATGGCAGCAGGGATCGTGACGGAACGCTATTCTTCTGCCGCCTCTGCCGTGATGCTGGTGATCGCATATCTTGTACTGGGAAGGCATGTCCTTTTGACAGCGGGGAAAAATCTCACAAAGGGACATGTATTTGATGAAAATTTCCTGATGAGCATAGCCACATTGGGGGCATTCGCCATACAGGATTTTACCGAGGCAGTAGGGGTCATGCTCTTCTACCGCATCGGCGAGCTGTTCGAGGACATTGCGGTTGCGCGCAGCAGAAGCCAGATCATGGATGCGGTAGATATGCGGCCGGAGGTGGTGAATCTGGTGCAGGGCGAAGACGTGGAGGTTGTTCCCGCAGAACAGGCCAGACCGGGAGACATCCTTCTGGTGCGTCCCGGCGACCGGATTCCGCTGGACGGAACGATTACCGAAGGCCAGAGCCGCATTGATACCTCTCCGGTGACGGGGGAGCCGGTTCCAGTGGCGGCGGGCGCCGGCCACAGTGTGATATCAGGCTGTGTGAATACCTCCGGCCTTTTGAAGATCCGGGTGGAAAAAGCTCTGGAAGATTCCATGGTGACCAGGATTTTGAATTCCGTGGAAAATGCCGCTGCAAGCAAGCCGAAGATCGACCGTTTTATTACGCGTTTTTCCAGAGTCTATACTCCTGTGGTAGTGGGATTGGCGTCAGCGACGGCAATCATCCCGTCTCTGTTTACAGGGGATTGGGAGTATTGGGTTTATACGGCATTGACTTTTCTCGTGATCAGCTGCCCGTGCGCGTTGGTATTGAGCGTGCCTTTGGCATTTTTCTCAGGGATCGGAGCCGGTTCGAAGCTGGGGATTTTGTTTAAGGGCGGCGTGGCGATTGAAGCGCTTCAGAATGTGAAGGCCGTTGTAATGGATAAGACGGGAACCGTAACAGAAGGAAATTTTGTCCTTCAGAAAATCATTCCGGCGCCGGGATTTACAGAAGGGCAGGTTCTTGCCATGGCCGGGGCATGCGAGGGAAGTTCCACCCATCCGATCGCAGTCAGTATTGTGACGGCGGCAAAAGAGCGGGGGGTTATTTTGGAACGGCTCCATTCGGTAAAAGAAATTGCGGGAAAAGGCGTGGAAGCAGAGGCGGAAGACGGGATTCTGCTCTGCGGCAGCAAAGCGCTTCTGTCGGATGCGGGAGTAAACTTAAACGGCTGCCGCACAGAAAATTACGGGACGGAAGTGCTTCTGGCAGTGAATGGGAATTATGCGGGCTGCCTGGTCATTGCGGATACGGTGAAAGCAGACGCAAAGACAGCCGTTTTTGCTATGAAGCGCCAGGGCGTCGTAACCGCCATGCTGACCGGGGACGCCCAAGAGAGCGCCCGGGCAGTGGCGGAGGCGACAGGGATTGACGAGGTTCATGCAAAGCTGCTTCCGGAACAGAAGCTGGAAGAATTAGTCCGGATCCGCAGCGCGCACGGCGGCGTCATGTTTGTAGGCGACGGAATCAACGACGCGCCTGTATTGGCCGGCGCGGATGTAGGCGCGGCAATGGGAAGCGGTGCGGATGCGGCGATTGAGGCGGCGGATGTAGTATTTATGAATTCTGCGGTGAGCGCCATTCCGCAGGCCCTGCTGATTGCAGGGACAACCGGAAAAATCGCAAAGCAGAATGTGATTTTTGCACTGGTGGTCAAAGCAGCCGTGATGGCGCTGGGCCTGGCAGGCCTTGCGAACATGTGGATGGCTGTTTTCGCAGACACAGGCGTAGCGATGCTTTGTATCCTGAACTCTGTCCGTATTCTCTATAAAAAAATATAACCTTCCGCTCAGTGGGCGCGCTGCGGTGCGTCCACGTTTTAAACGGAATAGAATGGCATTGAAAGTGGTTCTGAGAGCTTCTGGCATTCATCTGACAGAGATTGACTCTATAAAAGAGTGACGGTAGAATCACTGTAATTTTGAAAGGTGTAAAGCCTGTATTTTATAAAGGGCTTTGCACCTTTTGCTTTTTAAATTTTAATTTACCCCCCGTGTTTCCTTGACCCGTTTGTGGATTTCACGTATAATAAAATCTGGTAAATTCAGGTGAGAATCTCTTCGTTGCTGTTCGCATCCGTGCCATGGACAGTAATAGCTCTCGCAGGACTGGCAGGCATGGGAGACATAGGAAGGAGATTGATATGGAAAAAATAGAAGTGGAGCATTGTGATTATGTGCATGTCCATGATGAGATTGTGAAGGACGTCAGGGAGCATATGCCGGCTGTGGAGGAACTGCAGGAGCTGGCAGATTTTTTTAAAGTGTTCGGAGATTCGACAAGAATCCGAATCCTGTGTATCCTGCTTCAGGGGGAGATGTGCGTCTGCGACCTGGCGCAGACATTAGATATGACACAGTCCGCCATATCCCACCAGCTCCGTGTGCTAAAGCAGATGAAGCTGGTGGCCAACCGCCGGGAAGGGAAGACCGTATTCTATTCTCTGGCGGACGGGCATATAAAAACGATCATGAATCAGGGGATGGAGCATATCCGGGAATAGCAGAGGATTGAGGGAGAGGGGCCACAACGGCTTAAAGTACAGCCCCAGGGGACTGTATATGGCGGCGATGCAGATTCTTTCAGGATGGCCCGTAGGTGCCTGAAGTCATACGAGGTAGCGAAGATGGCGAAGGAAGTCAAGATTAAGTTCTTCGAGCTTGCAGCAGGAGCCGCTGTCTATATTGGAGTTTTAGCCGCGGCAAAATATGAATACTGGAATTTCACAGTGAGCGATCAGGCGGAGCTGGCAATCTTTTTACTGGCATATGCGGTGCTTGCAGCGGATACTTGCTGGCAGTTCCTGAAAAAACTGCGGCATTGGAAGTTTTTTGATGAAAATCTCCTCATGCTGATTGCATCCGGCGGAGCTTTTGCGGTAGAGCGGTATCCGGAAGCGGTCGGGGCAATGCTTTTTTTTCATATTGGAAAGCTGGCTGAGGCGGTTTCACTGGACCATACAAAGCGTTCTATTGCAAAGTATATGGATATCCGCCCTTCTTTTGCGAACCGGAGAATGGGGATTGGAGAAGAGACGGTAGATCCGGAGGAACTGAGGCCGGGCGATACGGTTGTCATACGGCCGGGAGAGAAGATTCCTGTGGACGGGGTCATTATACATGGATTCGGCACGGTGGATGAAAAGGCGCTGACCGGGGAATTTCGTCCCAGGAGTGTGGGCATGGGAAGTAAGGTGTACGGCGGGAGCGTGAATCAGGGCGGCGTTCTCGAAGCAAAGGTGTCCAAAGTGTATGAGGAATCCACCGCATGCAGGATCCTGAAGATGGTGGAGGATGCGGCAGGGCACAAAAGCGAGTCTGAGAATGATGCGGATAGGTTCATACGCCTTTATAGCGCCGCCGTGACGCTTATGGGAATCCTGACCATGATTCTTCCGCCCATGATGTCCCAGTCTCAGGATCCTGAGACATGGATGTATCGGGGATTGGTTTTTCTCGTGGCGGCATGTCCCTGCGGATTGATGGTATCAGTGCCGCTTGCATTTTTTGGAGGGATAGGGGCTGCTTCCAAACAGGGGATCCTGATCAAGGGGGGCAACTATCTGGAACGATTGTCACGTACAGAGACCTTTATTTTTGATAAGACAGGCACTCTCACAGAAGGGGTTTTTGGCGTAAAAGAAATCTGCCCCAAAGGGATTTCGGCAGCGCGTTTGCTGGAGATTGCGGCCTGCGCGGAAGCCTATTCCAATCATCCGGTCGCCCTGTCCCTGCGGGACGCTTATGGAAAAGGAATTTATATGTCCAGGGTCAGGGATATAAAAGAACATCCTGGCTTTGGGATGGAGGCTGTGATTGACGGAAAGAGGGCGTTTGTGGGCAGTTCCAGATTTATGGAGCAGATGGGGGCAGATTACCGGCAGGCCTCAGGCGTGGGCACCGCCGTGCATGTGGTCTATGGCATGCAGTATGTAGGATATGTCCTGATTGCCGATAAGATTCGGGAGGATGCAAAATATACCATTGACTGGCTGCGGAACCACCATTTGGAAGCCATGATCTTTACCGGGGACAATCAGACCGTGGCAAATGACGTGGCAAAAACGCTTGGTATTGAATTTGCCTACGCGGAGCAGCTGCCCGAGGACAAGGCGGCGCAGATGGAGGAATTTATGGACAGCCAGCTGGAATCGGAGAAACTGGCGTTTATTGGCGACGGGATCAATGATGCCCTGGCGCTTGCACGTGCGGATGTAGGGATTGCGATGGGCGGTCTGGGGGCGGACGCGGCGCTGGAGGCAGCGGATATTATCCTGCTGGAGGACGAACCGTCACGGATTATCAATGCCATCAGGATTTCCCGGGAGACAGTCCATGTGGCCAGGCAGAATCTGTATTTTGCGGTCTTCATAAAAGCGATTCTTCTGGCAATGGCATTTTTGGGTTATGTCACCATGCGCAATGCGATTATTGCAGATATGGCGGTTCTGCTGATGACTCTTTTCAATTCCCTGTGGGTATTGAAGTTCCCGGGATGAAAGGCAGGAAAATATTGAGGAAAATAAGGAGTTGGTACTCATGAAAAATAGAAAGGCGAGGAGCCTGCTTTTGGCTGCCGTGGCCGTATGTTCGCTGGCGGCCTGTACAAACCATGTGAAGAGCGGGACAGAATTATTGGAGAAGGGAAAGAACGAGGAAGCCGCCGCAGCTTTTGAAGAGGCGGTGGAAGAAGCGGAAAAAAAAGGCGGCGATGCCTCGGAGGCTTACCGCGGCCTGGGGATGGTTTATTATGCTCAGGAGGACTATGAAGCCGCCCGGGCAAATCTTCAGAAGGCGCTGGATGCGGGAGCGTTCAGAACCCCGGCAATCTATAATCTGATCGGCGCCTGTTCCATGAAGCTGGAAGATTATGACGGTGCGCTTGCCGCATATGAACAGGGTATCGAACTGCCCAACAGCATGGAGGTGTCGGAGGATACAAAAAAGGAGCAGACCGTAGATTACAGTGAAGTGATTCAGGAAATGAAAATGAACCGGATTATCTGTTATGAGAAAAAGCTGGATTGGGAAAGCGCCAGGGCGGCGATATCGCAATACAGTGCGGAATATCCAGATGACGTTGAGGCGCAGAAGGAGGCGGAATTCCTCTCCACACGATGACACCATTTTGGAGGAGAAGGGTTTACAGAATGACCGGCCTGGCTCTGAGTGTGCCTGCGCGTCAGATGCATCAAAAGACAGGGGACGGAAGAGATGAGAAAATCATATCAGATTACAGAGGTTTGCCATCGGCTTTTACAGAGCCACATCGCGGAAAATGACAGCTGTGTGGACGCCACCGCGGGGAATGGAAGAGATACGGAGTTTTTGTGCCGCAGGGTGGGAAACGGCGGTAAGGTCTATGCTTTTGATATCCAGAGAGAGGCGCTTAAGCATACCCGGCAGAGGCTTTCAGATGCCGGGCTTCTGGAGCGTGCAGTCCTCATTGAAGACGGGCATGAGCATATGGCAGACTATATAAAGGAACAGGTATCTGCCATCGTCTTTAATTTTGGCTATCTGCCCGGCGGCAGCCATCAGATTGCGACCAGGCCGCAGACGAGTATCCAGGCGGTTCGGCAGGGGCTGGATCTTTTAAAGCCCGGCGGTATTATGAATCTGTGTATTTATAGCGGCGGCGATACAGGATACGAGGAGAAGGACGCGCTGCTGCGCTTTTTAAAAACATTGGATGCAGAGGAATGGCTGGTGGTTGTTAGCAGTTATTATAACCGAAAGAATGATCCGCCGATTCCGGTGTTTATTGTACGCATGAAGTGAAGAACTTATGGAAATCACCCGGTATAGCGGGCTGTAAGACATTTGTTTATGCTCCTCGATACAGCCGCGAAACGGACACGCAAACTTCGTCCGGTCCGCTGCTTCACGGGAATAAAATGGACGGAGATGATTTATGGAATTCTATGATTTGAAAAAGGAAGAGGAGCAATATATTCTGGTGGGGATCCAGATGTATGACAGTGAACCGGCGGAGGAATCTTTAGATGAGCTGGAAGCGCTTGCAAAAACGGCGGGTGCAAAAGTCGCGGGGCGGCTGATCCAGAGCCGGGAGGCAGTACATCCGGTCACTTATATCGGAAAAGGGAAAATAGAGGATTTAAAAGACCTGCTCTGGGAGCAGGATGCAACCGGCATTCTCTGTGATGATGAGCTTTCCGCAGTGCAGTTGAATCACCTTCAGAAGGAACTGGACTGCAAGGTCATTGACAGGACGTTGCTGATACTGGATATTTTTGCGGCGCACGCTGTTTCCAGCGAAGGGAAGATCCAGGTGGAGTTGGCGCAGCTTCGATACCGGGCGGCGAGGCTTACCGGGCTGGGTCATTCTCTTTCCCGTCTTGGCGGCGGGATCGGGACAAGGGGGCCTGGAGAGAAAAAGCTGGAGATGGATCGGCGATTGATCAGAGAGAGAATCAGCCGTTTGAAGAAGGAGTTAAAAGAAGTGGAACAGCACCGGGAATTAATCCGGACCCAGAGAAAAAAATCTCATAAGAAAGTAGCTGCTTTGGTGGGTTACACTTCCGCGGGAAAGAGCAGTATTGAAAATGCGTTGACCAATGCGGGGATTTTGGAGGACGCCATGCTGTTTTCCACATTGGATACGACCACCCGGGCTCTGGAACTGGAAGGGAAGCAGCAGATCCTTCTCACGGATACGGTTGGATTTATCCGAAAGCTTCCACATCATCTGATCGAGGCATTTAAAAGTACATTGGAAGAAGCAAAATATGCAGATATGATCATCCATGTGGTGGACGCGTCAAACCCTCGGATGGAGATGCAAATGCATGTGGTCTATGACACACTCCGGCAGCTCGGCGTGGAAGGAAAACCGGTAATTACGCTGTTCAATAAGCAGGATCTGCTTTTGGAGGAAAACAAATTCCGGGATTTCCGGGCAGATTATACGCTGATGGCTTCGGCCAAAACGGGGCAGGGATTGGAAGAACTAAAGGCGATATTGTCAGAGGCCATTCGGAAAGACCAGATTTATGTAGAACGGATTTTCTCTTTTGCAGACGCAGGAAAGATTCAGATAATCCGTAAGCAGGGACAGCTTCTGGAAGAGGAATATGTCCCGGAGGGGATTGCCGTCAGGGCATATGTGCCCAAAGAAATATATGGGAAGATCTGATTTCTAGTAAAAAATAAACAGAATTAGAGGGATGTCAATGTTATCAAAATTCAGTGTGAAGAAGCCATATACCGTGGTTGTCGCGGTGGTACTGGTTCTGATTCTCGGGGTTGTGTCTTTTGACAAGATGACGGTAGATCTTCTGCCGGATATGAATCTGCCTTACGCGGTTGTCATGACCACTTATCCGGGAGCAAGCCCTGAGGAAGTGGAAGCAACAGTCACCAGGCCGGTGGAACAGGCTATGGCCACAATCAGCAATATCAAAAACGTCAGCTCTTCCTCCATGGAGAATGCGTCGACAGTGATTCTGGAGTTTGAGCAGACTGCGAATATGGATTCTGTCACCATTGAGATGCGGGAAAGTCTGGATCAGATTAAGGGTTACTGGCCGGAGACGGTGGGCAACCCCATTATCATGAAGATGAACCCTACCATGCTGCCGGTGATGATCCCGGCTGTCAGTATGGAAGGGGCGGATTCGGCTGAGACGACCCGGATGATTAAAGAACAGGTTCTGCCGGAACTGGAAAGCCTGGAGGGTGTGGCTTCGGTTTCCATGTACGGCGATGTAGAGGAATCTGTCAGGGTTACCCTTAAGAAAGCAAAGATCAGCAGTGTGGACGCCAGTGTGCAGGATCAATTAGACAGGCAGTTTCAGGAGGCGGAGCAGGCTCTGGCCGATGCAAAATCTCAGGTGGAAAGCGGAAAAGCCCAGATGGAAGCAGGCGCAGGCGCGGCAGCAGATCAGCTTTCCGGTGCAGAGCAGCAGATGGCCGAGGGGGATGCGGCGTTAATCCAGGGGAGACTGGAAATCAATGAGAAGAAAAGCCAGTTGGAGTTAGGAAGAGCGACGCTTCAGATCGCCGCGGCAGGGCTGGACGCCAGCGAACAGGCGTTAAACCGGCAGAAGCAGGAACTGGAAGAGTTTTACGGCAAAAGAGACGAGATTGAACAGGAATACCAGCAGGTTCTAAGGGAGATCGAAGCGCTCCGGGCATCCATGAGTGAGCAGGCGCAGAAAACGGCGGAAGATATTCTGGCGTCCCTGATGCAGCAGATGGGAAATGCAGGGACGCAGACACCGCCCGGTTCGGATTCCGGAAATCAGACGCCGTCTGAAGGCGGAGAAACCACAGGAGAAGGGAGCGTTTCCGCCCTGCCCGGACAAAACGGAAGCGCGGATATTCTGCAGCCGGGCCAGAACGGGAATACGGACATAATCCCGCCCAACATCACCCCGTCCGATATCACAGAGATTATCCGGCCGGGCGCCATGCCGGATATTACGCTTCCAGAGATTACCGGCCCGGACAGCGCGGATGTACGAAAGCTTGCAGAGCTTCAGATTACGCAGGCCACGCTTGCGGCCCGGCTGGCGCTGCTGGATCAGTATGACGCTTCCATGTCGGCCATCGATGAAGGGCTGACTCAGGCGGCGGCCAACAGACAGATTATCACGCAGAAACAGGAAGAACTGGATGCGGCGGAGGGGCTGATCAGGGAAGCGGAGGATCAGCTGAACGCAGGAGCCATCACATTGGCCCAGGCAAGAGCACAGCTCAGCGCGGCACAGCTTACCGCGGCTCTGGAGATGAGTACGGTATCTGCCCGGCTTGCGGTGGGAGAGGCCGCCATACAGGAGCAGGAAGAGGAATTAAAGAAGGCCAGAGATGCGGCCGGCGCAAGCGCCAATGTGGAAGCCATGCTGACCGGGGAGACCGTACAGACCCTGCTGGCGGCGCAGAATTTTAATATGCCCGCCGGTTATGTGGATGAGGAGGGAATCGATTATCTTATTCGTGTAGGAGACAAATTTTCTTCGCTTGAAGAGTTGAGGAATTTGGTACTTGTAGACCGTGAAGGGATGAATCCCATCAAACTTACGGATATTGCGGACGTGGAACGCACGGATAATTCCGGGGACACTTACGCTAAATTAAATGGAGAGAACGGAATCCTGTTCCAGATCCAGAAGCAGACGGGCTATTCTACAGGCGAGGTCACAGACCGCGTGCTGGCCCGTTTGGAGCAGATCCAAAAAGAGAACCCGGACTTCCATACGGTGGTATTGATGAATCAGGGGGTCTATATCGATATGGTCATTGGTTCCGTGCTGCAGAATCTGGTATTCGGCGCAGCACTGGCCATATTGATTTTGCTGCTGTTCCTCAAGGACATCCGGCCAACCTTTGTCATTGCATGCTCTATTCCGATCAGTATCCTGACGGCAATCGTGCTGATGTATTTCAGCGGGGTGACGATGAATGTGATCTCACTGTCCGGACTGGCGCTGGGCGTGGGAATGCTGGTGGACAACTCCATCGTGGTCATTGAAAATATCTACCGTATGCGAAATGAAGGCGCATCCGCCAGGAAGGCGGCCATTGAAGGGGCGAAGGAGGTGGCGGGCGCGATTGCGGCTTCCACGCTGACAACCGTGTGTGTATTTCTCCCCATTGTATTTACGGAGGGCATTGCCAGGCAGTTGTTCGTAGATATGGGGCTGACGATCGCCTATTCCCTGCTGGCAAGCCTTGTGGTGGCATTAAGCCTGGTGCCCATGATGTCGGCAGGGCTTTTGAGGAAGAACCAGCAGAAAGAGAGCCGCCTGTTCCTCGCAATTCAGGATCTCTATGAAAGGGCGCTGCGGATTGCGCTGAAAGGGAAGACAGGGGTGCTTCTGGGGGCGCTGGCATTGTTTATCTTAAGCGGCGTTCTGGTTATGGCAAAAGGAACCCAGTTTATGCCGTCCATGCAGAGTACGGAAATCAGTATGACCGTGTCGGCGCCGGACGGGACTTTGCTGGCAGAGACCGCGCAGGCGGCAGACGCATTTGCCGAACAGATCAAAGAACTTGCGGATGTGGAAGATGTGGGCGGGATGGCCGGCGCGTCCGGCATCATGGGCGGTTCGCCGAGTACTACGGACGTGCAGTTTTATGCACTGCTTGCCGAAAAGAGGACCATGTCAGATCCGGCATTGCAGAAAGAATTAGAAAGGGCGGCCAGGGAGCAGGGGCTGGAGATAGAGGTGAGCATGTCCAATATGGATATGAGCGCGCTGGGCAGTTCCGGGATTACGGTGCAGATCAAGGGGAATGACCTGGATACCCTGCGGGAGCTTGCCATAAAGATTGCAGGGATTGTATCGGATGTGGAAGGAACCCAAAATGTGTCCGACGGCATGGAGGAAGTGACCAGGGAACTCCGGGTCGTGGTGGATAAGGCGAAAGCGATTGCGCATAACCTGACCGTGGCGCAGGTTTATCAGAATCTGGCGGCAAAACTAAAGGATCGGGCTTCTTCGACCAGCCTTGAGATGGACGCGGCGACCATCGGAATCGTAGTGGAAGAGCAGAAGAATCAGGAACTTACAAGGGAGGATATCAAAAATCTGGTGCTGGATGTTTCGAAGGAAGATGGAACGACAGAAAAAGTCGCGCTGCGGGACATTGCAGGCTTTGCGGAAGGAGAAGGCCTGCAGTCTATTTCCAGAGACGCCCAGAGCCGGTATGTCAATGTTACCGCAGAGATTGCGGAGGGAGATAATGTCAGCCTGGTGAGCAACAGGATCCAGAGAGAACTGAACCGATACCAGATACCGGAAGGATATACGGTAAAAATGACAGGGGAGGACGAGACAATCCGGGAGACCATGGTGGAACTGTTAAAAATGCTGGCTCTGGCCGTGGTGTTCATGTACCTGATCATGGTGGCCCAGTTCCAGTCCCTGCGTTCTCCGTTTATCGTCATGTTCACAGTGCCTTTGGCCTTTACCGGGGGCTTTTTAGGGCTTTTGATTTCCGGGAGCCTGATGAGTGTGATCGCCATGATCGGATTCGTCATGCTTTCCGGGATTATCGTAAATAACGGAATCGTATTTATTGATTATACAAACCAGCTCGTTGCACAGGGGGAGAGAGTGACGGAGGCTCTTGTGGAAGCCGGGCGGACAAGGCTGCGTCCCATCGTCATGACGGCGCTGACCACCATTTTGGGCCTGTCTACCATGGCTATGGGGTTAGGCTCCGGGGCGGACATGGTGCAGCCCATGGCCATCGTGACTATCGGCGGGCTGATCTACGGGACGATTTTGACATTGTTTGTAGTGCCATGCATCTATGGACTGTTCCGTAAGAGGGAGAAAGCGAGACTGAAAGAAGGGATAGAGGACGATTTTGAAATATTGCAGTAGTACAAGGAGGAGCCAGATATGTTTGACGAGGCAGTTCAGTTCGCGACAGAAGCGCATAAGGGGCAGATACGTAAAGGAACTAAAAAACCATATATTGTCCACCCCATCGAGGTGGCAGAAATCGTCGCAGAGATGACGTCCGATGAAGAGATCCTGTCCGCCGCTGTCCTGCATGATACGATTGAGGATTGTGCAGGAGTGACGAGGGAGATTCTGCGTCAACGTTTTGGAGAGCGTGTGGCAGCGCTGGTGGCAGGAGAGAGCGAGGATAAATCCAGGACGTGGGAAGAGCGGAAAGGAGCGACCATACAGCGTTTAAAGACGGAATCAAGGGAGCTGCAGATGATCGCCCTGGCGGACAAACTGTCCAATATGCGCGATATTGACCGGGATTATCCGGTTATGGGGGAAAGTCTGTGGATGCAGTTCCGTATGCACAGCAAACATGCCATCGGCTGGTATTATAAAGGCGTAATGGAATCTCTGCAGGATCAGTTCCGGGACGTCCCTGCCTTTGAAGAATACTGCCGTCTGGTGAGAAAGCATTTTGGGGATGCACCGGCGTCTTTGGAATGGAAAGAGGAAAGGAAAAGGAGGGGGCAGAAATGAGCGGCACGAAAGTCATTTGCTTTGCCAACAATAAAGGGGGCAGCGGGAAATCCACGACCTGTTCCAACGTGGGATTCGATCTTACGCTTCTCGGGAAAAAAGTCCTTTTGGTGGACGGGGATATGCAGCTGAATCTTTCACTTTCCCTTTTTGAGGAAGACCAGGTGCTTGCATTTGCGCGCAGTGAAAAGAACCTCTATGAAGGAATCCGCAGGCAGTCGGATCTGACGGATTTTATCGTGCGTTCTGCTTTTGACAATCTGGATCTGATCCCGTCTTCTACTTTGATGTGCTCCATAGAATATGAACTGTTTACAAAATGGCAGAGGGAATATATTCTGAAAAAATGTCTGGCAAATGTGGTTTCCTCCAATACATACGATTATATACTGATCGATGCGCCGCCTACTCTGGGAGGGTGGGTGATGAATATCCTGTGCGCCTCGGATGCGGTGATCATCCCGGTGGAATCCAGCCCCTGGGGAATGTTCGGCCTGGCGAATATGTTTGAGTTTCTGGGGGAAGTAAAGCAGATCGCGCCAAAGCTTGCGACAGGCGGCGTGGTGATCACGAAGGTGGATACGCGCAAAAGTTATTTCCGGCAGACTGTGGATACACTGAAAGAACTGGACGGGGTGAAGGTATTTGATACGTATATCCGTGTGGACAGCGGGGTGGAATGGTCTCAGGACAACCACGTCCCGATCATGGAATATAAGAAGAACAGCCGGAGCGCGAAGGAGTATATGGAGCTGACGCAGGAGATTGCCGCGGCGTTTGAAGCCCGGGCACAGAGCGCGGCAGGCGCAAAAAAGGGTTAAAATAGGTGCCTTTTGCGTCAGCCGGAAAACGGATATGCAGACATGTCCGTCCGGCTCGCTGCTTCGCGGGAATGAATGGGAGTACAGGAGATGCATCAGGACTTGATAAAAGCATTGTCGGTCATCACGGAGGAGGAACAGAGCATCCTCGATGGCCGTCAGGGAATCGACCAGCAGATTTATACGGAGAAAAAGGAGCTGATTGTAGACAGCGAGAAGCTTCTGCAAAGGGGGAAGCTGATCGAAGTACGCCCTCATACCCGTTTTGTGAAGTTCCCCAGGCACAGGCACAATTATGTGGAGGTCATCTACATGTGTCAGGGAACCACCACGCATTATATTGACGGAAACGAGGTCATTTTAGAGCCTGGCGACCTTTTGTTCCTCAACCAGAATTCCGAGCAGGAGATCCTGCCCGCAGGGGAACAGGATATTGCGGTCAATTTCATTATACTGCCGGAGTTTTTTAACATGGCGTTTTCCATGATGGGAGCGGAAGAAAATGCGTTGAAGGAATTTCTGGTGGGGACGCTCTGCGGCAAAAATGAGCAGGCTTCGTATCTGTATTTTCATGTGGCGGACGTCCTCCCGATCCAGAATCTGGTGGAGAACATGGTCTGGACCATTTTCTATAATATGGGAAATAAAAGGAGCTGCAACCAGATCACGATGGGGCTTCTTTTGCTGCAGCTTTTGAACTATATGGACAAAATGGAGACAGGCAGCTCACGGTTTAATACGGAACTGATCGGGAATGTACTCAATTACGTCGAGGAGCATTATAAGGACGGCAGCCTGTCGGAACTGGCAAAGATCATGAATTACGACGTGTACTGGTTAAGCAGGGAGATCAAGAAGCGGACCGGGAAGACTTACAAAGAACTTTTGCAGGCAAAGCGGATGAACCAGGCCGTCTATCTGCTGTCCAGCACCAGGCTTCCGGTCGCGGATATCATCGAATCCGTGGGATATGACAACACAAGCTATTTTTACAGGAAATTCAGGGAACGCTACGGGGTCAGCCCCAGGGAATACCGCGGAGAGATGTAAAGAATTGCTGCAAGTGCAAATAAGGTCCTATTTTTAAGTAAATAGAGACCTTTTTTTGTGCGCTTTTACCAACTATAATGTTTACAGAGTTAAGAAAATATAAAGGAGGCACAAAATGGACAAGTATTATTTAGCCATTGATATCGGGGCATCCAGCGGACGCCACATCCTGGCATCTGTGGTGGACGGGAAGATGATTCTGGAAGAGATCTACCGCTTCCCGAACGGAATGGAGAATGTGGACGGAACGCTTTGCTGGGATATAAAGCGTTTGTTTGCCGAGATTAAGAACGGGCTGAAAAAGTGTAAAGAGCTGGGTAAGGTTCCTTCTTTCATGGGGATCGATACATGGGCTGTAGATTACGTCCTGCTTGACAAAGAGGACAGGGTTGTGGGCGGGACCGTAGGTTATCGCGACAGCCGCACCAATGGGATGGACGAAAAAGTATATGAGACGATTTCACTCTCTGCCCTGTATGCAAGGACCGGGATCCAGAAGCAGATATTTAATACGATCTATCAGCTTATGGCAGTGAAAGAGTCCCATCCGGAGTATTTTGAACAGGCAGAGACCATGCTGATGATCCCGGATTATTTTGATTTTCTGCTGACCGGCGTAAAGAAGATGGAATATACCAATGCCACAAGCACGCAGTTGGTAAGCCCAAAGACCAATGACTGGGACTATGAGCTGATCGAGATGCTGGGATACAATTCTAAAATGTTCCGTCCTGTATCGATGCCGGGAACGATTGTAGGGAATTTCACGAAAGAGATTCAGGAAGAAGTGGGCTTTGACTGTACGGTTGTGCTTCCGGCTACCCATGATACGGGTTCCGCGGTGCTGGCAGTCCCCACCAACGACGACAATGCCATCTACATCAGCTCCGGTACATGGTCGCTTATGGGAATCGAGCGGAAGGAAGCGGACTGTTCCATGGCCAGCATGCAGGCCAACTTCACCAATGAAGGCGGCTATGACCACCGGTTCCGTTTTCTGAAGAATATTATGGGCCTGTGGATGATCCAGTCCGTGAAGAAGGAATTTGAAGAGGATCTTTCTTTTGCAGAGATCTGCGAGCGTGCTTCCAAAGAAAATATCACTTCCATCGTAGACTGCAATGACGACTGTTTCTTTGCGCCCCAGAGCATGATCAGGGCAGTCCAGGATTTCTGCGCTAATACAGACCAGCCGGTGCCCCACACGGTGGGCGAGATCTCCGCAGTAGTCTACAACAGCCTTGCGTACTGCTACGGCGAGACGGTCAAAGAGATCGAGGCCATCACAGGCAGGACATATGATACGATCTATGTGGTAGGCGGCGGCGCCAATGCGGGATATCTCAATGAGCTGACTGCGAAGTATACCGGCAAGAAAGTATCCGCCGGCCCCACGGAAGCCACCGCCATTGGGAATCTGGCTGTCCAGATGCTGCAGGACGGCGTGTTTGCAGACCTGTCGGCGGCACGGACCTGCATCGGGCAGTCGTTTGACATCAAATATTATGGATAAAAACAATCGAAATGTCCAAGACTACAGCTGCATCCGGCGAAGCGAGAGGTGCGTTGTAATATAAGAAATCATATAAAACAGGAGGGTTTAACATGTTAGTTGAGACAAAAGCAAAAGTTGGCGTATTTTCCATAGCCTTAGGCGCATATCTGCCGCAGTTCCCGTCACTGGTGCCTGAATTTGAGGCGCAGTACGATGCGTTTAAGAAGACGCTTCCCGATACGGTGGAGATCGTCGACGGCGGAATGGTGACGACAAAGGAGCAGTCACAGGCTGCCGGGGATCAGTTCCGCGCGGCGGACGTTGACCTGGTATTTATGCAGCTTCTGACCTACGCCACATCCTACAATAT
Organism: uncultured Lachnospiraceae bacterium; assembly: GCA_949840465.1. Taxonomy (GTDB): domain Bacteria; phylum Bacillota; class Clostridia; order Lachnospirales; family Lachnospiraceae; genus Schaedlerella. The sequence continues at coordinate 6,767 of CATKXE010000020.1, read as the reverse complement.
GCTTCCGGCAGTCCGGGATCTGGATGTTCCGGTGGTGCTTGTCAATGTGCAGAAGTTAAAGGCATTGGATTATGACCATACGGATATCGCATCCTGGCTGGGTGAAGGCTATGCATGCGGCGCTGTAGGCGAGATGGTGGCAGACCTTGAGAGATACGGCAAGAGGCATGCGGTGATCACCGGTGTCGTGGAGGGCGGCGATCCCGGCGTTCAGGCAGAGATTGAAGACTGGTGCCGTGCCGCACAGGTGAGACGGAGATTCCGCGATACCAATATCGCGCAGATCGGGAGGCCCTATCCGGGCATGATGGATCTCTATATTGATGAGTCCAACCTGTACAGAAGGATGCATCTGTATACCAAGCAGTTTGATTGGGAGAAAATGTGGGCCATCGCGGACGATATAACCGACGAGGACGCAATCCGCGCAAAGGCACAGGATATTCTGGATACCTTTGATATTGAAGGCGGCGGAAGCATTGAAGAAGTGTGGGAGATGGCAAAATACGTGGTTGCTTTTGAACAGTGGGTGAAGGATGAAAAACTGGGCCTGGTCGCTTCCCATTATGACGGGTTTGCTCAGGGCAAGGCCGGCGTCCTTGACAGTATGCTGATTCCTGCATTTTCCATGCTCATCAAACAGGGAACTGCCTGCGCGGTAGAAGGGGATATGAAGGTTGCCATGGCAATGAGCATCTTAAAGACGATCTCCGGCACCGGACAGCTTGCAGAGATGTATTCGATTGATTTCAATGACGATATTGCGATCATCGGACACAGCGGATCAGGGGACGCAGATATTTCCGATAAGAAGCCCACCATGAAGATCGTAAAAGTATTCCATGGAAAGACAGGAGGCGGTTACCTGACCCAGTTCTATCCATATACAGGGCCGGTGACGTATCTTGCCATCACACAGGACGGGGACGGGCATTTCAAGTTCATTGCGGCAGAGGGCGTCAATGAGGAAGGCAAGATTCTGTCTTTTGGCGATACCAACATGAGGACACGCTTTACCTGCGGAGCAAGGGAATTTGTGAACCAGTGGAGCGAATGCGGACCAACCCATCATTTCGCGGCAGCTACGGGAAGGCATATTGATACAATCCTGAAAGTAGCGAAGATCTTCAATGTCCCGGTGGATATTGTGACCAGATAACCAGTACATCGAAAAATAAGTTTCTGGCCAAATGGGTACGGCATTGCATTAATAACCGAGTAAAAAAGACAGCCTGTGCAGAGATTGATCTGCCAAAGGGCTGTCTTTTTATTCCCGCGAACACAGAGATCTAAACAACCACGTCAACTGCCCCGCTGTCCGTCGCCGGAGCATCCATTACAGCGGTATAGGCGTCCGCCCCTGCGGCCGCGGAAGCGGGAGAAACCGTGGAAGCGGCGGCGCTGCCTATGCCGGCTGCGATTGCAGCAAGTTCGGAGGAGGAGGCAGAGCCTCCTAAACCGGCAGACATTGCGGAGATGATATCCTGCAAAGCCTGTTTGCGGTCTTCATCAACCTCTCTGGACGCATAGTTCTGCTCTTCCCTGCGGCGTTTGGTCTTTCTGCGGCGGAGTTCCCTGCGGATTTCAGATTCCCGTTCCAGCTCCTGCTTTTTTTGAGCACGCTTTCTTTGCAGTTCCAACTGTTCTTCATTGTTCAGGTGGCGCATTTTTTTGTGGATCTTCTTGGTCAGCCTTTCCATGCGCCGGATCATCTGGGCAATCTTTTCCTTCTCTTTGCCCTCGCTGAGTACATAGGACATCTTCAGGTTTGCCAGCGCCCGCATTGCCTTGGAGGACACCTGTACCACGTCCATCCTCGTCTCTGACCTTGCAAGCTCGGTTGCAAGTTGCCCTACCGAGTCATCCGGCATGGAGGTGGATATCTTAAAATTGGAACTTTCTTTGGCCTGCTCTAAGAGAGCGTTTAAGGAAGATTCCTGTTCCTCTTTCTCCATCGGGTTCCAGACCGAACCGGGTGCTTTCGCGTCGATATCACCGTTCAGGCTCAACCCGGCCTGCGCCCCGGCATCCATTCTGTCCTCAGGATCTTCCGGCAAAGACGGAGCCTGCTTTTTATATGGGACAGCGGCGGCACGCTGGTAGTTTCTCATTGTAACCTTCATAAAGGACCTCCTTTCTGTAATCCATAGCAGAATCTCTATATGTCATGTTCCTTCGCGAACTGGTTTTAGCGCACATGAGTCCCCCTCATGATACAGCCAGGTCTTCCGCTTAAATTCTCATATATATAATATCGGCCGGTTTACAGAAAATAAAACTTTTTTGGAGAACTTTTCTCGCGGGTCTGCCGAACACAGAATGAATTATGGAATTTTGCCGCATTATATCCCCAAAAGTGACTTTTTAGGATACGGTATGGAAATTTCCGCGCGGATTTTCTCGAATTTCGGTTGCAATTTCAAACTCATTATACTACAATATGCTTTGTATAGTAAGTTTTTTGATCTGTACCCAAAGGGCATCCGGTATTCATATCCTTTCGGGATAGGCGGACTTCGTCCGATCAGGTATCAGGATCAGGGGATTAATTGATCCTTTGGGAGCGTAACGGAACGGCCTGTTATATTTCAGGATGGTTCCTACAGGGGTAAGGGAGAGTAGTTTATGAGTGAAAATAAGATGCGTTCTATTCTTGAGATCATGAACGATGTGCTGAGTACGGTAAGAGATTATTATGATGCGGAATACACGTACTACATTGAAAAAGACGAGTATGAGATCGGAACCATATATGAGTGGTGCGCGGAGAACATCCCATGGCAGCGGGATCAGATCAAGATGCTGGATGCGGAGCATATGCCCCGTTGGGTGAAGCACGAGATCACAGATACGCGGGACGAATGCTACAGTGTATTTCATCCGTTGGAGGAAGGGCGCACAGCCATATTGGCTGTAGTCAATGTACGCCGCGGCGGCTGTGAGTTGTCTCTGATGCGGGCGGTACTGCCCTATATTTCCCAGACGATTATCCTGCACAAGACCCAAAAACAGCAGGAATACCTCAGTTATCACGACGATCTGACAGGACTTTTGAACCGGAACAGCTTTGTGGCATATCTGGCTTCGGCGAAGCAGAAGGAACTCAGGTCTGTAGGGGCGCTGTCAGTGGATATCAACGGGCTTAAGAACTTTAACAAGGAGTTCGGAAGAGAATACGGGGATGAAGTCGTCGTACGTGTGGGGGAGATCCTTGAGGAATACTTTCGCAGCGCCAATGTATACCGTCTCACCGGAGATGAATATCTGGCCATTGTGGAGAATATTTCTTATGAAAAATTTATGAAGGGCGTGCAGGCTGCGCATAACAAGCTGGACAACATTAGCCTTGGCCTGGTGACCATGGGGTATGCCTGGGAGAAGATTGATATCGACGTAGATATTCTTGTGGCGGATGCCGAGAATATGATGCGGGAAGAGAAGAAGAAGTATTATAAGAACCTGAAAAAAGGGCATCATGAACCGATCATCAAGCAGGATCTGCTGGATGATATTAAGTCGGGGAATTTTATCTATTGCCTGATGCCGATTATGGACGCTAATTCTAATGAGATTGCAGGTGCAGAAGCGCTGGTGAGGTATCATCACAAGGATCTGGGCATCATGAACCCGGAGCGCTACCTTACTCTGCTGGAGGAGACCAGGCTTTCCTATCATCTGGATCTTTATGTGTTTGAAGAAGTCTGTAAGACACTGCAGCGCTGGGAGATGGAGGATCTGCCTATGGTTCCGATTTCCATCAATTTTTCCGGTTCCACCCTTTGCAGGCAGAATGTCACAGAAAAGATGCAGGAATTGGTGGAAAAGTACCATGTATCCTGCGAGTACCTGCAGGTGGAGGTATCCGAGACCCGCGGGGAGATGAATCAGGAGATGCTGGCCGAGACCAGCAATAAGATCCGTAAAGCGAATATCCGAGTTCTTCTGGATCGTTTCGGCGCCAAAAATTCCAGTTTCGGCATCCTCTCTGTGATGCAGTTTGACGCGTTGAAGCTGGATAAGAGCCTGACTGCGAATATTGTAGGCAACCGGAGATGCCAGATCGTGTCGCAGGCTGTGATTGACGTCTGCCAGAGGCTAGGAGTCAATGTATCGGCAGCCGGCGTGGAGACGCAGGATCAGCTGAATGTGCTTAAGGAGATGGGCTGCGATTTTGTCCAGGGGACGCTTTTTAACAAACCGATCACGGTGGATACGTTTGAAGTCCGGTATTTGAAAGGATAAGGAAAGCATCATCCATGAAAGAAAGGATTTCATGGGGCTTGAAGAATGGGAATAGAATATGATCAGGACATGGGTAGCCAGCATTGTTCCACTGTATGAAGAAGCTTACTTTGACCTGTGTTACAGTAAGGCTCCGGGATTCCGCAGGGAAAAGGCGGATCCCATGAGAGGAAAGCAGGCGCGTGCGCAGAGTATCGGAGTGTGGACTTTATATGAGCGGATGAAAAAGGAATATGGAATACCAGAGGACGCAGCATATAATTTTTCCCACTCAGGGGACTATGTGCTGTGTTCTGTTTATATGGGGCAGACAAAGGAGCAGCCCAGAGTAGGCTGTGATATTGAGAAGATGGGACGCGCTGACTTAAAGATTGCCGGACGTTTTTTCTGCCCGGCGGAGTATGGGCGGATTGCAGGCGGGAAAGATGCGATGCGGCAGGGAGAACTTTTTTACCGCTACTGGGTGTTGAAGGAGAGTTTCCTCAAGGCAACAAGAGAAGGGCTTGCGCTGGGAATGGATACCTTTGAGATCGCGCTCGGCAGTCCGCCGGTTCTTGTGCGGCAGCCGGAGCAATTTCAGGAGACGTATTATTACAGGGAGGCTGTACTGAGAGAGGGACAGCTTGCCGGAATCGATGCAGAGGGGGAATGCATGGTTCATGAAGAGTCCGGAAAGGAAGATTTAAAGGACATGTACCGTATAGCCGTATGTTCTACGGATGCATCCATTGACCGGATCATACAGGTGCATTTATAAGAAACGATTGCAGGGAACACTGCCATAGACAGATTCGTGCGGCAAAACCGTCCGAATTTACGCAGGCAGTTCTGAAGGGGAGAGAAAAACTGCTGTGCAGCCAGAGGGGGCTACGGTTTCTTATCAGGAGGGCGATATGCGTATAGATAATAATAAGGCGAGGTTTTTGAAGAAATATGAGGAGCGGTTAAAAAAGGTTCTGATCGTAGGATTCATCTCAGGAATCATCATCTGCTTTTTGTTGGGGTCATTGATAAACCGGATCCGGATCGGTGGGCTTGAGAAAAAATATAAAGAACAGATCACCACATTGGAGGATAAGAATGAACAGCTTTCCGGCGAACTGAAAAGCGGCTCAACACAGAAGGGGGAGAATCAGAATTCAGAGATTCTTTCTTCAAAGGAGGAGGGGTGGGCTCTCGTGCTGATCAATGAGTCGAGCCCTCTGGATACGGAGTATAGGCCGGAACTTGCAGAAGCCGTAGAGGGGAAGTTTGTGGATGCAAGAATCATGCCGGAACTTTCCGAGATGCTTGAGGATGCGGTAGGAGATGGGATGCAGATGTATATCTGTTCTGCATACCGGGATTATGAGAGCCAGTGGGAGGTCTTCAATACCACGATGGTTGACTGGATCAATCAGGGGAAGAGCCCTTTGGAGGCCTACGAGGAGACGAAGAAATCCGTGGCGGTTCCGGGAACCAGCGAGCATGCCAGCGGGCTTGCGCTGGATATTGTGTCTACAAAGTACGGGGAGCTCGACGATAAGCAGGCAGAGACCGAGGAGGCCAGGTGGCTGGCCGAGAACTGCTGGAAATACGGCTTTATCCTGCGTTATCCACCGGAGAAATCCGCGATTACGGGGATTGTGTTTGAGCCATGGCATTACCGCTATGTAGGGAAAGAGGCGGCAAAGGAGATTAAGGAGAAGGATCTCACTCTGGAAGAATATCTGTCCCGGCAATAGGGCTGTCAGATTTGGAAAAAATAAAAGAAAAAAACGACAGCACTTTATATACTTTTTACAAATCGAAAATAAATCTGAAATTCGGGCGCGTTAAAGTATTGACAATTAAAAAAAGCGGTGGTATGATACATACCGTCAGGCGAGGAGGCTATGAAAAAGTTCATAGCCTCTTTTTTTGTTTACAGGGAATGAAACAGGTTTCCCATAAAGTTTTCATATATAAGGCGGCGGGGCAAGGGTGCTTTTCTCAAAGAAAGACCAGGCCCCGCTGTCTGCATATATGCAAATTGGCTGCTAAAAAAGGAGGTATCATTATGACTGAAGAAATTATGAGCGCTGTAAACAGCGAACTGTTCGGCGTCTGGTTCTTAATCGGCGCCGCGCTGGTATTCTGGATGCAGGCAGGATTCGCAATGGTAGAGGCGGGATTCACCAGAGCAAAGAATACGGGCAATATCCTGATGAAGAACCTGATGGACTTCTGTATCGGCACGGTGATGTTTATCCTGATCGGTTTCGGCCTTCTTCTGGGAGAAGATCTGGCGGGGCTGATCGGAAAACCTGGTTTTGATATTTTTACAGACTACGGCGGATTTGACTGGTCCAACTTTGTATTTAATCTGGTGTTCTGTGCGACGACGGCTACGATCGTATCGGGGGCGATGGCTGAGAGGACGAAATTTTTATCCTATTGCTTTTATTCGGCGGTGATCTCCGCTTTGATCTATCCCATCGAGGCGCACTGGATATGGGGCGACGGCTGGCTGTCACAGATGGGATTCCATGATTACGCAGGTTCAT